>JBDQJC010000004.1:0-74328 GCA_040264055.1 Planctomycetota bacterium
CCGAAGGGCTTGCCTTGGTCTTTCAGGCGGGCGGCGTGATAAACCATGTGCCGCGCAGCGTTGATCTCGGTCTGCATGTCGGCCAACTTGAACGCGACGGCTTGGTGCTCGCAAAGCGGGCGGCCAAACTGCTCGCGTTCCATCGAGTACTGCACCGCTTCGTCCAAGGCGCCTTGCGCCAAACCCAGCGACAAAGCGCCAATTGAAATGCGGCCGCCCTCAAGCGTTTTCATGAAGGTCGCAAATCCTTCGCCTTTCGGTCCGAGTTTGTTCTTGGCCGGCACGCGGCAATCGGTGAAGAACAGATTCGTCCAGTCGGATCCGCGCATGCCGAGCTTCTCTTCGCCTTTTTCAACGCTGAAGCCTTCGGTATCGCGATCGATCACGATCGCAACAATGCCCTTCGAACCGAGCTCAGAGTTTGTCTGCGCTGTGATGATGAACGGCTTGGCGTAGCTGCCATTTGTGATGAAGCACTTCTGGCCGTTGATGATGTAATCATCGCCGTCGCGCACCGCGGTCGTGATCGTGCCCGCCGAATCGGAACCGGCATTGGGTTCCGTCAAACCGTAAGCACCCATGTACTCGCCGGCGGTCAAACCGGTCATGTAACGCTCTTTTAGCGCTTCGCTGCCCCAAGCGTAAATCGGATAAGTACCGAGCGAGGTGTGCGCAGCCAGGGTCAAACCGGTCGAGGCGCAGACGCGCGAGATCTCTTCGACCGCAATGATGTAGGAGAGCGTGTCCAGGCCGGCGCCGCCCCACTTCTCATCGAAGCAGATACCGGTCAAGCCGAGCTCTTTCATGCCTTCCCAGGCCGCGTGGTTCAATTCCTGTTTTTCGTCGGCCTCGGCAGCGCCAGGCTTCACGACTTCCAGCGAAAACCGTCGCACGGTCTCGCGGATCATCTCTTGCTCTTCGCTGAGATCGAAGTTGGTCGGTTGGGTAGTAAGAATGTCCATCGCGAAGGCCTACAGGTGACGGGAGATGACCAGACGCTGAATATCCGTGGCGCCTTCGTAGATCTCGGTAATGCGCGCGTCACGGTAATGACGCTCCACCGGGAACTCTTTTGTGTAGCCGGCGCCGCCGTGAATCTGCACGGCATCCTGCGCGGCGGCGTTGCAAGCACGCGATGCGGCCAACTTGGCCATCGAGCATTGCTTGGTGCAGGGCTGCCCGCTATCGCGCAACCACGCGGCATGCCAAACCAGCATGCGATTGGCTTCCAGGGAGGTAGCCATGTCGGCAAGCTTCCATGCAATGCCCTGGAAAGCACCAATCGGCTTGCCGAACTGCTCGCGCTCTTTCGAGTACTTCACCGACTCTTCGAGGCAAGCACGGTGAATGCCCAAGGATTGCGCGGCAATGCCGATGCGACCGCCGTCGAGCGTGTCGAGCGCGATCTTGAAGCCATTGAGGCCGTCGCCCATCAGATTCTCGTCAGGCACGAAGACCTCGTCGAAGATCATTTCGGTGGTCGAAGAGCCTCGCAGCCCCAACTTGATTTCCTTCTTGCCGACGGTGACGCCTTCCATGGTGCGTTCGACCAAGAACGCGCCGACATTGGAGCCACGGCGACCATCGGGGTCGGTGACCGCGTAAACGATGTACAGACCGGCTTGTGGACCCGTGGTGATCCACGACTTGGTGCCGGTGATCTTCCAGCCGCCATCGACTTTCACGGCCCGCGTGCGCATGCTGCCGGCGTCAGAACCGGCACCCGGCTCCGTCAGGCAGTAAGCGCCGAGCAACTCTCCGGTTGCAAGCTTGGGCAAGTACTTTGCCTTCACTTCCGGGCTGCCCCATTTGTTGATGCAGGAACACGACAAGGACATGTGAACCGAAATGGTCACACCGACCGAGGGATCCCAGCGATTGACTTCTTCAAGCAAGATCGCTGCGTGGATATTGCCCAAACCAGCGCCGCCGTATTCCTCGGGCACCGTGAGGCCCAAGAAGCCTGCCTCGGCCGCTTCCTGAATGGCTGCGGTCGGGAATTCTTCAGCTGCGTCGAAACTCGCGGCGTGCGGCTTGAGTGCGCGCTCGGCGTACTCGCGAGCCGAGTCGCGAATCATTTCCATTTCTTCATTCAGAGCAAAATCCATGGCTTTGTCGTCATTGGACGGACCCCGGATTTTCCCATCGCGGGGTCAGTCTGGAAAGGAAGAAATGGTCTGAGGCAGTCCTTTCCGAGCCTGCCTCAAGCTGAGACTCAGTCCGCCGCTGGCAAGTCGGAAACCGCGGACACGATGCTGTCCCAGAGGTCAACCCGTGCGCGAATCGCGCGAAGGGCTGCGAGGCCAGCAGCAGGCTCGTCGGAAGCCCAAACTTCGAGCATGCGTTGCGTCGCAGGGCCGTGCTCCTCGCCATCGATTTCGGTGTGCCGATCCAGGTAGGTCCGAAAAGGCTCGAAGTCGCGCCCGTGGCGTGGCATGCCCAGATTGCTGGATAGGATGGGGAACATTGCTGGAATCAGCTGTTCGCGACCCAGCGCGAATGCCGCGATCCGGTCCGCCGGAGCAGCATCTGCTAACTCCATGGTTACACGCACGAATCGGGCCGCCGGCGAAGGCGCAAAGCGCTCTAGGCAGTCTTCCCAGGCCACTCCATCGCGTAACGCGGCCAGGAAGCCGTCGATTTGCTGCGTATCGGCGCCGGCCGAGCGCATCGCGAACAAGTAGTACTCGAAATGCGAGACTGCCCGGCCATCCATCTGGAAGCCGGATTCCTCTTCGAGCACGATCTCGTTCATCATGTGAGTCAGGCTGGGCTGCGGGCTGGGCTGCCAAGGCCGGCTCACCGGCGCGAGAACTTCCTGCACGCCCTTCATCAGCGACATGAAGTCCCAAACGGCCCAGACATGCTTCTCGAGGAAGCGAGTCATCCGTTCCGGAGTCGTCAGCGCAGCAAACACGCCGTGACTCGTTGCGGCGTGATAGACCGACCGAATCTCGGCGCACAGAGCGGGATCCCAGCGAGTTGCGGACAAGGCCGTCTCGATTTTCCCTAGGCTGTCTTCGGTCTTGGTCATGGTGAATCCCCCTCCAAACAAATCGGTTCCTCCTCGTTCGCGCCTGAAGCTTGTTTCCGGATTGCGAACCTGTGTCCCTAAGCCAGGATCGGGATTTTTCTAGTTCCCGTAGGTGTAGAAGCCTTCACCGCTCTTCACCCCGTGCTTGCCGGCCTCAACCATGCGACGCAACAAAGGGCAGCAGCGATACTTGGGATCGCCCAGGCCATCGTGAAGGACATCCAAAATGTTCACGCAGATGTCGAGACCGATGAAATCCGCCAGTGTCAACGGGCCCATCGGGAAGTTGCAGCCGAACTTCATGACCGTATCAATCGACTCGCGCGTGCCGACGCCCTCCATCAAAGCGAATGCAGCCTCGTTGATCATCGGCATCAAGATGCGGTTGGCGATGAATCCGGGGTAGTCCTGGGCAATGCCCACGACTTTGCCCAAACCCTCGGACCAAGCAATGGTCTTTTGCAGGGTCTCTTCGCTGGTGCGCTCGCCTTGAATGATCTCGACCAGCTTCATCAGCGGGACCGGGTTCATGAAGTGCATGCCGATCACCTGCTCGGGGCGCTTGGTCGCATTGGCGATCTTGGTGATCGAGATCGACGAAGTATTTGAGGCCAGCACCGCATGAGCCGGCGCCGCTTCATCGATCGTGCGGAAGATATCCATCTTCACCTTCTCGTTCTCGAAGACTGCTTCGACGACAAGATCGGCCGACTGCACACCGCTCGCGAGATCCGATGCGGTCGAAATGCGAGCCAGGATCGCGTCGACCTCTTCCTGGGTCTTCTTCTCTTTCTTGACGAAGCGATCCAAGGACTTCGCGATCGCCGCCATGCCGCGTTCCAGCGCAGCCTCGCTGAGATCGATCAGAGTGACTTGGTGGCCAAAGTCAGCGAAGACCTGGGCGATGCCATTGCCCATGGTGCCGGCGCCGATGACAGAAACTTGCAGCGAGTCAGACATGTGAAGTGCAGAAGATGTACGAAGGAACCGGAACTAGCAGGCCTTGACGGCCAAAGCGACGGCGTTGCCACCGCCCAAACAAAGGGTGGCCAAGCCTGTTTGCGCGCCGCGATCTTGCATCGCGTGCAGCAGGGTGACCAAAATGCGCGCGCCACTCGCGCCAATCGGGTGACCTAAGGCAACGGCACCACCGTGCAAATTGACGCGATCAGCGTCGAGCTCGAGGGTCTTGACCAGCGAGCAGGCACCGGAAGCGAAGGCCTCGTTGATCTCGAGCAGGTCGTAATCATGCCGCGAGGTGCCGGTGCGTGCCTCGAGGTTCTCGACGGCAGCCTTGGGCGCCATCATGACCCACTCTGGAGCCATGCCGCCGGCTGCGTAGCCGGTGATCTCGGCGATGGGCTTCAAGCCCAGCTTCTCTACCGCCGCTTCCGAAGCGACGATCAGCGCCGAGGCTCCATCGGAGATTTGCGAGGCATTGCCCGCCGTCACCGAGCCTTCCTTGACGAATGCGGGACGCAAGCCAGCCAGCGACTCGGCGGTCATGCCATTGCGAATGCCCTCGTCGCGGCGCACGATCAAAGGATCGCCCTTGCGCTGCGGCACAGCGACATCGAAAGTCTCGGCGTCGAACTTGCCGTCTTCCCAAGCAGCTTCCGCCTTATTGTGCGAAGCGGCCGAATACGCGTCTTGTTGTTCGCGGCTGATCTTGTATTCATCGGCGACCAGTTCTCCGGTCAGGCCCATGTGCTTGTTGGAGTAGACGTCCCAAAGACCGTCATGCACCATTGCGTCGACCAACTTGGCATCGCCCAATCGTGCACCGGTGCGCGCCGAGGGAACCAAGTAGGGCGCGTTGCTCATCGACTCCATGCCGCCAGCAACGACGAGTTCGTTGTCCCCCGCCTTGATCGACTGGGCTGCAAGCATCACGGCTTTGAGTCCCGAGCCGCAGACCTTGTTGACAGTGAAGGGTGCAACGGTGTCCGGGATGCCGGCGCCGCGTGCCGCTTGGCGCGCAGGGTTCTGCCCGACTCCTGCCTGGAGCACATTGCCCAGAATGACTTCGTCAATCGATTCGCCAGCGACGCCCGCACGGCGCATCGCCTCGGCGACGGCGAGTGCGCCCAACTCGGGAGCACGCATGCTGGAAAAAGCACCTTGGAACTTGCCGATCGGAGTGCGGCAGGCGGAAACGAGGTAGACCTTGCTCATGACGGGAGGCCGCGAATGCGACGCGTTTCACACGGCCGGGTTCGGCCTGCGAAACGGAAGATTGTAGCCCCGTCCGGGCATTTGCCCCAGGGTGGATTCTCGAATCCGCGCCTACTCCTGCTCGTCCGGCGTCGCTGGCACAGGCTTCTTGTCGTTATAGCCCAACTCGGCAAGCCGGTTGGCCTCTGCCTCAAGCTCGGCGGCTGTATCGGTGCGCTCAATGGTCGGAGGCAGTGGCAGTCCGCCAGGGATCGATCGTGGCGCAAAGGCCTGCGTGTGCTCGCTGGTCCATGCCTCGGTGATCACTCGGCCTGGCAAGTCCTCTGGGACTGCCTTGCCCATCGCGTAGAGCATGGTCGGCGCCACGTCGTAAATCGTCACCGGCTCTAACTTTGCGCCTTGCTTCACCCCCGGCCCAGCAAGCAAGAAGAAGCCCGTCAAGGTATGCCGGCCGGAACGCGTTTCAATCTCGAAGACCTCGCTCGCCTTGCCCACCACGTCGCCAATGCGTAGATCGTGGTCCATTTCGAGTGAGTTCATGTTCTCTTCCAGGAAGTCAATGCGCAGCGAAGCCTGCACCGTGTTATCTGGAAAGGACAATGTGAAGAGTGGCTGATCCGCGGTGATATTGCGCGCTTCCTCGAGGACCATGCGTAACTCATTCAATTCACGGCGTCCATCGGCGCCACTCTTTTTGGCCGAGACGTACAGCGCCTTGTCCACATTCGATGTCGTGAAGTTGGCCATCATTTCGGCGCCCGCGCCATCGGGGCCGCCTCCGGCCGCCGAAAGCACCGCGCCACCGCGCAGCTTGAGCATCTTGTCGTCTCGCGATTCTTCGAGCGGCTGCATGCCATGGTCGGAGCAAAGCATCAGGGTGATCTCGCCCAGATCGGCCTTCTCGAGCAAACGCGCCAGCACGACATCGCAAGCCCGATAGGAATCACGGATGGCTTCGCCCATGCGCCTGACTTCGACCGGCTTCACGGAAGGGAATAGCTCGGGGTTGCCGTACTTGGCTTCGTGATACTTCCAGTAGAAGTGGCCCAACTGATCGGTGCCGTACATCACCAAGGCCGTGAAGTCGGTGTTATTCCGCTTCGATAGCTCGAAGAACACGTCGGCGTTAATGCGGTCGCGCATGATCTTCATGCGCCAAGTCAGGTCTTCTTTGCCGAAACCCGAGAAGAGCTTGCCGAGGACTAGCTCAAGCGCAGTATTGACGTGCTTCCAGGCATGATCTGCGTTGGCCACGGCCATCGAGGAATTCATCGCGCCGAATAGCTCCATGAAGCCCGGGCGATTGGTCGCGTCCTCGCCCATGCTTTCCAGCACTTTGGCTGGGTTCGCTGCCGCCGGACGCGCTTCGCGAATTCCGGTGACCCAGCCCGGAGTATTGAACTTCAAGCCTTCGCGTTCGTCCGAGGGCGTATTGATCAACCAAGCGACTACACCGGCGGTTCCTACAGGCTCGCCCTCGCTTGGTTCGAGCACCGCATCCCAGACGCGGCCCGCGCGCAAATCGGAACGTCGGTCACCGAAGTTCTTGATTCCGTTCTGTTCGTCGTTGACGCCGGTCGCCAGAATCGTCCAAATGCGCGCCGATGCCGTCGGGGTTTCCGATTCGAGCGGCGCCCAAGCACCCCGCTCCATCAACTCTTGCAGTGCGGGAAGGTCGTCGGGATTCTCGGCGATCATCTCTTCGATAAAGCGCCAGTTCGACGAGTCCATGCCGACCACCACGAGCGGACGCAGCCCCGAGCCACTGCCAAACCTGAGATCCGATTCCGGGAGCGCACAGAGCAGAACGGCCGCAGCGAGGGCGGACGGAATGCTGCCACGAGTGCGCAGCATCCAAAGTGGCAACATCGCCGCCAGGATCAAGCCGACCCAAAGGATCCATGGCTGGCGAGCCAGCGGTGCACCCGCGACCAACAACCACGGCAAAGCAACGGCAACCGAGCTCGCAATTGCGATCGTGCGTTCGTCTTGAAGAAACGGCAGCTTGCCAAGGATCCACGCGACGACAAAGGCAGCGACGAGCGGAAAAACCACGACGAAAGCAAGCCCCGGAAGTAGCGGATCCGTCAGCGAGGGGGCCGACAAGGAGATGCTAAGCGCAGCAGCGAAAGTCGCTGCTCCGGCTGCGGCGCGCGGCGCAGAAGCCGCGAAAGCTGGAGAGTCAGCCATGAGGATGGAATTCTATCGGTCGGACCCGGCCGAACCTAACCCTAGCCCGGCCATCCGCAGGTCCCGGAGACAAGGGACCCGCTTGCGACAACTTGCAGAACGCTCCAAATCGGCCTGCGCAACAAGAAGTTCGCCGTCGTCGCAGCGCGCCTCGGTTTCACCGTAAGGGTCCATCAACAACGCGGTCCCGGGGAAATCCATCTCGTGCTTGCCATCTAAACCGGCCACGCCTGCTCGATTGCAGCTCAGCAGCCATTGCTGATTTTCGGCCGCACGCGCTTTACAGAGCAGTTCCCAGATGTCGGTGCGCGGGTGCGGCCATTGCGCTGGAACGAGCAAGAAATCTGCCTGTTCGTAGAAAGCCGCCCGAGTGATTTCGGGAAACCGTAGGTCGTAGCAAACCACGGCGCAAACCTGACCGACCGGCGTCTCGAGTGTCGGGGGCAGACCCTCGCCGCGCGCGACCTGACGCCCCTCTCCGGTTGGAGAGAACAGCGCCCGCTTGGCATAGGGGCGACGCATTCCCCCCGCTCCCAAGAAATGCACTTGGTTGTACGGCTTGCCGCTCGAACCTTGCCCCGCCGGCGCCGAACCGACGACAGTGATTTGCGCGGCCTCAGCTTGTGAGTGCACGCTTTGCAAAGCCGCTTCGCTCGCTTCGATTTCAGCGGCGGCATAGCGAGGCAGGAAGCTGGTCGTCCACTTCTCGGGGAGACACAGCAAACCCACTTGCGCCGCCGCTGCGACCTCGATGGCGGCCATCACGACAGCGAGATTCTGGCCCACTTCGCCCGGGCGGACGTCGAAGGGCAGAGCAGCAACTTTGCGCGGGGTGGACATGGACGAAGCCAAACGCTGCGATTATCCTAATCGGCCTTCACGGTGCCGCATGGTGTGAGTGCCGTGGTCCGGAAAGCGTGGGGACGTAGCTCAGTTGGGAGAGCGTCGTGTTCGCAATGCGAAGGTCGTGGGTTCGATCCCCATCGTCTCCACCATCCGGACCGTTTGCCACCTACTTGCCGATTAAGCGCCGGTAGCGCTCGTAGGCATCGCGATAGTCACCCGCGAGCTCGAGGCAATCCTCGAGAGCCTGGCGATAGCCGTCGGTATTGCCACTTGCCTCGGCCTGACGCGCGATGGTGTAAGCCTTCGAGGCCAGATCAATACGCCGCTGCAGATTGTCCACACGCAGACGTAGGTCTTCAAAGCGGTAGCCTTCGGTGACGCGCAGAATGTTCTCGTACAAAGCCACTGCGCGCACGACCTGATTGTCGAGTTCGCATGCTCGCGCGAGCTTGTAATCGCGCGCCGCAGCTTCCGTGAACGCACGCTCTGCCAGCCGTTCGACCTGCGTGGAGTAGGTCTCACCGGTGACTTCCAGCACCCGCTCAAGCACCACGGAAGCCGCATCCATGCGACCACCACGTACATGAATGTCTGCCGAGTTCAACAGGCGGCGCGCTTCGAGCTCGCGATCGACTTCGGCGTACATCGAGTTGGCATCGAGGTTCGCTGGGTCGAGGCGAACGGCATCGCTAAGCACCAGCCAGGCACCGCCGAGCAAGCCATTGTCGAGCAGCATCCGAGCTTCCAAGGTGAGCTCGGCGGCTAGCTCTTCGGACAGAGCCTGAACCTGATCCACCGCGCGGCTATCCGAGCCAAGCAGTTCGGCAGCGTGCGCAAATGAGGTATGAGCTTGGGTGCGCTTGCCTTCGAGGACTTGGTCGAGGCCTTCAAAGTACAAGGCTTCACCGCGTTCGGCGCGCGCCCCGGCGAGGCGTTCCGATTCACGCAGCCCCCGCTGGGCTGCTTCGTTGTTGGAGTTCCAACGCAAGGCCTCGCGATAGGTGCGCAGCGCCGCCTCGGGGAACCCGTCGTCGAGCAATTGCTCGCCGGAGTCGGCTAGCTCGGCCGCCTTGCGGCGATAGGCGGCATCGCGAATCTCGCCGATGCCTTCGCCATTCGGGCGCTCGAGCTCGAGCTCATCGAGCAGACGCAGTGCATCATCGATTCGGTTGACGTGCACGAGGTCGCGGGCGCTTTGCAAGATCGAACGGTAGCGCGATTCTTCGACCAGCCGGAGAACCTCGTCGTCGGGCTCTTCGATCGAGGCATAGGCCGCGTATGCATCATGAAAACGCATCATCCGGAAGGAAGCGTCACCAACAATCCGGGCCTCTTCCCCGGGCGAGGAGCAGGCCACCAACGGCAGCAGGAGCAGCGGAGCAAAGCGCATCCCAGTATTGTGCGATCTGCCGATCCAGATTTCTGTCAAAACCGCGTTTCAGGTTGCCAGGCGATCTTGCCCCAGCAGCCCCAGCGCGCCAAAAAGCACCACCGGAGCGGTGCCCGCCAGCCAAGGGCTCAGTACCCCTCTTTGCCCGAGGTCCTGGAACAGGAAATCCGCCACGAAGAACAGCGCACACAGCAACAGCCCGACTGCAACTCCTTCGAGCGAACTGCGGCGTTCGAAATTGAGCACGAATGGCAGTCCGATCAGCAGCAGCACGAGGTGAACCCAGGGCGCGGCAGCCAAGCTCCAGCGCAGGGTCGCGGCCTGACGGTGACCCGAATCGCGCGCCAGCAATTCGGCGGCATCGGCCCGGGTCAGTTCCAGCGGCTGATTCTGGCCGACCCAAGCACGCAGAATGTCGCGCGGCTCAAAACCGGGCATATCGAGGCGGGCAACTTGGGTTTCACTGGCCCGATCGCCAGCCAGGGTGCGGCGGCCGTTTTCGAGGTACCAGCCGATGCCATCCCAGCGTGCCGCATCGGCTCGCAGCGTCACGTCCTCACCGCGTGGGCCGAGCGAAAAGACTTCAAGCCCGATCACCCGCGCCCAACCATCGCCACTTTCCCCATGCGGTTCAAACGCGTCGATCTGCACGCGCTGATCGCGTGGCCCACGCAGCCACAGCTCTTCCGGGCGCCAATCTTCTTGCTCGAATAGTTTGCTTTGCAGTTGGGCTCGCTCCAGCTGCAAGCGGTGGAAACCACTTTCGCGAAGTTGCGCGAGTCCCAAGCCAATCAAGAAGGCCGCCGCGAGCATTGGAAGGAAAGCGCGCCAAGCAGAGCGACCTGCCGTCAGCATCGGCGTCCATTCGCGATTGCGCAGCAGTTGCATGACCGTCGACAGCGCAGCCAGCAAAGTGACGTAGGGAGCGAACTGAACCAGGAAGAAAGGCGCGTTGAGCAGGTAGTACTTCAGAACCGAAAAGCCGACTGAGCCGTAAGCCTTCTTGGCATCGCCGATCTCGTCACTGTGGCCGACCAGATCGAGCACGGTGAAGAGCACAACGAAAGCGGCACCGACCACCAACCAATGACGCAGAAAGGAGGTCAGCACATAGCGATCGAGGCGGCGCATCATGTCCCCCTCCCTCGCAGTCCCAGCACGATAACGACCAAAAGCAAGCCTCCGGTCGGCAGCCAGGCACCCCAAATCGGCGCCAGCGCACCACTGCGCGAGAGAGCTTCACCGAGGAAGTGCAACGGATAGTTGACGGCAAGCAACACGCCCAAGGCTGCGGCGAATCCGGTCAAGAAGCCGCCTCGGCGCAGGCGCCAACCCACCAGGGCCCCTAACAAGGCGACGGGTAAAGCACTCCAAGCGCCGGCCCAGCGCTGCCAATACACCAGCCGGACTTTCAACTGATCCGATTCGGTCGTGTCCGGCAGGGGTTCCGCGATCAGCTCTTTCAGCTCGCGTGAAGTCAAAGCTTTGGGCCGAAAGCGCTGTTGTTTGCCCTTGAGCGTCAGAAGGCTCGCTAAGTCAATCGTCAGCCAGGTCGTTTCGGTGTTGGAAGCCTGCCAAGGAGATTCGCTGCCCTCATCGGACAGGGTGCGCAAGCGATCGAAGCGAAACACGAGCTGCTCGGCGCGCACATCCATGCGTGCTCGGTCGGCGCGCAGGCGCAAGCCGCCGGCGAGTTCGGCGTCGTCGCTGCCAATCGTGGCGGCCGTGTCCTGATCAATCGCGACCACCACCTCGCGAAAAGAACCATCGCGATCGCGATCACTCCAGACCAGATGCAATCCCTGGAAGTGGAACTCGTTGGCGCCGGGGTTGGTGTTCTCGATTGCCGCAATCTGCGAGTGCACCACAAGTTCGCGCATGATCCGGTAGATGTCCGGCATGATGCGCGAAGTCAGCGGGTAGGTCGCGGCGGTCAACAACAGCCCGGCAAGCACGGCCGGGATCAACAGCCGTTGCGGGGTACACCCAGCGGCTCGCAGCGCGACTTCTTCGCGGTCGGCTGCCATGCGCCCGTAAGTCAGAACCGTCGCCGTCATCAAACCGACCGGGAAAAAGTACGGTAATGCGTTGCCAACAAAGAGCGGGACGAGCGTCAGCGCGACCCAAACTGGCGCGCCTTGCGCAGTCGAGGAAGCTTTCACCGCAGCGCCGAGTGCCAACAGGAAGACCACCCCGGCCAGGACCAAAGCCAGGTGACGCAGGATCTCGCCGAGGTACGCGCGGGTCAGAATCAAGACAGCGGGCGGGCACAGCGACCCGAGCTGCATGGTAGTCGCGCCGCCCTGCTGGTAGCGTGGCCCCATGCCAGACGGCCAACACACCGAGAACCTCGCCTGGATTCGCGAGCAAATCGGCGTGCGTGAACCAAAAGCGGCGGGATTAGCGAGCTTGCTCAAGCGCGCGCTGGCCGGCGAGGGCGATCTCCTGCGCGTCTCGCCTCAGCGCACCGTCTTGCGCTTGGATGCCCACGACACATTCGCCGCGCCGGATGGCTGGCTCCTCAAGATCTTTCATCCACGACGACGCAGTGAGAGCTTGCGCCGTTTGGTATCCATGGCCCCGGCCCAGCGCGAATACGAGGCCTGGCAACGCTTGGCCGCACGCTTAGGCGTGCCCTTACGCGCAGATTCGGCTCAACTTGGATCCGCAATCGGACTCTTCGCCCGGGCCTTCTGGCAAGGGCAGACCGCGCAGCCCGATGAGGCCACCGCCTACTCCCTGGCAGCCTTACACAAGGCGCGCTGGATCGACCGCGACTTGGCGCTCGACGATCTTCTGTGGTGCACTGACAAAGACGGAGAACGGCAGCTCCTCCCGCTCGACCTCGGCCACGCGCAAGTCTCCGCAGTGCCGGCGCCCCCCGAGCAGATCTACCATTCGCTCGCGCGACTCTTGTCCGGTCTCGACCCCGAACGAGCACGCGATTGGGCACCGACCTTGCTCGAGGCGCATGCGGAGGCTCTGCCAAACTGGGAGGTCGCGAGACTGGTGCAGCGAAGCAACAAGCTGCGTCACCGGCGCGCTTGGCGACGCAGTCTGCGCGCTTTTCGCGATTGTTCCGATTTCCAAGCCGATGAGCGTGGCGCACGCCGGCGCGGATTCTCGGACGAAGCACCAGGCTGGCCGCTTGCCACGCAGCAGGGCCTGCAAGTCCTCTCGCAAGGCCCGCGGAGCAGCACGGTGCGAGCCGGCGCGGTGGTGTGGAAGTTCTATCCGCGGCCGGGCGCTGGCCAAGCCGTGCGCCGCGCCCTCGTCGGTGGCCCCGGCCGTCTGGCTTATCGCAACCTGGCTGCGTTGGAAATCCTCGGAATCGACGCCGCTCAGGCTTTGGCCTGGCTCAAACATCCAGAGGGAGAATGGATCGCGACTCGCTTTGTCGAAGGTGCGCCGGCGCGACTTGAATCGACCGCTGAACTTGCGCGTTGGCTCGGCAGGCTTCATGAACACGGCTTTGGCATGCGCGATATGAAGTGCAGTAACTTCTGTTTGCGCGATGCAGAGCAGACCGAGGAAGCGCCGGCTTGGAGCTTGGTCGATGCCGATGGAATCACGCCGCGGGTGGAAGACGCGCCGCGCGATCTTGCCCGCTTACTCGCCGAGCATCCTCAGGACGGCGACGCCACGGCACAGATCCACGCACAGTACGAAGCAATTCGTGGGCCCGTGGACGCGAGCTTCCGCATCCGCCTGGAAGAGAAGACGCAGTTCTTTCGTTCCAAACTAGCCGCGGCCCCAAATCAAGCGTCGGGTTGATCCGCTGATCTGAAACGCTTGAAAGTAACGCACGGCCGGGATGCGACGAAAGCGCGCACCGAGCTGCACCTGCACTTCCACATCCTGCCAGGCTTTCGGCCAGTGCTTGGCGCAGATTCGATTGATCTGCCAATTCGGCCAGGAGCGCCCCACCCACCAGGGCATGTGCACACGATCTGGGGCTTCGCCTGCGAACAGTTCTGCGCATGCGAGCCGGGCTGCTGTTCGGCCGTGCTTGGCTCGCGCCAGCAGCTCGCCACCGCGGGCTGCCGGCAGCAAGTCCAGCTCGTCTGGCAGTCGAAGCTCACCAACCAGGCGCGAATGTTCCGCCTCGTCCGCTAGCAGAATGAGGCTGCGCCAAAGATCCAAGGCCAGACCGAGGTAGATGCGCGTTTGCAGCGAACCACGCGGACCCGGTCGTCGCTCGGCCCAGGCACTTCCGCGTAACAAGAGCGCCAACCGGTCCGCCGGCAGCAGACACAGGGCCTCGTTCTCAAAGCTGAGGTTGTTGAGGAAGGGGCTCTCCCTCTGATACAGCAGCACCGAGAAGTTCTCAGGCAAGGTCCCCAGCACCTCGCTCAGGAGTTGGGCCTCTTCGCCGGGCCGCGGAGCCGGCGCGAGCAGCAGATCGCCATCTGCATTGCCCCACGGAAGTAGCGCGTCGCCTTGCTCGGCGAGTTGTGCGCAGGTTCGCGGCGCGTGCTCCCGGGGATCACCGTGAAGAAAGCGCGGCCGCTCGCAGGGGAAGCGAGTCGCGGGGTGCGCAGGGCACCAATCCCCGGTCGTCCGGGGCAAGAGCAAGGGCAGGAAGCGGGCCATCTTTGACACACCCCCCAAAGGGGCTCATTGCTGAAGAAACAGCGGGACCAAAGTGCCTTCTAGGCGGCGAAACAAGTCGGCGGTAGCCCGAGTATCGCGCAAACAGTACTCGGCAATCTCGTCATAACGTCCTTCGCGGGCTTTCGACGCCACCATGGAGCCATCCATTTTGCCCTTCGGCGATTCGACTCCAAAACGGCGACACCAATAATCCAAGGAGTAGCTCTCGCGCGCGGCGCCCTGAAAATTGAGCAGATCCAGGAGATCGCAATGATCGGTGACCCGGTAGCGGTAGCCGCACAGTTGGCGACTGGGGGCGACACCAAGCATCGCCGAGCGCGTCATGAGCACCGGACCGTCGTAGGCGCGGCCGTTGTAGGTCACCACCGATCCCCAGGTCTGCGCCAGCTTCCAAAACTCTTCCAAGAGCTCGCGTTCGTTGCCGCGATAAACGCGGGTTCCGGGCATTTCTTCGAACTCTTCCCAGCGACAGCCACTGCCATGAACCAAGACCGCGCCTTGGTCTTTATCCATATTCCACATGCCGATCGAAACCACTCGACCCATGCCGCGCACCAGCGCAAGGCGGTGCTGCAAGGCTTCGACATCGACCTCGCTGCTGCCAATGCGGCGCTTTTCGCGCGCCATCAAATAGTGGCGCGTCGCTTCATCGACTTCTTCCCATTCGAGGCCAGCAACCTCGATGTCAAAGGCGACGACGGGACCCGGTAGGGTCTTGCCGGATTTGGCCATTAAGTCTTCCCCGGACCCGGATCGCCTTGATGGATGGTCAAGACGGGGCAGTGTGCGGTGCGCACGACCTTCTCGGCAGTCGAACCCAACAAGAACTTGGCCAGGCCGCCACGACCATGCGTGCTAATGACGATGACTCCGCAGTCGTACTTCTTGGCCGCGTTGACCAGCGTTTCACTGGCGCGCTTGCCCTGAATCAAATGAGCCTCGACCTTGGCGCCGAGCTTGCGCATCTGTTCGGCTGCTTGATCCAGCGCCGATTGGGCTGCTTTCTCGAACTCTTCGCGGTAGCGACCGAGGTCGAGCGAGTCGGTCTGCATATATCCGGCGAACATCGGGGCGTTGGCGACCAAGTCGCCTTCGAGGACGTGCAGCAGAACCACGGTGCCGCCATTGGATGCGGCGAGCTGAGCCGCCCACGGGTAGGCTTCTTCGGAGTATTCCGAGAAGTCAGTCGCTAGCAGGATGCGCGAGAACATGAGCCGCAGTCTAGCAGGCCACGCTGGATTGCCATCCGGGACTAGTCTTGCTTATCGGGCTTCGATTCCTGCTCGCGTGCGGCGTGAGAATCCGCCGCATCCTGGTAGCCCAAGGCGCCCAAGAAGGCATCTTGAAACTGTTGGTCCAGCCCGGCCTTCGGCACGCGTGGTGGAGTTGCGTCACGGAAACCATTGCTGTGCGACGCAACTGCGGCCATCGCTGACGCAAGGGAATCGTCCGGAGCGGCAAGGTCGAGCAGCGGAGCGCCCGACATATCTGCGGCCGATGGAATGCTCAGCCAATGCAGCACGGTTGGCGTGACGTCGTAGACACTGCCCACGCGTTGCGGCGCTTGCAGCACATTGTCGAATCGGCGGTTGCCCATCTGCACCGGGAACTTCCATTCGACATCCGGCAACATGCCACGCTTGGCAATGCCCGGGCCGGCCGCAATGAATACCCCGGGAGGCGCATCTTCGTGTGCACCCGACTGCGGGTGATTCGGGTTATTCCGGTTCGCCGCATGCATGCCATGGTCTGAAACGATCATGAAACGCGCATTCTCTGGCGCACTGGCGACGATCTGCCCCAGCCAATCATCGGCTGCGGTGTAGGCGGCATCCAAGCGCTTCTGCAAAAGCTCGCGATGCTCTTGCGGGATCGCATAGTTGAACTCTTCCGGCTGGTAATACCGCCACCAAAAGTGGCCGGCAACATCGGGAAGCCCGAAGTAGACCATGTTCAGGTCGGCGACTTCTTTGCCGAGTTCCTGTTTGAACACCTCAAGGTGCGTGCGGTCTCCGTGATAGCCAATGCGGAAGAAGCTGTCGCGCACCCTTGGGAACTCCCAGGGGTCAACCGGGTCCTCGGCCGACTTGCGCGGCTCACCGGGGATGACCGAGAAGTACTCGTTGTAGCCAGCGCGCAATGGACCCGTGGGCGATCCATTCTGCAGCAAGGGGATGACGTCGTAGATCAGCTCTTCGGGGTAGGTCATCTCGGGGAGCCCCTCTTCCCAAACTCCGGCTTTCCAGAACACCTGCCCCTGTGCTTGCGCGGCGTAGCTCGCCATGATGCGACCGTTGACCGGCTCGGCCGGCCAGGAAACCCACCAACCGACCGACAGCACGCTGCGATCGAACTTGGAAGCGATATTCCAAAGCGCGGGGACCTTCCGACTGTTCGAGGTATAGGGAAGGCCCATGCGGCCGTTCTCCATCACGCTGAAATTCAGCACGCCATGTTCGGGCGCGGTGACTCCAGTCGCCATGGAAGTCCAGACCACCGGCGAGAAGGTCGGCTGGAATGTTGCCAAACCGCCCGCGACCCCGCGGTCGATCATTGCCTGGAAATTGGGCAGTCGCCCGGCTTCCAACAGGGGGGTCATGACATCCCATTCCAAACCGTCCATGCCGATCAAGAAAACTGGCGGGATGCTCGAGGCATCATGCGATTCACTTTGGCCACAAGTGGCACAAAGCAGCAGGGAGGTCGTCAGGATCGCTCGATGCGCTCGCATGTCGAGATTCTAACGCCTTGCGAGTGGCTTCGTTTCAGCGCTTTTGCGCGCCGCGGTCGCCATGCGCCGCCACCACCAGCTCAGAATCAGAAGTGGCAGCCAATCGATCGGCTTGCCTGGTTCGCCCCCGTGCACGATGCCACCACATCCGCCCCCACTCGCGGCGGGCTGATAGGAGAACAAAGAATCACCGATGGCACCTTGTCCGTTCGGAAGCTCAACGACCACAGCAAACTCACCGGTCGCGCCACCCGGCGTCGTCGACCTGAGTTCGGCCTGGCTCAAGCGTTCGACGCCACCGGCGTAGCGACCGCCTTGCATATCGATCGGATCGACGCCAAAGCGCACACGAACTCCGCTGGCCAGGTTCTCGCCAAACAGATTGACCTCGGTGCCCCCCGACTTCTTGCCGGTTCGTGGCGTAAAGCTGGTGATGTCCGGATCTTCGCTGCTGACATAGGTGAAGATGTCGGGCTGTTCTTCGACATGCTCATCGGTACTCTCGATCCGAATCGAGGTGGGCCCGAGCGCATCGCCTGCCGGCGTGGTGATCTCGATGACCCCCGAGGCGAGCAACTGATAGCTCGCAGACCTTCCGCCGATCGAAACAATCATGCCGGCCGTAAAGCCACTGCCCACCAAGCGCAGTTTGGTGCCGCCACCCAAGTATCCCGCGCGCGGAAAGAGCTCTTCGTAGACCGGAATCGCGATGTAGCGCAGGGCGTCTTCCAGCCGGCTCTCTTGGCCGTCGGGGTTCTGCACAACGACATCGACCTCGCCGCCGTCGCCGACCGGAGTGCGCACCTGAAGGGTGCTCGCATCGACAAATCGCACCTCTTGAACCAGTCGCCCGCCGATCAGGACCTGAGACTCGGCCACAAAGTCATCGCCGTAGACTTCCAACCATTCCCCGCCAATCAGACTGGCTTCGGTTGCGCTGAGGCTGACAAGCTGCGGAGCTGGATCGACGACCTCGATCGCGCCGGGCACGCACTCGAGCTCGCCATTGCCCAGCTCAATGAACAAGTCATAGCTGCCCGGAGGGCAATCGGGGCTGACGGTTACCGGCGCACTAAACAGGCCATCGTCCGAAGTCACCGTCCCCAGCGTGATGTAGGGACTGAACTCGAACATGTTGCCCACTCCGTTGTTGAAGTTGACGCCATAGACATTGACCGATTCGGTTGGGCCGCCTCGCTCGATCACCTTGGCATGGCCAAAGTTGTCGCGTACTGCAGCGTCCGCAGCGGCGATGACGGTCCCCACATTGAGGTTCTCGCCATGGCTGAGTGAGAGCTGCAGCGGCGCGCTGGTTCCACCCAGGAAAGTCGCACCGAAGTCGGTTTCGACCGCGGCATTGCTGGTCAGTTCAGCTGCGGATGTCACGCCCTCGACCGGGAAGCAATACAGGTGGTAATCACCCGGCGGCACCGCCTTCATGACCCAGTTGCCGTTCTCATTGCTCAAGGCGACCGCAGCGAGTCGCCCGTCCAGCGCACGCACAGCACCGACGGCTCCGCCACGGATCGGACTGCTGTCACTGCGACGCAGTTCGCCGCGTAGCTGCGCGATGCCGCCTGAGCGCGCCACCGCGACTGCGCCCGATTGATCATCAGGAGTAAGCGAGCGGTGTAGCCATTGCCCGGGCGAGACATACGGCCACATCGAGGCGCCGTGCACCGGCGAGTGATCGAGGCCGGCCACATGCCCCAACTCGTGCGTCAGCACGTCTTGAATATCGAAGGCTGAGGTACCCGATTCGGTCGCGAAGTTCCAACGCCGCCCGTTGAACAACACATCGATGTCGATGATGCGACCATCCCCGGTGTTGTAAATAATCGGAGTGACGGCGACCGTCATGCTTCCCCCAGCAAACCATCCACTTTGGTTATCCGGGTCATAGTAAATGACATGATTGCCTTGGTTGTAATCGGCACCGGGCTGATCTGCGCCCAGCGTGAAGTTCAATGCGCTGCGATCGACTTCATTCCAGCGCCCCATGGCAAGTTGCACGGCGCTGCGCACCGCCTCGGGCTCCAGGCCTTCAAAAGAGGCCGGATCCAGACTCATCTCAATATTCGGATCGGCGTGGTAGAGAGTCTTGCCGTCCAGCGTGATCCGAACATAGGCTTCGACCAGGCTCGCACCCGTCATCCAAGACCCGATGCATAACAGACCGTAGACCACCCAGTGACGGGCGGTCCATGGCGATCGCCGAGGGCGATTAGCGGAGCTCGCGGAAGATGCGCTGGACGAAGTCGTCATGGGACTGGATCGGCGGCACCGGTCCAGCGTGATCGCAGTCAGCTCCCGCACAATGCGAGGCCATCGCGACGACTCGGGTCGCCCCTTCTGCGTCCACTTGGACCGAATAGGCTCCGCGGTCCAAAGCAACGGGTAAACGCCAACCGTTCTCCCCTTCCTCGCTGAGGAAGAGAATCACGCGCTCACCCGTTTCGAACCGGGGCATTCCCGGAACGAACAGACCCCGTGCGCCGACAGCGCCGCCCGGAATCCGTACTTCTTGCACAGAACTCATCGGGCCTTTCATCGGCAAAACGGTGGCCAAGGTGTAGCGGGTCTCGATACGACCCTCGCCTAGATCCAAGCACTCTCGGTCGAGAACTTCGACCTCGCAAATCAGATCCGCGTTCGCGCAAAGCTCGGAAAGCCCGGCATCGGGCGTCGTGGAGGCGGAAAGACGCGGGATCGCACCCAACAGGGCGCAAGCAAGGACAGCCAGAATCGCGGGGGGACGGCGCATGATCCTCCCCTTCTCGGAGGCTCATACGCCATCTTCAGCCGTATTTGCGATTTCCTATTTCCCTTCTATCTTCCAGGCTTCTTGAAGGAATCGGGCGGCCGGAATCTCTCCCAATCTCCGGCGCGCCCTTTGCTTCAGAACTCCCTTCTGAGCCAATTGGCGGCCGGCCCCAGCCGAAGCTGAAGAGAATCCGAGCCTGACTACAGCGATTCGGCGGCCTGCACGGCGCTCGCAAGTTGCGCACGAGCCAAGGGAATCTCCTGTTGCGCTTGGTCCAGGAAGCCGTCGGTCGCCATGCTCCAGGAGCGCGCCAGCAGTCGTTCCGCGACGGCGACCCCTCCCCAGACCTGGGTGAACTTGCCAAAGCCGAGCAGCTGAATGTAGTCATCGCTGCGACTGCCGAGTTCGAAGTACTCACCGGCAAGCAGCTCGTCCACTTCACTGGCGAATCGTGTCGCGTCAAGCTCACTCATCGATTCCTCAAGGCCGCCCACGCGACGGGCGATGGACTCGACCCGCTGTTGCAGGTCGCCGACCGCAGCCGCGGCATGCGAATGACCGTCGCCGCGACTGCGCGTTTCACGGCGCAGCAGAACACCGCCGATCGCGCAGGCGACTATGCCAGCAGCAAAGAAACCGTAGGCGCCGTCTTGCACGGGGTCTGTGAATCCGGCAGCGCCGATCACTCCCAGGCATACGCCGAGTATCAAAATCGTGTTGGCGATAGCAAGCATGGATCAGACCAGGGAGGAACCTACCTCAAACAAAGCAAAGAGCACACCCACCAAGGCGTCGCCCACGATGAGACCCGCCGCAATCGGCACGCCCTTGTCTTCCGCCCAGCGCACGCCTTTGCGGCGCGAAATCAGGATGTTCAAGATGCCGCCGATGCCGAAGACCACCATGTATTCAAAGGGCAAGTACATCGACAAGCCCACCATCACGCCGATGCCTGGGGAAACGAGGAGCGAAACGACCAAGCCAAGCAAGGCGCCGCCCAGGTACTTGCCAATCGGGACATCGCCGGACTGCACGATTTCAATCGCCGACTTGAGGGCACCGGCTTGCGGTGCGCCCAGTTCCGGAACATTCGACGGCAGCTGCGTGGCCGAACCGCCGGCCGCTTCCAAGGCAGCAATCGCCGCAGGGCCTTCGACCTGCGCCCGTTGCCACAGAACTTCCGCTTGGTCCGGACCAAAGGCGTAGGCCTTCCAGAGCACCAGCACCGTGCCCAGAGCGATGGCCGGGCCGATCCAACAAGTCATTAACTGTGCGGTCTGCTGACGCAGCGGACGACTGCCGACCAGGTAGCCGGTCTTGAGGTCGGCCATCATGTCCGCGCACATCGAGGTCGCAACGCAAATGGCTGCCCCGACGGTGACCGCCGGTACGACCGCGTCTTTGCCCAAAATGGTCATCATGATCGCGATGGCGATCAGGGCCAAGCCAGACAAAGGAGACCAATCGGTTCGGCCAGTAGTCTGCGCCACAACCAGGCCAGCGACCCAGAGCCAAACCCCGCCCGCCAGCATGACCAAACCAGCTTGGCCCCAGCTCACCGAATCGCCACCCGACAGCTTGGTTGCAGCGAGTAGCAGCAGCATGCCGACGAACAAACCAGCATTGAGCACCGACATCGGCAACTCTTCGCGTCGTCCGCCTTCGGCTCCGCCGCGCAGGCTCGCCAACGCCGATCTGAGTGCGGGCATCGCGACCAAGATGCCAGCCACCGCGCCGCCCAGAATCATGCCGATCCCGACATGCCGCGAGATGTTCTTGGAGAACCAGGTGAGGAATTCTCCTGCAAGTACCTGACCCTCTTCTAGCGCCGGCACGGCCGTCATCGCTTCCCCGCTCGCCTCGGCCGCGCCGCCAATCACAACCGGATCGGGCGCAAAGACAAAGTCGAAGAAGCTGACGCCGAGAAAATCTTTGCCCACCCAACCGAGCATCACTGCCGCGGGGACCAAGACCCAGTAGTTGAGCACGGTTCCGTACAGCACAACCAGGCCACCTCGGCCAGCCAGATACCCGGCACCCAAGGAAAGAAAGCTCGTTGCGAGCACCAAGGTGAAGGCGGCCGGAACCCCAAGGAACTTGCCCAGCCCGATCTCTCCGGGAATCACACCGGTATGCGCCAACACCGTGGCAAGCCCTGAAATCGCCACCCCGGCAAGCAAGAGTTGAGCCTTCTCCATGCCCGCGCCTGGCGAGCGCAGAATCGTTGCGACCGCTACGCCTTCCGGAAAGCGCAAGCGCTCGTACTCAATGATCTGCTTGCGCAACGGGATGATCATGACCACCCCGAGCAGCGATCCGCCGACCCCCGCGAGCAAGAGGGCGGTGTAGTTCATCTCGTGCTCGTAGCCGAGCAGAAACAACACCGGGACGGTGAAAATGATGCCGGCGTTGACGGTGTTCACCGAACTCGCCACCGTCTGGAAAATATTCACCTCGAGGATCGAGCCCCGCCCCAGCAGTCCGCGCAAGATGCCGAACCCGACCACTGCGGCGACGGTCGAGCCGACGATCGTAAAGCCAATCTGCAGACCGGCGTAAACGATGCCCATGTTGAGCAGCGCGCCAACCAAAACCCCGCCAATCAGCGCAGCCGGTGTCAGTTCTCGATAGGTGCGAGCTTCGGTCACGCGCTCCAGCATAGAAACGCCTGTCAAAGATTGCTTTTCGAGTATTCCGCAGGACAATGCCCGCGCGCATGGTTCCTCCCACCTCCGATCTGCCACCGGACCAGCAAGAAGGGGTTCAGTTCGCCCTCAAGCTGGGCCGGGCGCTGCATATCTACGGCGCGCCGGCCAATCGGCTCGAAGCCGTGATGGATGTGCTGTCGCAGGAGATGGGCCTGAAAGCGCACAGCATGGCCATGCCCACGGCTCTGCTGGTCAGCTTTGACCTGCCGGGGGAAGATGGCTACGCCCACTTGTACCGCTTGCATCGCAACGAGCAAGACTTCGACAAGCTCGCGCGCCTCGATCAGCTGTGGAACGAGGTCGTGGCCAAGCGAATGAGCCCGGGGGAGGGCATTCGCATGATCGATGTCATTGACGAGCAAGCACCGCTGTATGGCAAGTGGGTGCAACTGCTTTGCTTTGCGCTGTCCTCCGCCGCGGCTTCCACCTTCTTTGGCGGCGGGCCTGCCGAACTCTGGCTAGCGGGCGCGGCTGGCCTATCGCTGGGTACTTTTTTGCTCCTGGCTGGCCCGCGCAAAGAACTGCTCGGCCTCCACGAGCTGCTTGGTGCCTTCGTGGTCGCGGCGGTTGCCGCGGGCGGCGCGCACTTGCTCAGCGGTGCCGACGCCGACACCGCGACGCTGGCCGGCTTGATCATCCTGCTGCCCGGATTCTCGATGACGATTGCGGTCTCCGAACTCGCGCAGCGCAACCTGGTCAGCGGAACCGCACGCCTTGCTTGGTCGGCCTTGCTTTTGATGATGCTTGCCTTTGGCGTATTGGCAGGTCGAACCGCGATCGAACGCATCGCTGGCCCGCTTCCGGAGCTACCTCCGGTGGAAACTTGGCCCGTCTGGGTCCCTTACATCGCCATCGTGATCGCGGGCGTCACGCTCGGCATGCTCTTCCAGGCGCAGCGGCGCGATCTGCCTTGGGTCACTTTGGCCGTGTTCGCTCCGTTCCTGGCAATGCAAGCAGGGATCAAGGAGCTCGGTCCCGTGCTAGGCGTTTTCTTCGGTGCTCTCATTGCCGGCGCCGGATCGAATATCTACGCGCGCGCCTTCGACCGGCCGGCGACGATTACGCGATTGCCCGGCATTTTGGTGCTAGTCCCCGGCTCCCTAGGCTTCCTGTCGATCACCGAGTTGATGAAGGATGGCGGTGACCCCTTGTTGGGATTGAAGAATGGCTTTGCGGTGTTCGCTGTCGCCTTGGCGCTGGTCACCGGCCTCTTGGTGTCCAACGCCATCATTCCTCCGCGCAAAGCGCTCTAACGCGCCGCTTCTAGGTAAGCCATCAGATCGGCCACTTCGTCGGCACTGAAGGTATTCAGCAAGCCCGGAGGCATGACCAGGTTGCCGTACTGGTCCGAACGATTCTTCATCGGGTCGATGATCGCTTCGAGCAAGTCACGCTGACTGAATCGACGACTTGCGGCGGTCAAATCGGGGCCGAGCGAACCACCCAGGCCAGCCACGCGGTGGCACTGCAAGCACAGGGCTTGGCCGAAGACTTCTTCGCCTCGGGAGGCGTCGCCGGACTTGCCGTTGAGAGCCGCACTGAGTTCGTCCAAGCTCCAGTCGCGCACAAACTCGCGGCCCACCGGAGCCACCTGTGGCTCGTCGTCCATGGCCATTGCTGCGAGGCCGTCCTTCGCGGCGGCCAGCACTTCAGGCTGCATGTTCTCGCTGGCACGCTTTGCGATCGCTTCGATAAACCCGCCGACGCTCAAGCCACCCTGTAGCTTCTTGGCCTGATGCTCCCACATGAAGAAGGCCATCGCTTGCGCGAGATCCATCTTTGCAGCACATTCGGCGAGCAGCATCGCGTAGTGGATGCGGGTCTCTTGGCTGTGCCCCCACGAGAGGTACGGGAAAAGTAGTTCCGGGCCCAAACCACCTCGTGCGACCAGTAAGCGAGCCAGCTCTCGATCGTAAACTTCATTCCCGGTTGGGAAGACCTCGGCGTGAACCTGGTAATAGCGGCTCAAACCCTGCGTTTCCGCTGGAAGCAGCATCGCGCCGCGCAGAGCAAGCCAGTCCGCTTCGCTGATCTCGTCTTGCGGCGGACCGGCCAGATTGAGCGAGCTCACGATCTTGTCCGAGACCGCGCCATCACCGGTTCGAATCGCAGCGAAGGCAGCAGACAACTCAGCATGCGAGCTTCCCGTACCCACTGCGGACTGACTCAACGCAAGGACTTCCGCAGCCTGCAGACCCGCACGTTCGACCGCAAGCCGCGCGAGGTAGCGCAGCATTGGGTCTTCCGAAGTCAGCGCCTTCTGAATTTCAGGTCCGGCTCCCGCGACACCTTCGAGCGCGTGACGCTGCGCGAGCAGCGGCGGATCGGCCAAGCGCGACGGGTTTGGATTGGGGTCGAGCGGCCGGACTCGGTACAAGCCCGATTGCGTGCCACGCCCGCCGATGATGAACCAAAGGTTGCCATCGGGGCCGAACTCCAAATCCGTCACGGCGACGCCGCGGCCTTGCAGGAAGTCCTCATAGGTTCCGGAATAGCTCGCGCCATCCGGGCTGAGTTGTGCGATCGTGATGCGACCCCAAGCCCAATCGCCCAAGAACAACGCCTGCTGGTACTTGGCCGGGAAACGGCTGCCTTCGCCGAGTTCGACGCCAACCGGCGAAGCCAAATCTGTTTCAAGAATCGGCGGCAAGCTATCGGGGTATTCCTGCGGCCACTTCGCCGAACCGGAACGCCAGCCGTACTCGCCTCCGGGCACCAAGTGCAAGACGCGCGGGGAACGGTACCAAGGCATGCCGAGGTCCCATTCCATGTCGGCGTCGTAAGTGAAGATCTCTCCGCTGGCACTGATCGCGAAGTCATAGCAGTTGCGCATGCCAACGGCGATGCGCTGCCATTCGCTGCCATCCGAGTTGGTGCGATAGAGCACGCCTGCTGGAGCCATGATCCCGTGCGCGTGTCCGCGTGGATCCCAATAGCGCTCAAGTAGGACGTCCTCTTCGGCACGCGTGATCGGCCCTTCGATCAGAAGCGATTCGCCGTCCAAGCCGGTCGGCGGCTTCACATAGTTGCCGTTGATGACGTAGAGCGCGCCATCCGGGCCCAAGCGAATGCCGTGCACGCCGTGCTCGGTCGGGGGGCCCATGCGCGTCAGATAACGGTGCGTATCGAGTCGACCGTCGCCATCGGTATCTTGAATGCGGTGCAAGCCGCCATCGCGATCCGCTGGCGCCGTCACATTGACGTAGAGCGAATCATGCGCCCAAAGCAATCCCTGCGCGCTGTGAACGGGGAAGGGCAGCGGGCGCGGTGGCTGCAGACCCGCAACATGCACACCTGGAGCGGCGCCCGCTCCGGCGCGACGCGCAGGCCCCGTCAGCAGCGCGGAGACATCGAGCGTCATAAGTGACCCCGATTGCGGCGAAACATAAATCAGGCCTTGCGGCCCAAATGTCATCGCGACCCACGATCCTTCGCCGTGCTGCGCCGAATACAAGCGTTCCACGACGAAGCCACGGGCGACCTGAATGCTTTCCGCCGCCGGGGCCAGCTTCGGCGCAAGAACGTCGTTCCAAGGTCCGCTGTGCGCCGAACTCGTGCCCCAGGAAATCACGCCGGCGGCCGTTGCAGTGGAGGCAACATCAAGAGCGGGAGTTGGCCAGGCCTCCGGAGCCTCGGACCAAACGATCCAATCGGTGTTGGTCACCAAGCTGCGACGTTCTCCTCCATCAAGTGCAAGATCGATGCGACCGATGATGCCCGCTGGTCCGCCGTCGTTGCTGGCCTCGACGGCAATCCCGTGCAAACCGGGCTCGAGGCGCATGCCACCTGGAATCGGTTGAGGTCGCGACCAGTTGTCACCCGATCCGTGCGGGCGGCCATCGACCCAAACGCGGTGATGGTTATCGCCGGCAAACAATCCGCCAATCACTTCCGCGGGTTCGGTGAGTTCAAAGGGCAACAGGAACCAGCGACGCTCACCCTCAATCTGGTCTTTGCTACTCCAGATCCACTCGGGGGTCTTGCCTGCATCGGGCGCCGGAATCCACGCTCCGACCAAATCATCGGCCTGCGCGCCTTCGAGTTTGGTCAAGCGCATGTTGCGGTAGCGCACTTCCATCGGCGGCCCAGCATGCAACTGCACTGCAAAGGTGCCGGTCGCGCGCGAGTACTTCGGATCATTATCGATCACATCGATCATGCGCACACCATTGATCTCGTGGACCAAGCGATTACCGATCGCTACGACCCGATAGGAGTTCCAATCACCGCCTCGCACCAAGGCTTGGAGGTCCGCTGCGGTCCCCAGTGTGGCGCCCATCTCGCGGCTTCCGTCGGCATGGAACCGGACGCGACTGCCACGCGTGGCCGCGATGCCACGTCCGCTGGATTCGTACAGGATGCCGGTGTGATTCGGACCGTCCTCGATGTCGGCTTGATATCCGTAAGGCGTGCCGTTCTCCAGCTTGTTGGACCGGTATTGCACCCCAGAGTTGCCGCCGTCGATGCGATAGTCGAAGCGCAGTTCAAAGTCGCCAGCTTGACCCTGCCAATAAAGGTAATGGCTCCGGGTTTGCGCCTCGGAGCTGCGCCCGACCAACTCGCCGTCTTCGATCGACCAGATCGAAGCATCGCCGCTCCATTGATCCGCGAGTCGCTCGGGAATCAGATCCAGCCCGGGCGTTCCGGGCTCCTGCACGAAGCAGGCGAAGAGCAGAGTGCAGGTGAATCCGAGCATGCGGTCAGTCTAGCCCGCCTCAATTGAAAAGAGGAGCGCTCATATGAGCGCCCCTCTTGGCTTGAGCCCGTTGGCTCTTAGAAATCGAATCCGAAGCGGATCACAGCACCCATGACATCCTCGGCGAGGGCATCAGAGTCGGTCGAGTAGATATCGAATCCGACGCGGGTGTAGTTCGTCATGTACCAGTTCAACGCGATTGCGATGGTGGTTGCTTCGTTGTCGGCGGCAGCCTCGGAGAGGTCAATCGCACCAATGCGGCCCGCAACTTCCCACGCACCGTTGCCGTTCTGGCCATACGGGGTGTTCGGCTTGACGCGGTCCCAAGCAGCGCTCGAGGCCTTGTAGCCACGCGACTCGCCGGTCAGGAAGTAGCCACCTTGCAGGTACCAAGCGGTGACGGAATCGTCATCGCCATCGGCCTGCACGAATTCCAGCTGACCCGAAATCGGGCCTTCCTGGATTGCTGCTTCGAGGCCAATCTTGGTCAGGCCATCGGCAGCCGCAATGTTTGCCATCGCGACGTCCTTATTGAGCAAGTGAATGCCACCCTTGCTGGAGGCAGCGTAGGTATTGGTCTCGGCTTCACGCAGCGAGATCGCAAGACCGACGTGAGCCAGACGCTTGCCGCCATCTTCCATGTAAGGGCGGAAGACCACACGACCGGTGAAGGCGGTGTCGTTATCCGTTTCGAGGTTGCCGGTCGTGCCAGCTTCCCAGAATGCACCCGCTTGCCAGGTCAGGTTCTCGTTGTTGTCCGAGAGCATGACACCGACGTTACGGCCGGGCGCCAAGGTGTCTGCGCGCTCGGTGAAGGTGATGAAGCGGCTCGAGGTGAGCTCGTTCAGCGAGAAGGGCTCTTTGAAGTGGCCCACGTGCAAAGTGCCAACCGGAAGGTTCGAGAACTTCAGGTAAGCATCGGTGAATGCCGCGCCGCCACCATCGAAGGAGGCGAAGTCGACTTCCATCTTCCAGTCCAGACCTTCGGCGAGGTTACCGCCGGCGCCCAAACGAGCACGACGGACTTCCGAACCATCTTTGGTTCCGAAGTTGTCGTCTTCGATGTAAGCGAAGTCTTGTTGGAAGCGACCGAACAGATGGATATCTGCGTCGGCCGAGAACAGGTTCGGCAAGATGCCGCGGCCTTCCTCGCCGGTCTCAGCCGGAGCGAGGACTTGGCCCTGCATCAGGAGAAGGGTTGTCAGAATCATGATTCGTACGCTGGGGTGCGTTTCCGGGTCGCCGTGAGGCCACTACTGATGCAGAGGCGGGCAACGCGGATTCGCCTGGAATCCTAAAGCTTCCGCATAGGGTCCATCACCCGTTTCATGCAGAATTGCTCCAGCTTTTCCCGATCTCTCTGTGGATTTTTCTTGAATATTCATCGCAAATCCACGATGCGGCGGAGTTTAGCCGACTACTTCGCTTCGAATTTCACAGCTGCCAAATCGGTCATCGGCTCGATTCCACCTGTCAACGGCATGGCGTATGCGCGAAAGGCTGCTGACACTGCGTTGTTGCCATCGAGAAATTCTTCTGGCATGTCTTTTGTGTGTTTGGCGACGGTGTGCAAAGGAGTCACAAAAGTTTCGCAGTGATAATCCGGGCCGTCGACTCGACGCAACGCAATCGAACCGCTGCTGTGCACTCCACCCATTGCTGCAGCGACTGCGTCACGACCGACACGTCGTGCTTCTTCTTGATCGACGGGGGAAGCATCCGCTGGGAAAGAACGTTGCAAATACCCAAAGGTGTCGGCGCGCACACGAATCTTGCCAAAGCGTTCTTTGACCAAGTTGGCGAGCGCATCGCCGAGTGCCCCGGTGCCGGATAGCTGCACATTGCCATGACTATCTGCCTGGCCCGCCATCGCGGAACCCGCCTGTTCGGCGTAGACCTGCAGGAAGGGCTTGCCGGAGGCATCGTGGATGCCTTCCGAAACTGCAACGATGCAGCGCCCCAAGCGACTGTAGACCGCGTCGACGTCAGCAAGAAACTGCTCGGGATCGAAGACTCGCTCGGGCAAGTAAACCAAGTGCGGGCCATCCTCTTCGTTGCGTCGGCCGAGCGTCGCGGCGGCAGTCAGCCAACCTGCGTGGCGGCCCATCACAACATTGATCTTCACGCCCGGCAGCGAGCGGTTGTCGCGATCATCTCCTTGGAAAGCATGCGCGACGAATCGCGCAGCCGAACCATAGCCAGGGCAGTGATCCGTGACCCGCAGGTCATTGTCGATGGTTTTCGGCACATGAAAACAACGCATCTCGTAGCCCAGTTCGGCGGATTGCTGTTCGACGATGTGTGCGGTTTCCGCGGTATCATTGCCGCCGATGTAGAAGAAATAGCGCACATCATTCTTGCGCAAGGTGTCAATTACCCGCGCGACTTCTTCTGCACCCGGCTTCAAGCGCACCGAACCCAGCGCGGCAGCTGGAACGCGCGCGAGACGCTCCAGCGTGTCTCGCGACTCCGCGCCGAGGTCGATCAGATCACCGTCCATCATGCCTTGCACCCCGTGTCGTGCGCCCAGCACATGGGTGATGCCATCGGCCTGGACCGCAGCTTCGATGAAACCAACCAGAGATTGATTGATGACCACGGTCGGGCCACCAGATTGGCCGATCACAGCGGCACCACGAAGAGATTGAGTCATGCGATTTTTGAATCGAGTTGCGCGAAGTCTAGCAAGCGGCGCGTGCCGATTCGACGCCGCCTAACTCAATCCCGCTTCATAGCGTTGCACAACAGGCACCAGGTCCGAAGCAGACAGAACTCCGACGGCCTCTTCGCCTTGGACCACGACCAAGCGCTGGATTCCTCGTTCGTGCATCAGGGAAGCGGCTGCCCCGACGGTCGCATGCGCGTCGATCGAGAAAACGGCGGGCGTCATGAGCTCTTCGACCGTTCCTTCGCCGAGGTGATTCGCAAGCGGTTCGCTGAGTTCGCCGTCGCTGACAAAAAGGTGCGAAAAGCCGTACTCGGGATCGACCGTTTCGTCTGACAGATAGACCAGCACATCGGTCGCCGACACGACGCCGACCAATCGCCCGGCATCGCGGACCAGCGCACCATGAATGCGGTTTTCACGCAGAAAATCGACGAGCTCGCGCAGGCTGTCCGATGGCGCAACCGTCAGCAACCGAGGGTTCATTAATTCCCGGACGAGGATGGGGTTCATGCCGGTTGCTAAACCCTTGAACCCCGCCCCACAAGGGATTTAGCCATGCCAAGCCGAGCCATCTTCGATCGGCTCCGTAATCATGCCTGCATTCTTCAGAGGACGCCGGCGAACCGAATCACTGACCTGCTGATAGTAAAGCGCGAGTCCGGCTTGTCGTCCGCCGCGCAGGACCACGCGAGCGGCTGGCAGAACCAGAGCGATCACCCACAGCGGCAGTGACAGGAAGTTGTACGCGCTGATTGCGAAGAACAGGACCGCGGCTTCGAGCAGCAACCCCCCGCCGACGAGCACCAAGCATGCCCACCAGCGCTTGATCCAGAAGCCAAGCGCACGAAACACCGCGCCGATCGCCGAGCGACGGTCGGAAGCAACCAACGTGGCCCGAGCGAGATCGATGATGATCTCGATCTTCAAGAGGCCCCAAAGGTAGAGCAAGGAGTACAACAAATCGACCAAGCGCGCCCGAGACTCGCTGCTCGCGCGCTCGGGATCGCCCGCCGGGAACAGTTGCTCCTTGAGCCAATCGCCGGGCAAGCCATAGACGAACCAAGTGCAAAAGGCGTATCCGGCCAAGGCCACAACCCAAAGGCGCAGGAAGGGGAAGAAGTGTTGACCACCCCCACCCAAGAAGGCCATCAGTCCATGCTCCTTGCGGCGGTGCAAGGCGATTTCCATCCAGCCACCGGCGAACAAGACGCCAAGCAAGCTGGCCAACAGCATGAGAGGCGCCAATGCGCTTGGTGAGCCCATGCCATTGCGTTCACGGCCTTGATCATCGAACATCCAGCGCGGCAGGACGCCGGACTCAAGCAAACTGCGGTCTTGTTCAAATCCAGCGACATGGCCGAAACTGCTCTGGGCAGCGTCTTGCACCGGATAGGACGCGACAAGGCTGAGCAGAATCACCAATGCCGTCAGCGGCAGCCAGATGCGTGGCCGTGACAAGGCAAGGCCAACGCCAGCCAACAGGGTTCCTAGTGCGGGCGGCCGTGTGTCGCGGGCTACCCGTGGCTTGCGCCTTGCGGCGGCATCAAAGCCTGCTGTGGGCTGGCTCATCCAATTCCTCCGAAGTAATGCAGGACCGATTCGGCCCAAAGCAAGGCGCGGGCGCCGGCTTCTGCAGCAAGATCATCTTGCACTTCCACCGTATAGGTGTTGTTCAGCCAGTCACGATCCAAAACCAAAACTTGGTCCGGATCGACCACGACTTGCACCACGCGTCGCGCGCTGCCCAACTCGCGCAAGGCATGCGTTTCAGTGTTGCCCGCCCAGAGATGCCGGGTGGTTTCCCCGTCCGACCAAGTGACCTCAAACTCAACCGGCACCTCGAAGTCACCAATGCGACGCAGCTCGATGTGCACATCCCATTGATCCGGCGCCGTGCGCACGCGCGAAGGTTCACCTGCGTCATCGATCAAGTGCGGCAAGTTGACCACGCGATGCACCCCAAAATCGAGGATCTCGTTGCCTCGATAGGCTTGGCGCCAAAAACCTACCCAGTCGATGATTGCGCCTTCCTCGCCACCGACGCGGGCGCCGGCCGCAAACTCGAGCACGATGTCCAACCAATCAGAAGGCCGGGGATGCCCGAATCGGAAGCGTTCGTGGTAAGCACGGATGAGCCGAGTCCAACGCTCTTCGCCCATCAAACGAGCCATCGTTTCGAGCGTCATCGCGGGCCGCGAGTAGGTATTCACGCCGCGCAGATTCCATTCAAACAGATCTCCCGATGGAGTCGCGATCGGCTGATAGAAATCGGTTCGGTACGCGCGCCGCAGACCAAACACGGCATCGTCCTGCACTTTCGGCCAGTAACTCAAGCCCGGTGTTTCAGCCAAGAACTTCGAAATGGAGTCCGGCCGGAACAACTCGACGGAGAGACCCGGAAGGCCAGCGACCTTCGGAGTCTCGAATCGCCGCAAGGTGGCGAGACCGCGCAGGCCAGCGCCATCCTTTGGCCATCCGAGCGGCGCGCGGCCGAGACGGTCGAAGCCGGCCACGCGGTAGGCCTGCAATTCAGGCTGGAAGGCTTTCTGCAGCACCCGCTGCGTCGAAAAAACGCAAAAGCCTTCGTCCATCCACGCGTGTCGGAACTCGTCCGTTCCGACCAAGCCGTACCAGTATTGGTGGCCGAACTCATGGACGGTGATGCCTTCCGGGTCGTGGACTTGCTTGTGCGCCCCTTTCTTCACTCCCGCCGTGAACAGGCGCGGGTACTCCATGCCTCCCGTCCAGCGAGCATCATTTGCTGGATCGACAATCGAAATGGTCTCGTACGGATACCTGCCATACCACAAGCCGAAGTAGTACAGCGCCTTGCCGGTCGCGTCGAAGTAACGATCCTCAAACTCACTGTGCTCGGGTTGCAGCAACAGGTACATATTGACTGGACCCGTCGGTCGCACTTCTTCGACACTTCGACCAAGTGCCGCGGCGACCCGCTGTTCCTCCGCCTCGTCGCGGTAGTCTTCTTCGCGCCAGACCCGCGTCCGATGCAATGCTTCCGGGTCACCGGTCCAAGCAAAGTCGTGCACATCCTGCGCGCGGTAGTGGTATTGCAAGGAGCCGTCTTGCATCTCTTCGCCGGGCCCTTGCTGCGTTCCTGTCGCGACCAGCTTGTCTCGATACTCAGGCGGCACGATCAACTTCAGATCGAAATCGGCGTAGTCGGAATAGAACTCGACCAGCATGCGATACGGCAGACAGTTCCATTGCCATTTGCCTTCGAGTTGTTCAAAAACGCCGAGCTTCGGATACCACTGCGCAGCGTGCACATAACCTTCGGAGCCCCAACCATTGCGCCGATAGGCCGGAGCCAGTCGGGACTGGAATTGCACGAGCACCGAAACGCTTTCGCCTGGGGCGACAGGTCGTGGCAACTTGATCTTGAAGACCGTGCGATCGTTGGGAGCCTTGGCTTGCGGCACCCATTCCCAGCGCAAGGCGAGCGGGGTTCCGTCGGATCCACCCAGAGAATCCCCGGCGAGGTCGGACAGGAAGACATCCTCGATCTCGGTGCTGCTGTATTCCCGCGGCAATCGCCCCCCGCTGTATTGGTATTGGTGCGCCTCCTTGAGCCAGACAGAGTCTCGACCAGCAAAGGCGTTGTTGTAGACATGCCACCAAAGCTCGTTGGTCGCCGCCTCGGTTTGATTGCGCCAGGTTGCGCGCATCAGCCCGCGCACCACTTTCCCCTCGTCGAGGAGTTGACACTCCATCCGATATTCGATGGTCTTGGGGCTTTCTTCCGGCAACTGCGCAGCCGCGAACGGCGCCCCAGCGACGAGAAGCAAAGTGCTAGCGATTCCTGCGAGCCAGCTCTGAACCGATGGATTCATGGCTTCATCCTACCTTGCCCGACGCGCAGAATCTTGCGTCCGCTGCTTAGCTAGCAGGGAAGCCCTGACCTGCTCCCCTGGGGTCTCAGCCGGATTGCGTTGCTGCGAATCAGGCCTTACCAATCCGCTGGAGAACCCGTGCAAGAGCCCATTCTGGCCTGGTAGAACGAAACAGCCCGACCGCAAAGCGATCGGGCTTCCTCTCGACGAATGCGCCGGCTCTCCCCCGCCGCGTTCCCGGTGATGCCGGGATACTGGGCTAATCGTCGCCCGTGATGGGTCGCAAGTCTCGCCGCAAGCGAGCCACCGCCGCAGAGTGGATCTGCGAGACACGCGACTCGGTCAGATGGAGGATTTCGCCAATCTCACGCATACGCTGGCCTTCGTTGTAGTACATGTGCATCACCACGCGCATTTTCTCGGGGAGGGACAGGATCGCCACCTGAAGCGCCTCGCCCAACTCTTCGTTCTCAATCGCTCCTTCCGCTTGAGAATGCACTTCAAGGCTGTCGGAACCATCCTCGTCCGTCGGTAGGCCCACCACAGCTGGCGGCGTCGTGCCCTGCTCGCGCGCTTTTTCGCGCATGGAGCGCGGGAGATAGTCGAGGCTGCGCAGCTCGTCCAACATGGCGCCTCGAATCCGGTGGTAGGCGTAGGTCTTGAACTCCGCCCCCCGGCTCGCGTCATACGAGCGGGATGCCTTGAGCAGTCCCACCATGCCGGCGGAGAACAGCTCTTCCTCCGAAACGCTGTGCGGAAGGCGTGGCTTGAGTCGGTTGACGACGTACCAGACCAGGGTTTCCCAGTGCTCAATCTCAAGCTCGTAGGTGCTCGGCGGAGGCGTCTGGTCGTTGACTTGGGAACGGGGGATGTCCATCGCGGTCGGGGTTGGGATGCGAGCGCAGAGATCACGCTCAAATCCCTTTCGACTAGGAATCCGCTTTTCCTGGATAAGAAAATCGCTTTTATAAAAAGCCATCAATACAAGGCTTTAAGAAGTTCATAGCGAAAACAAAAACGCTCAGATAGCCGAGGCCACCAGAGCGTTGGCACCTGTCGCCCCCGTTGGTCCCCGTGGCGATAGGACCGGCCGAAGGCTACGCTGCTCAGCAGGCTCTCGCCGAGAAATTCCTCGCAAAAAGCGAATTCCTGGAATTCTAGGGCCGGAAGGGCCAGACTCATCGCCGTCTTGGCAGCAAAAAGTAAGCATCTGACTGCCGAGCAAATGGCGGACAAGCAGCGGGAGATCTCGGTATCCGAGTTCTTCGCGAAAAACCGTCACCTGCTCGGATTCGACAATCCTCGAAAAGCCCTCCTGACCACCATCAAGGAGGCGGTGGACAACTCCTTGGACGCCTGCGAAGAAGCCGGCATTCTGCCGGAGATCCTGGTTGAGGTGCACCAGCTGGAAGAAGATCGATTCCGCGTCGTCATCGAAGACAACGGCCCCGGCATCGTCAAAGCACAGGTCCCCAATATCTTTGGCAAGTTGCTTTATGGCTCGAAGTTCCATAGTCGGCGCCAATCGCGCGGACAGCAGGGCATCGGGATCTCGGCGGCTGGTCTCTACGGACAGATGACGACCGGGAAGGGTCCGATCATCGTCTCGAAGATCAAACGGGGCAAAGCGCATTGCTTCCAGATCCAGATGGACTCGACCAAGAACAAGCCGGTCATCACGCGGGACGATGAAGTCCCCGACTGGCATCTCAAGCACGGCACGCGCTTCGAGATCACGATTGAAGCGCGCTACCAACGTGGCAAGGGCTCGGTCGACGACTACATCAAGCAGACGGCTGTTTCGAATCCACACGCGAAGTTCACTTATCAGGCTCCGGTCGATAAGGAAGAACCGCGGGTTTATGAAGCGACGGTCACGGACGTCCCCGACCGTGCCGACGAAATCAAGCCTCACCCCTATGGAGTCGAGCTCGGCGAGCTCATGAAGATGTTGCGGGTCACCAACTCGCGGTGGCTGTCAGGCTTCCTGCAAGAAGAGTTCTGTCGGGTCGGCCCGAAGGTCGCCAAGGAGATCATTGCCAAGGCCAAGCTGGGCGAGCGTTCGTACCCCTCGCGCATTGCTCGCGAAGAAGCCGACGCGCTGTATCGAGCGATTCAAGACACCAAGATCAGCTCGCCGCCGACGACATGTTTGTCGCCGATTGGCGAGGATCGGATCCGCGAAGGCCTGATGAAGGAATGCGACGCCGATTTCTACGCCGTCGCCACCCGCCCGCCGGCGGTCTATCGCGGCAATCCCTTCCAAATCGAAGTGGGTATCGCTTGGTCGAAGCCAGGCGACGATCGCTTGGATGTCGATGACAAGGGCCGCATCCGCAAGGTAAAGAAGAAGAAAGGTGCGTTCGATACCGAAGACCTTCTAGGCAACGCGGACGAGCCGGTGCGCCTGTTGCGCTATGCCAACCGCGTGCCACTCTTGTCGCAACAATCGGGCTGCGGATTCACCAAAGCGGTCATCAGCACGGCCTGGAAAAACTATGGCCTGTCGCAGTCCAAGGGCGCGATGCCGGTCGGTTCCGCGGCGATTCTGATTCATATGGCTTCGGTCTGGGTTCCGTTTACCTCGGAAGCCAAAGAAGCGATCGCGCCTTACAACGAGATTCTGAAAGAGGTCAAGTTGGCGTTGCAAGAGGCCGGACGCAAGCTCGGCGTGCATATCCGCAAGAACAAGCGCGTGGCTTCCGAGTTCGAGAAGCGCAGCTACATCGAGAAATACCTGCCGCACGTCGGCATTGGTCTGCAGGAGATCCTCGGGATCAGCAACGAGGAACGCGAAGACCTCGTGAATACCCTGCACGAATCCATGGAAAGCACCCGGAAGATCTGATGGCCGCGAAGAAGAAAGTCACCAAAAAGGTTGCCAAGAAGGTCGCCAAGAAGAAGGCCACTGCGAAAGAAAGTGCTCAGGCCGCAAGCATGCGCCGTGCCGCGCGCGCCGAGGTCGATCAAGCCCGCGCCGATCTTCGCAAAGTCGCGTTGGACTCGATCCAGGAGGTTGCCACTGAGGTTTACAAGACCGGCAACGCCGGTGGCTTGCCGCAAATGACGATGCCCCAGCGCAACTTGGCGAACGTCACCTACGACCCTAAGCGCGGCTACTTCGAGATGAAGGGCAACCTGAAAACCCGCACGCTCGACGTGAACTCGGTCAAGACCTTCGCCCAGACGCTGCGGCTGATGTCACTGGCCAAGGAAATGGTCTCCGACGAAGACTTCGCCACCAAACGAGAGGCGTATTACGTTTCCAAGAACTGGGGCGACGCCAAGTTCAACGAACAGCGCGAATCGGATACCGTGCTAGACGACATCGAAGGCATGTTCTCGATCAAGGACGTCACGCGCGAGACTTTGCGCTTCGTGCCCGAGGAACATGGTGGATCGGTGGTCGGCGCGCTCACGGTCATCGACCGCGACCCGGAAACCCTCGAAGAGATTCGCTCCGATTGCGCAGCCATGGGCTCCGGCGCTTACACGGTGCCAAGTTCGGTGGACCACCTTGGTTTTGAGACGACCGCCAAGTTCGTGATTGCGATTGAAACGGGCGGTATGTTCCAGCGCCTCAACCACCATCGCTATTGGCGGACGGCGAATTGCATTCTGGTCGAGATGGGCGGCGTCCCGACTCGCGCGACTCGGCGATTTGTGCGGCGCCTCGCTGACGACTTGAAGTTGCCGATTTATGCCTTTGTCGACTGCGATCCCTACGGTGTCTGCAACATCTATCGCACGCTCAAGGTCGGCTCTGGGTCCTCCGCGCACGTGAACCGCAAGTTCTGTGTGCCGACCGCGACTTTCCTCGGCGTCACCCCAGACGATATTGAGGAGTTTGGGCTCATGGATGCCACCCACCCGTTGCTTCCGGTCGACATCAAGCGCGCCAAAGACGCGCTCAAGAACGACCCCTTCTTCCAAGCGCACCCGAAGTGGAAGAAAGCCCTCAACAAGATGCTCAAGATGGGCGTGCGTGCCGAGCAGCAGGCATTCGCGAAATGGGGCCTCAACTTTGTGATTGAGGAATATTTGCCGCGCAAGTTGCGCGAGACCAAGAAATTCCTGCCGTAAAGGTAGAGAGAAGCCCTTTTTGGGCGTCGCCAGAGCTCGCGGGATCGCCATCCTGCGGGCTCTTTGCGATTGAGCTTAAGTAGGAAGTCGGAAAACCCCGACAAGGGAGGGTACCCGAGGCAAATCATGCATCGCACCAGCACCCACTCTCGAAACGGCTTCAGCCTGATGGAGATCCTTATCGCGCTCGCGATTGTGTCCGTTTTGGTCGGCATGGCGCTTCCAGCTTTCCAAGGCTTGACCCAGGACGCCGAGGAAACAGCGCTGGAGCAGCAGTTGCAACGCGTGCGCACCGCCATTGAGTTCTATGCCTTCCAGCATGAACAGACCAATCCAGGCCAAGACCCGGCGACCGCATCCTGGTCGGCCGGCGTGCTGAGCAATCAGCTCGTGCTTGCGAGCGACATCGATGGCTACACCGCGGCGGCCGGCTCTGCCGGTTTCCCCTATGGCCCCTATCTGACCGACGGCATCCCGGAGAACCCGATCAATCAGATGAACACCGTCATGGTCATTGGACCGGGGGCGAGCCTGAACGCAGCCGACGATACGACCGGCTGGGTGTTCTGGGCCGACACAGGAGATTTCCGAGCCAACTGCTCGGGCAACAATTCCGATGGCGATCCACTCTTTGAGCTGTGAACGACCCCCTGCAAAAACGTCCGACCCTGGCACTGGTGGCTGCACTGGCATTTGTTGCTTGTGCGCTGCTGTTCGCTGAACTCCTGCGCTAGTCAGGAAGCCCCCCCATGCGATTCGTCACCCGCTTCTCGCCGGTAGGGCTGCACTTCGGCAGCCTGGATACTCGGCTCCTCCAACTGACCGGTAGCCCACGCGGCTGGACGGTCCAGGCGGCCGAAGTCGCTCCGGCACAAGGCGTCACCCGCCACAGCCAAGCGGCCACCGCGCTTTCGACCTGCATCAAGGGTCACATTCTCGGTAAAGACACCGCGATCTCCACTTCCGCAGCCGGGGCTGCGCTGACGGTGGTCCCGATTGAGCGCTCGCAGACCGATCGCTTGCGAGCCACTTTAGAAGAAGCCGCTGCCCGTGCGATTGAAGATCCAGAAGGCATCAACTATCGCTTCCTGCCGCTGAGCCGCACCTTGCAGGACGCAAACGAGCGTGATGAGTATCTGCTGCTGTGCTTGGGTGAATCGGAGCAGCGCCGCTGTACGGCAGCAAGTGAGGCTCTGGGCCTGCGCCCGGTCGGCCTAGAAATCGCGGCCTTCCCCGTTGCACGCACGCTGACTTACGCAACCCGCAACGAGAAAGAAGCGGTTGGTTTCCTGCACCTCGGTTTCGATCACGCCTACTTCGGCATCGCCTTCGACAACGAAATGCGCTTCTTGAAACCGATGGAACGCAGCGGTGCCGACCTGCTCGATTCGCTGCATCAATCGGCCGAACCGCTTGAAGATGTGCACTCGGCTCAAGCCATGGCGCTTGGTTTCCTCACCGATTCCGATCCCGCCGGAGCTGGCCATGAGGACGACGCGGCAATGTCTGCCTCGAATGCGAGCACCATGCTCGCCCATGTGCGCCGTCAATCCGAAGAATCGCAAGGCGCCGCGATGATGCGTGCACTTCGTGTGCAAGGTGCCAATCTCGGCCAAGAGATTCGTGCCTGTCTGCGTCACTTCCATGCGCGCAACCCGGGAATCGCGGTCAGCCAGGTCGCCATTTCTGGATTTGGCGGTGGCCTGCCCGGAATCACCGGAGTGCTTGAGCAGGCTCTCAAGATTGACGTGGAGCTCGCACAGCCTTTTACGCAAATCGGCATTGGCGCTCCCGCTGAACTGCTTCGCGAACAGCACCTGTGGTGTGCACCGCTCGGCCTCGCTTTGAGGAACGCAGCATGAAAACCGCCGACTTCCTGGGCACTCAGCCCTTTCTCAATCACCTTCAACGCCGCCGCATGCCGCGGCGCGTACTGATGCTTTGCTTGTTTTGCGCGATCTGCCTCGGCGGAAGCGTCGCCTTTGAAGTGAGCGTTCATGTCGAAGAGAAGCGCGCCGAAGCCGGTCAACGGCCGATGCCTGAGGCAGCGCAAGCTCAAGCCGAATTGGGCGAGATCTACGGCGAGATGAACGCCTTCTCACAAGCCTTGGACCCGCTCGCCGAGCACCTTGCTCGCCCCACTGCGGCCGGCACTTTGGCCGGCATGGATGAAGCCCTCGGCCCGGAAGTCGAGGTCGAACGCGTTGCCTGGAGCCGTGAAATCAAAGCGGACAAGAAGGGCAAGAAAAAGGCGAATGGCCCAGAAATCCTGGTCCTCATCGTCGAGGCAATCGCCACGAACGAAGAAACCGCGACCAGCTTGGACGCAATTCTGTCTGCTTACACTGGCATGAAAGCGCAAATCCAAGATCACGAACCGGTCGCCGATCGCTGGCCCGCCGTGCGCATGACCGTGCGCTTGGAATCCGAAATCCACTCATTGCCTGAAGTGGAGGCGAAGTCATGAACTGGCGCGAACTTCTCTTTGTCGCCGGATTTGGGCTCGCTCCGGTCGCCATTTGGTTTTGGCGGATGGATCCCTTGCTAGACCGGCACAGCGCCGCGCTACAAGCGCAAATCGAGGCGCGTATGGCCGACAGTTCGGCACGCATGTTCATTCATGAACGCGATCAGATGCAGGCCGAGTGGTCTGAGTTCCGACCGCTGGCCGAGATTGAACTGCAGAACATCAGTAAGCAGTTGAACCCGATCGTGTTGCAAAACCGCGTGCTTGACGTGGCGCGCCGGCTGGATTGCACGCTGCGCATTGAAGAGCGCAGCAAGCCCGAAGACGAGGGGCCGCCGATCTTCCAAATCTCCGGCAGCGGCACGCCGCTGCAAGTCTTGGACCTGCTTCGCCACCTTGAGCGCGGCGAACACCGTGCTCGCTTCACCGAAGTCACGTTGGTTTATGAAGAGCTAAGTGCCGAGTCTGGCTACGAAGCCTTCTTCAATGGAGCTTTTACGATCCCGTCGATTCCCAACTGGGATGAAACGGAGATCGCCGACTTGCTTGATCCAGGCGATGAGTCTGCAGATGAATTGGCCGATGAGGCCGATTCTGAGGAGGTGTCGTCATGACCAAGGCAGAAGGATCGTATGGCTTGATCGCTCAGGCGAAGCGCCAGCCCGCCAAGACCGCAACGCTCGGCGTGATGGTGGTCTTGATGGCCGTGATTTGGGGCCGCAACCTGATCGGCGGCGAGGAGTCCAAGAAGTCGAGCAGCAAGAGCGCACCGAAAGTGAGCGCGACCGAAGCAAACAGCAGCCCTTCAAGCGACAAGAGCACGAAATCGACGGCAAGTTCAAATTCAAGCAAGAGCAAGACGAAGAAGCCGCCATCGGGTTCGATCAAGAACTTCGCGACGGCGATTGCTCGACTGGAGTCTTGGCGGCGTCCGCTCGGTATTGAGAAGGCTGTGCCCCTCACCGAGGAGTACTTGTTGGCGCGACGCCAAGAAGCACTCGAACAGCGTCGTGACCGCTGGGAACGCACGCAGAACGACCGTGAAGCGGGCGAACGCGCACTCGCCGAAGGTGACAATGGCGTGCTTGCGCCGCCTGAACTGCGCGAGGACGAGCTCGATCCAAACGCAATCATCCCTGAGCCCATCCTCTCGACAGCCCCTCTGCTGGTCGACGAGGACCTCGAGGTCGACTTGGACCTGAGCGGAACTCTTATCTTCGGAAACACGCGTTACGCCTTGTTTGGCGATCGTCGCGTTCAGGAAGGCGAGAACTTCGGCCGATACTGCCTCAAGGCCGTCCGGCCGCGTGAAGTTGACCTGGTGGTTGACGGAACGCTCACGGTCGTCCGCATTTCGCCGCCAGACCTTGGTGGCGACCGCTGATCCAAGATGTTCGGAATCCCTCGCCTGCTCCGTATTGTCGGAATCACGACCCTCACGCTGACCGCGATCCCTGGCACTCTGGTCGCCCAACTTGAGGATCTCGAGTTGCAGGCTCCTGGCAACGAAGCGAGTTTCGCTCAGGAGCCCGCGTCGACGCAAGAGCCGGCGGACGAACAAGAGCCTGCGCCCGCGCAACGCCGTGGTCCGTTTTCGCACCTCGATGCGAACGAGCGGATCACGATCAACTTCAAGGATCAGGAGCTGACTTCGATTCTTGAGTTGTTCGCCACGCAATACAACTTGAACCTGGTGTACACCTCGGAAGTCACGGGTGATGTCACCTTGAACCTTTATCAGGTTCCCGTGCCGACCGCCTTGCTGCAGGTACTCGCGTCCAATGGCTTCTCCTTCGTGATTCAGGACGAGTTCATTCGCGTGGTCTTTGCCGAAGACGTGGTGGCGCCCTCGATCACCAGCGGCTCGAGCTTCACTCCGGAAGTCATCTACCTGGACCACGTCAAGGCCTCCGACGTTTCGCCGATCCTGACGCCCTTGCTCGCGGGGAACGAACAGCTGATCGCTGGCCCTGCAAGTGAAGCGGGCATCCAAATCACCGACAACCTGGGTGGCAATAGCCAAGGAACCCAGGAACTGATCGTGCTTTATGCAAGCGATGAGACGCTGGCTCGCGTGCACACTCTGCTCGACGAGATCGACGTCCCGCCTTTGCAGGTACTGGTCGAGGCAACGATCCTTGCCGTCGCGCTGAGCGAAGAGAACAAGCTCGGGGTCGACATGAACCTGCTGTCCGGGATCGACTTCCAAGCCCTGAGCGGCACCTCCAACATCACCGATGGTGTCGACCTTGGCAGCGCCGGCGTCGGTCAGAACAGCTGGCTTCTTGGCGGTCGCACTTCGGGCTTCACCGATGCCAACAACAGTGGTTTGCACTTCGGCATCCTGCGCAATCAGCTCGGCATCTTCGTCGAAGCCCTCGAAAGCGTCGGCAATACGACGGTCCTGTCGAATCCGCAAGTTCTGGCGATTAACCGCCAGCTTGCAGAAGTCTTGGTCGGGCAACGCTTGCCCTACATTACGACTTCGGTCAGCCAAACTTCGTCGACCCAAAGCGTCGAATTCTTGGAGGTCGGCACCTCGCTGGTCTTCCGCCCGTTCATCTCGGGTGACGGCTATGTACGAATGGAAATCCTGCCGAAGAACTCGACCGGTGTGATCAACGGACAAGGGCTGCCCGAAGAGACCACGACGCAAGTCACCGCGAACGTGTTGGTCCGAAGTGGCCACACTGTAGTGATCGGTGGTTTGATGGAGACCCGCGAATCGACCAACACCGAGCAGGTCCCACTGCTCGGCACCATCCCTTTCATTGGCCCGCTGTTCCGCTCAGAAACCCAAGTCGAGAACAAGACCGAGATCATCGTCCTTTTGACGCCGCACATTGTCGGCGAAGGTGAACTCGAACGGCGCGCCGCCGTCGCCAAGAACCGCTTCGATGCTGCGCGCGCCCGCCTGGCCTCCTCGCACCATGGTTACCTGCGCCCAAGTTACGCGCGCAAGATGTACCGCGAGGCCGCTCTGATGCTCGCCAAGGGAGATTCCGAAGGCGCTCTGGCGAAAGCTGAATGGGGTTTGATGGCCATGCCGGCCGACCCCGATCTCGCGCTGCTCGCGGAACACTGCCACAACGAGATGCGCTCGAGCCGTGAAGAGGAGCAAGAGCTCCGTGATGCACTCCGCATCCTTGAGCAGGAGTCTGCGCAATGAACCTCACTCGCCCCCTAATCCCCCTCTCGTTCCTGCTCGCAGCTTGCTCGAGCAACCCATCTGCGAATTCGCAGGAAATGAACGAGTACCGCACCGAGAACGGCGGAAAGACGGTTCAAAGTAAGCCCACCAATGTCGAAGACTGGGCCGCTGCGCGCAGTGACATCTTGCGCACCTTTGCGTTCCGCGCCTTGGAAAAGAACCTCATCGAGGAAGGCCGCAACTACTTGCAAGAGGCTTGCGACCTAGATCCGATGGATACCGGCTCGCACGCAACGCTCGCGCGCTTGTTCCTCACGGAAGACAACGCACGGTCGTCGCTGGCCTATTCCGAGCGCGCCATTGAAATGTCGCCGGGCAATTTGGACCTGTCTTTGGTCTACGCGGCCGCCTTGGTCGAAACCGACCAAACCGAACTCGCCACCGCTGAGCTAGAGAAATACACCGACTGGGAAACGATTGCCGCAACGCCCGAGCTGGCGCGTGCGATGTTGCTGCACTACGCCTCCACCGGTGGACTCGAGGACGCACACGAGTTCCTTGAGAAGATGACCGAGCACATGCCGGACAGTCCCTACACCTGGGCGATGATCGGCGATCTGTTCTTGGCCAGCGGCGATGTCCGCAATGCTGCCGAGGCCTACATGCAGGCTCTCGAACGCGACCCTTCGATCCCGACGCCACGCGTTGTCAGCGAAGAACTTGGCCTGGAGAATACTCCAGGCGCAGATCCCGTCCTGGTTGCTGCGATGAAGGCAGAAGACAACGAGGACCTCGCGGGAGCGGAACGGCTGTACCGCTTCTTGATCCGCTCGCAAGGATCGAATTCGGATGTTCACGCAGGGCTTGCCCGCGTGCTGTGGCGTCAGGCGCGTTACGCCGAAGCCATGCAACTCACCGAAGCGATGGACCCCAGCTTGTTCACCTGGCGCGAACACATGTTGGTTGCCAAGATCGCGATCGGCATGAAGGACTGGGAAACTGCCCGTGTTTCCCTGACCCTTGCTCAGCAAGATCGTCCGGGACTCAAGGCAGCCGAGCTCTTGCTCGCGCATGTGCGTCAAGAAATGACCCGCTGATTGAGCCCTTCTCACCCAGGGTAGGGAAATCGAAAAATCGAGGCCGGCGAACTTAGGTTCAGCCGGCCTCGTCCGCAAAGGGGATGGCAATGTCTGGATCCCCCCAACAAATCCAGTCTGGCGCCCACCACCTGCCAGACTCCATCAGTCTGTCGCGCACAGAAGACCTCGAGGCCATGTTCGCGGCTTGCGCGGGTCTGGCTTCGGTCGTGCTCGACGGCTCGCAAGTGCGCAGCATCGATTCGCGCGGCTTCGAGTATCTGATGAACGGCTTCGAACAGCTGAACATCGACGGAACTCGGGCAATGATCGCGACGCCTTCGGAGACGCTGCGCGCCACGATGCGCTGTCTGCGATTGGATGAAAGGCTTCCGCTGCGTCCGGAGGATCGCGACCCGATGCTCTCCGAGCTGCCGCTCGATCTTGGCGACGCCGTCCTCGAAGCCGGCTTGCTCGACGCAAGCAGTCTGGAGGCATTGATCGCGCAAGCCCGCGAACGCGGAATCGGCTTGCGCAAGCTGCTCGCCGAACACGAGCGCGTCGGGCCAGATCGTTTGGCAGAAATCAACGCGCGTCAGCACGATATGCCCGTCGCCCGGCCGGTCACCAATCGTTTACTTGACGTCACGATCGATCATCAGATCCCGCTGAAAGACCTGCGCCGCCACGGCGTGCTGCCCTTTTTGCAGCTCGAAGACAAACTGGCGGTCGCGGTTTCCGATCCGTCAAACGTCTACGCCGTCGATGTCGTGCGCCAGGCGACCGGGCTCAAGGTCCTTCCCGCAGTCACCACCGACGCCGAGATTCAAGCCGGTCTAGACATGCTGCAACGCAGCGCCGGCAAAGCGGATGCGATCGCGTCGGTGACCGAGGACGGGGTAGGCGCAACCGAACGCCTCGACGCCACTCTGCTCAATGCCTTGATTGAAGGAGCTTCCGATATTCACGTGGAGCCCGGTGAGGACGCCTACCTGCTGCGATTCCGCGTGGACGGCCGGCTCCGAGAAGTCGAGCGCCTCCACCCCGAGCAAGGCTCATCGTTGGTGGCCCGCATCAAGGTGATGGCTGACTGCGATATCTCGGAGAAGCGCCTGCCCCAGGATGGGCGCATTCACTTCCAACACGGCACCCGGGATGTTGACCTTCGCGTCAACACACTGCCCACGGTTCACGGCGAAAAAGCGGTCTTGCGTATTCTCGACCGCACTCAGAAGAGTCCCAAGCTGGATTCGTTTGGCTTCCAGAAGCATGACCTGACGGCCTTGCGTGATTCCATCCACGCACCGCACGGCATGGTCTTGGTCACGGGTCCGACCGGCTCGGGCAAGACCACCACGCTTTACTCCGTGCTGGGAGAAGTCGTTTCGCCCGAGATCAATCTCGCGACGGTAGAGAACCCGGTGGAACGCAGCCTCGACGGCGTCAATCAGACCCAAGTGAACCAAAAAGCGGGTTTGAACTTCGGGCTCTGCTTGCGTGCGCTGCTTCGCCAAGACCCTGACGTCATCATGATCGGCGAGATCCGCGATCAAGAAACCGCAGAGATTGCCGTCGAGGCATCGCTGACTGGTCACTTGGTGCTCGCGACCTTGCACACCAACGACGCCCCGTCGGCAGCGACCCGCTTGATTCAAATGGGAATCGAGCCCTTTCTTGTCTCGGCAACCCTGCGCATGGTCATGGCACAACGCCTCGTGCGCTCGCTCTGCCCGAGCTGCAAGACGCGCACGACGCTCCCGCAGGAGGTCGTCGCAACCTATCGCGAGTACGGCTTGAAAGACGAAGGGCACTACATCGCCAGCGGCTGCCCGGCTTGCCGCGGTACCGGCTACGCCGGGCGTCGTGGCGTCTTCGAAATCATGACCGTAGACGAGGAAATGCGCGATTTGATCGCGCGAAACCCCAGTTCCGATCAAGCCCGTGAATTGGCATTGAAGCGAGGAATGACTTCACTCCTGTCCGACAGCATCCGCAGAGTGAATGAAGGTCTGACGACCCTCGAAGAAGCCATCCGCTGTGGAGGCACCGCATGAGCCCATCCATTCTCAAACGTAAATCGGCTGACGCCCAAGGGGGCGGCAGTCTTGGCGGTGGTGGTTCGGTCGGCTCCGCTTCCACCCGCGAAGAGGGTGGCCGCCCGCGCGTGGCACCGGGCGAATCGGCTCTTGTCGACGAAAGGGCCAAGCTGCGGCACAAGGAATCGCTGCACCTGCTGATTCAGCTGAAATCGATGCTGGAAGCCGGCGTCCCCATGTTGGCTTCGCTGCGCACGCTGACCCAGCACGCCGAATCCGCTCGCCAGGAACGCATCCTGGTCAAAATCACCACGATTGTCGAAGGCGGAAATGACCTGTCCTTCGCGCTCGCCTGTCTGCCGCGTTGCTTCGAAGGTTACGTCGTGCACCTTTTGGCCGCGGGAGAACGCGCCGGTGCACTCGATGAATCGCTCGGCCGCGCGGTCGAGCTGATGCGCAAGCAAATGCATCTGCGCGGCAAGATCGCCGGCGCACTGGCCTACCCGGCCTTCCTGCTGTTCTTCACCGCGACCATCACGACCGGCATCTTGCTGTTCTTGGTGCCCAAGTTCGAAGGCATGCTGATGTCGAAACCGGATCAACTTCCGGGTTCGACCAAGATCGTGCTGGCTGCAAGCCAGTTCTTGCGCGAATCCCCCGGTTTGTCCGGCGGAATGGCAGCCGCTTCGATCGTGGCTTTGATCGTGATTCTGCGCAACCGCAAGGCACAGAGCATCGCCTTTGGCGCGCTCTCTCACTTGCCAGCGGTTGGCACCTTGATTCATAAAGCCTATGTCGCGCGATCGGTGACGACTCTTGCACTGACGCTTGAATCGGGTGTTCCCATCCTTACCGGACTGAAGCACGCTGAAGACGTTTCCGCTCTGCCCAAGCTACAAGCGATGTGGCGGAACGCCCGCGAAGTCGTGCGTGAGGGCCGCCCCTTGTTCACCGCAATGGAGGGCTCGGAGATTCCGCCTGCACTCAAGCAAATGATGATCGCCGGCGAGAGCTCGGGATCACTTGATGAGAGCTTGCGTACCGCCGCGAACTTCCTTGACCGCGAAACCGACGCGGCACTCAAGACCTTCACCGGCCTACTTGGTCCGATGACGGTCTGTATCGCTGGCCTGGTGGTCGGCTTCGTCGTCATCGCACTGATGACCCCGATCCTGCAACTCTCAAAGTTCATCGGCTGATGCCCCTACGCTCCAAACAATCTGGCTTCTCGTTGATCGAAGTGATCGTCGCGATGACCATCCTGGTGCTCGTCGCAACTACCGCAGTCGCTTCCTTGCGCACCGGTGTTGCCACCCTCGGGGCAACCGCGAACTCAGCGACCGCGATCGACGCGATCCGCGAGTACAGCGAGTTCACCTATCAGTTCTCGGTCACGCAGCTCGATGCCCTGGACGGAACTGAAACGACACCCGTGCTCGGCAACGGTGATCCATTGCCAGGCGTCGGAGACATGATGCTGGCCATCGATGTGCAAGCCGTCGAGGACCTCGACCCTGAGACCATTGTCGCCAACCCGCTCGATTCGCTGACGCGCATCGTCACGGTGACGGCAACGGCTCAGGGCCAACAAATCCTGCAAGCCGCTTGGCTGGTAGCTGATCAATGATCAACCGCCACCGCCAAGCAGGTTTCTCGCTGATCGAGTTGCTGATCGTCATGGCGATCAGCCTGGTCCTGCTCGGCATGGTCGCCCCCGCCATGCGCACTCGAGACAATGCTTCCGCTGAGGTTCGCCGCGTCGTCGCCGACGCCGCACGAGCGCGCTCGTGGGCCCGCACCACCTGGCACACCACGACGCTCGATGTCGACACCACAAACCGTCGCTGGCGAATCGTCGACGACACCGGCGAAACCCTCGACGCCTCCCATGCAGACGCAAACGGTTGGCGCACCTTGGCAACCGGAGTCGCCTTCGCGGCAGTGCAAGGCAATCCAACCGACATGGAATTTCAATCGGATGGCCGTGGCTCGGCCAACGCCGCTGTCCAGATAGTCGCCGGAAACTCAATCTGGACCGTCACCCTCAGCGCCATGACGGGCACCGTCACCGCAGATACGGACAGCTAGCATGAAGACTCTACGCAACAGTTCCGCAAGCTCGCCGCATCGCGCTGGCTTCACAATCGTCGAGATCCTGGTCGCCACCTCAGTCTCGATGATCCTGCTCTTCGGGGCGATCTACAGCTCGATGGAGACCGTTGCTGTGGTGAGCGCCGGCGATACACGCATCAATACCCAAGTGCACGCTCGCCGCGTGCTCGAACGCTTGGTCAAAGATTGCCGTTACGCCAGCGAATTGACCGTCGACGGCGATCAGGCCGATGGCTGGGAGATCGACATGGAGACCGGCCTTGACGCCGACCCCTGGACCTGGACTTGGGATCCGGATACCGAGACCCTGACAGTTTCGGATGGCGAGTCCACCGAGACGATCGTCACCGGTTTGATCGACTTTGAGGTCGATGCGCAGACCGACGGAGACGGCGACATTGAACGGATCACCATGATCTGGACAGTTCGCGAGGAAAGCGGCGCGACCGGTAGTTCATCAGGTGAAACCACCGCTCGCTTCCCCGGCTCGACCTGGGTGCGCGGCAATTTGCCTTAGTTGGAGAGATCTCCTGGATTCAACCCCCGTCCAGACCGCAGAGAAGAAGGACGGAAAGGAACAAGAATGAAACTCTACCGAAACCCGAGCGGATCGCAGCGAGGCGCGATCTTGATCCTCGTCATGGTGTTTGCCACTGGCCTCGTCACGCTTGCCTACAGCTCGTTTTCGACGATTGAGGCGAGCTTCGCGATCTCGCAGCAGGACGCGGACGCCCTGCAAGCCGAGTTCGCGGCTCAGTCAGGCCTGGAATACGGCCAGTTGCGGCTGAGCCTCGATGCCGACTGGCCCGGCATCAGCGGCTCGGGTGTCGAGTTTGCGCCGGATTCCTTCTTCACGTGCACGCCCGAGGTCCCAAGTGGATTCACCGTTGGCACCATCGACCACCAGGTCACAGGGGAAGCGGGCGATGGCTACCACGAGTTATTGGCTCGCATGACGCCTAAGGGCGGCGCGTTTGAAGCCGAAATCGCTCTCGGCTTGCTCGGTGCAAACGATGACATTACCGGGACGGACATTGTTGGTGACGTGCTCGTCACGGATGCGATGAACTGCGTCTACGACTGGGTCTACGATGAAGACGGAGTCGGTTCCTTTGTCCTCGCTGGCCCCGAATCTATTGAAGGTACCAACCTGCACTGCAGTTGGGTGAACGGCACGATCTACAAGTACACCAACACCGACTACGCGGGCTGGCCTGCGGATGAGGTTGTGCTCGACTCGGCGCACATGATGCCCGAATGGGACCTGGACGTCTACTTGCCAGAAAACGGCGCGAGTAGTTCGGACTACGAGTTCTTCTACAACAAGACCAAGTTCCAAAACAAGACTTACTACAAGCCGGTCGTGGTGATCAACGACGAAGGCAAGAACTTGTTCGTCAAGCGCTGCCGCTTCTATGGCGGTCTCATCATGTACTGCCCGAAGGACTATGACTTGCGCGATGGGCCACGGCAAACGCTCAAAGTCATGGACTCGGTGATCGGCAGCCACTGCCAGCCGAAAAACATTGGAATCATCGCTCCAGGTTCAGAGTTTCAGCAGATCTCTGGCGCTTGGAGTGTCTCGTACGGATTCTCGCTCTACCACGACATCAAGAACATGCGCTGCTTCCACCAAACCGGAATGGCCTATGTCATCAACCGTGTCAAGCGAATCTGCTCGAGCGAGTTCATCTACGACGCATACGTCTACGAGAACCTTCCCCCCGGAATCACCATTGAAAACGAAATGTCCGGTTACTCCATTGCAAGCATTGGAGAGGACTTGGACTAAGCATCGGACAAGAAAACGAAACACGCCCCACGCATCGTGAAGCCCTGCAATCAGCAAGGCTCAATCCTGATCCTGACTCTAATTTTCTGCGTCTTTGTCTCTCAGCTGGCCCTTTCAGCTGGAAGCTCCACGGAAAGTCGGGTCTCGATCGCTAGGCAAAGTCAGCTTGGCATGCGCGCAGAGCTTTCTGCGCAGTCTGGGCTCGACTACGCAGTCAATCACCTCATCGACAACCCGTATTGGGAAGGGACCGGGGGCCAGTTCATTCAACTTACTCCGGAGCAAAGTTTCGCCGTGCATGTTAGCTTTGTCGAAGATGACGCGCTCGCTGGAACGAAGGCGGTCATTCGATCGACGGGGCGAGCTGGCGACGGCGAACAGACTCTGCGGATGGATGCCGTGGTCGGTAGCGGTAGCTCGCATGGCGACGCCGCAGGGGTTTTCCTTTCCTCCGAAATCGAACTCACGAAAGGCAAGTTGAACGGAGACATCTTGATTCCGGACATCGTTGGTGCCATCGAAGACTACATCGTTGATGCGGAAGGGCAGGGAAGCTGGCAAGCCAATACCGATGAACTTGGGACGCTCGAAGTCAGCACCACCAACGCATTGAAGACGGTTCGCCAATTTACCGAGACGAATCACTTCAATGGAAACAGCGATATTGAGCTAGAAGGCAGCCCCTACCGGATGCCCGCCTGGGATCTGAATGGTTACACCGAGCCGAATGCATCACGCATGATTCTGAGTGGAGTCAACAACCTCGATGGTCTGAGTACTAGCCAAACGGTCGTTGTGATCCTGGATGAGGGAGAAACCTTGACGATCACCAACTGCAACCTGCAGGGTGGCATCGTGGTTTGGGCTCCTAGCGATTACAACCTGCGCGACGGTGCCAGAAATACCATCGAAGTCATTAGTTCCAATGTCGGCACCGGGTCCGACCCGCACATTGGATTGATGGCTCCTGCTTCACAAGTGGGCGGCAGCGGCGGAGGCCTCAACTTCCACGGCCTTTGCTTCTGGAACAGCATCCACGACCTCGATGGTGCCCATATCACGGGTGCACTCATCGTCATCAATGAGATCGTTGCCTGTGACCAGCTCAACCTGAATGGGCACCCGCAGACTCTGGCAAATATGCCGGACGGCATTAGCTTCCAAGGCGAGGGTGACGGAATCGACTTCCTGGTCGCCGGCGAAGACTACGACGAAGACTGAGCTCGCAAGGCCGCAACGCCGCTCGCCACACGCCGTGGACGGGCGGCGTTCTGCGTTTCCGCGTGATGCGCTCGATACCAAGCAACGAATCGTGTCAGCCCCTCTTCGACGGAGACGCTCGGCGTCAAGCCGGTCAACTCATGCAATGCACGTGAGTCCGCTTCGGTGTACGCGACATCGCCAGCCGGGCCAGCCTGCATGCGGATTCGCGCCTTTCGGCCCGTCGCATGTTCAATCTTCCGCACCAAGTCAAGGACCCGCACCGGACGACCGCCGCCGACATTTAAGATGCGCGCTGGCGTCGCTCCACGCGGGGGCAACTCAAGGGTGGCGGTGACCGCATCGACCGCATCGTCGACATAGGTAAAGTCGCGCTGCATCTGACCGCCGTCGTACAAAGTGATTTCTTTGCCCGTCTCGATTGCTTCGACAAAGCGATAAATCGCCATCTCGGGTCTTCCCCACGGACCATACACCGTGAAGAATCGCAAGCCTGTCATCGGCACGCGATAAAGTGAGGCCCAACTGTGTGCCATCAACTCGTTCGCACGCTTGGTCGCGGCGTAGAAGGACACCGGCTGATCCGCCGCTTCGTCCTCGCACGACGCACGCTCGCCGCCTTCTCCATAAACCGAACTCGAGGAGGCATAAAGCATGTGCTGCGGAGGATGCGCCGCAACTGCCTCGAGCAAGTTCAAGAAGCCGCGCAGATTGGCTTCGAGAAAGAGCTGCGGTTCGCGCACCGACTCTCGCACCCCAGCCCGCGCCGCAAGGTGGATGATGCGCGCATAAGCATGCTCACGGAGCAAGCAGCCGATCGCGGCGCGATCGCACAAATCGATTGCGAACGCACGGAAGCCCGGATAACGCTGCAGACGCTCCCATCTTGCACGCTGCAAAGCAGGGTTCTCTGCTCCGATCAGGGCGTCGACCCCGTCCACCCGCTTCCCCTGCGCGAGCAGCCGCTCTGCAACATGAAAGCCGAGAAACCCTGCCGCGCCAGTTAGCAGAATCGGTGGTTCGGAATTGAGCACGGGAGCATTATGATCAAAACGCAACAGGATCAAAACGAAGAATGCTCTCCATCGTCATTCCAGTCTTGAACGAAGCGGAGAATCTCCGCCGTTTGACGGAAGAGGTCGTTCTTGCGCTCCAAGGAGTTGCAGAGTTTGAATTGATCTACGTGGATGACGGCAGTTTTGACCGCACGCCGGAAAAACTCGCCGAGCTGCGGCGTGAATACCCACAACTGCGTGTGCTGCGCCATGATCGGACCTGGGGCCAAAGCGCCGCATTGCGCAGCGGAGTCCGCGCCGCGCGCTTCGATTGGATCGCCACGCTCGATGGGGACGGCCAAAACGACCCTGCCGACCTTGCCAAGTTCTGGGCTGCCCGCCCAGAAGAAAACCCCGAGAATCTGCGTTGGCTTGCGATTGGACACCGCGTCGATCGCCAGGATCGTGCCCGCAAACGGTTCGCTTCGCGATTTGCAAATGGCCTGCGTCGTCGCTTGCTGCGGGACGACACTCCGGACACCGGCTGTGGCATCAAGCTCTTTCCGCGAGCTCTGTTCTTGCGCTTGCCCTGGTTCAATCACATCCATCGCTACTTGCCCGCGCTGGTGCGCCGCGAAGGCGGAATCAGCGTCTCAATCCCGGTCTCCCACCGGCCGCGCACCGAAGGGAAATCCAAGTATGGAGTCTTCGATCGAGCTTGGGTCGGCATCTGGGATCTGCTCGGCGTGATGTGGTTGAATCGCCGCGCGGCAACTCCTCAGGTGACCGAGGAAACAGAATGAGTTGGTGGGAAGAAGTGCTGACGCGAGCGAAGTCTCCGCTCGCCATCCTTGGCTTTACCGGCCAATTGATCTTCTTCATGCGATTCCTGGTGCAGTGGCTCGCAAGCGAGAAAGCCGGGCGATCGATGATCCCGATTGCCTTCTGGTATCTCAGCATCGGCGGATCGGTCTTGTTGCTGCTCTACGGCATTCTCGATCGCGACCCGGTCATCATTCTCGGCCAGGCCATCGGCTGCTTTGTTTACTTGCGCAACCTCGCGCTGATTCGCAAGGCGCAGAAGCCGACCACATGAAGACCAGCCTGATTGCACTCGCCGCGCTGGTGCTCTTTGGGCTGATCTTACGGCCGCCGGTTCCACTCGACGAGACGCGCTATCTCGCCGTCGCCTGGGAGATGCACTGCGCGGATGCTTGGCTCGTACCACGCTTGGACGGCGTCCCCTATCACCACAAACCGCCGCTGCTGTTTTGGTTGACGCGTTTGGGCTGGGAGGTCTTTGGGGTGAACGCTTGGTGGCCGCGTTTGCTTCCGGCGCTGGCCGCTTTGGGCTGCCTGTTTGCTTGCCGCCATTTGGCCCAACGCATCGCGATCGCCGACGGTCTGCCACACGCAAGCGCAGCTGCGACCGGTGACCGCGCCTTTGTCCTCCTTGCGGCCTGCCTCGCCTGGTCGGTGTACTCCGGCATGTTCCTTTTCGATCTGCTGGTTGCGGCTTGGGTCATGCTCGGCTTGCACAGCTTGTTGGATCGTGAGCATCGCCCCGTGCGCGCGACGCTTGGGCTTGCGCTCGCGATTGGCTTAGGCGCCTTAACGAAGGGACCGGTGATTTTGCTCTATCTGCTTCCGGTTGCGGCGCTCTTGCCAATTCCCTGGCCGATGCGATCCGGTCTCAGGCTGCAACTTCTAATCACGAGCACCTGTGGCGTCCTACTTGGAGCCGGCCTCGCGCTTGCCTGGGCACTGCCCGCCGCGGCAGTCGGAGGCGACGACTATGGCAACGCGCTGCTATTCGGTCAGACCGCAGGCCGCCTGCAGCAGAGCTTCTCGCATGCCCGGCCGATCTGGTGGTATCTGCCCATCGCCTTTCTCTTGTTGTTACCTTGGTCTTGTTCGCTCGCATGGTGGCGAAGCTGGCGAGGTCCGGGCCGCAACAGCCGTGCCTTGCTGTCGGCGAGCCTGCTTAGCTTCGGCGTTTTCTCTTTGATCAGCGGTAAGCAACCTCACTACCTCGTGCCACTCCTCCCCGCTCTTTTCGCGGCGACCTCCAATCGACTCCCGCGCCTTGGCCGATGGCGAACTGCAAGTTGGGCGATGCCACTTTCCACAGCGATCCTTTTGCTTGGCGCCTGGCTCGTCAAAGGCCCTGCCTTCGACTTGCGACCTGCGGCGGCGCAAATCGTTGCTGCTCAAGAACAAGGCAGCCCGACGGCTTTCCTTGGCGATTCTCATGGTCAGATGCACTTCCTTGGCCGCTTGCGCGAGCTACCCAAGCGAGTGGGCCCGGGCTCGATCCGCGGCTGGGCGCGGAAACGTCCCCATGGCACGGTCGTGCTCCTGGAAGGAGCTGCAAAGCGTGCCCAACTCTGGAACGACTCGGTCCTTGACCACGCAGTCCTGCGCAGCCCGTATCGCAGCGAACAACTCGCCATCGTGCCCGCTTGGGCCTTGCTCCCGGACGAGCCCGATTTTGACGAAGCCATCAAGCAAGCGAAGGAAGCGATGCAGGCGATGGTCAAGAGCGGAGTTGGCCCCGGGATCTCCGTCGCAATTGGTTACCAGGGCAAGGTGATTTGGGCCGAGGGCTTTGGCTACTCCAATGTCGAAGAAAAGAAACCGGTCACGACCGAGACCCTGTTTCGCATCGGCAGTGTTTCCAAGCCACTGACTGCGGTCGGTTTGATGTTGCTCGTCCAAGAAGGCAAGCTCGACCTCGATGCAGATGTACGCGCCTATGTGCCGGAGTTCCCCGAGAAGCGCTGGCCGGTGACGACCCGTCAACTCGCAGGACATCTGGGCGGCATTCGCCATTACCGCAGCGCCGAGTTCCTTTCGAAGGTGAACTATCCGAACGTGCGCGATGGCTTGGGCATTTTCTCGAGCGATCCGCTCATCGCCGAGCCCGGCACTCAATACTCCTATTCCAGCTACGGATTCAATCTGATCAGCGCGGCCATGGAGACCGCCGCCGAGCAGCCATTCCTTGAGTTTATGCAAGAGCGCGTATTTGAACCGCTTGGACTCAAGCACACCATGCCGGACCATGCTGCAGCGGATGTGCCGCAGCGAACGGCGTTCTACCAAACGTTAGCCGGCAAGACGGTGCCCGCGCTGCCCGTCGACAATAGTTACAAATGGGCCGGCGGCGGATTCCTTTCGACGCCTTCTGACCTCGTAAAATTTCAGTTTGCGGTGCAAGGGCCGGGCTTCCTCAGCGAGTCGGCTCGCAACGAGATGTTCCGCTCGCAGAAAACAAGTGACGGCAAACCCACCGGCTATGCCATCGGCTGGCGCGTCAGCGACAGTCAGAATCGCGGCAAGACAACTGGACACTCGGGCGGTTCGGTAGGCGGATCGACCATGCTCGACGCGTACTTGCGGGAGCAACTCGTCATTGCTGTGACGATCAACCACTCGAGTCAGCCGGCCGGGCTGCTTGCCAAGTCGCTTGCTCAGCCCTTCTTGGCCGTCATCGACCAACAACGAGCGGCAGCTTCCAAAGACGACTAGCTCGGGCCCCTGCGCAGACGTCGCGGCCTCAGCCCATGGCGCAAGTGCCAGGTCATCAGCTGCAGTGGACCGAAGGCGAAGGCGCGGGGCCGCTCTCCATTCAACCAACAGCGCAAGTCGGCAGCGAACTCCGCGGCGCTGCGGTAGCGTCGATTGACGCGTTCGGCGATCGCCTTCATGACAATGCCCTCGAGCCGCCCGTCCCAAGAAGGTTGACGCACCGAACAAGGCGGCGGCGGCACCGCAAGGCGCGCATCGCCGCGCAAAGCATGCGGTGGAGATCCGGTCAGCCCCTCGTAGAGGATGCCGCCTAAACCATAAACATCGATCGCAGCGAGCGCGGCGCGATCGATACAAGCCGCGCTCGCGCTCGTTGGGATGAGTTGCTCGGGTGCGGCATACGCCAGCGAACCCAGCACGACGCCGGACCGCGTGAGTCGGTCTTCGCGTTCAATTGGCCCGAGACTGACCCCGAAATCAGCCACTTTGGGGCGATCGCCCGGGCCGAGCAAGACATTGCTCGGTTTCAAGTCCCGGTGAAAAACACCAGATTGATGAGCAGCCTCGACGGCTTCCGCGACCTGCAACACGCATCCAACCCAGGAACTCAAGGTCGGATAGCGCATCGAACGAGGTCCAAATGGAAGTTGAGCGGCAAGCGAACCGCCGTCCATCCACTCCATGACCATGACCACGCGACCCTGCGCGTCTTCAGTCAGTTCAAAGACGCGCACGATGCCCGGGTGATCCAAACTCGCCAAACTCGCCGCTTCCTGCTCCAGCCGCCCCTCCCCCAAGCTCCAACGGAAGCCTCTGCGGGAAAACAACTTAAGAGCGACCTCCTGGCCATCACAGAGGCGCAAGGCGGAGTAAACAACTCCTTGCCCACCCGTCGACACCAAGCGAATCTCCGCATACCCTGGAACCTGCGGCACCGCCCCTTGCGAAGCGCCCAAGCGTTCCAAGTAGTGGTCCAGCAAGGCGTCGTCGTCGTACCAACTCCCCATCTTCATCCACCTAGCACTCGCTTGCTGCCGCCTGACAGTATTTCATGTCGACTGATTTCCCGATTGAATCGTATGACCCTGGGCCGACGCGAGAGGAGCTGTTTGCCCGATTGCAGAATCCTGACGAAGCCGATGCGGCAAGGGACGAGATCCTCACGATGTATTACCCGTTCATGCACGGCGCAGTGCATCGAATCTCGATCCCGCGTCGGTACCACGAGCAGGTCATCAGTGATGTCGTCGAGAGCCTGGCGCGCTATCTGAAACGCTTTCGTTACAACAAGAAGGCGGGACGATTTCGCGATTATGTGAAGCGCTGTTTGAAGAACGCCCACCTCAAGCGCGCCGACTACGAAGGGCGGCAAGCCAAGTCCGGATTCGACCCTGATTTTTTTGATGCCGCGGCGCCCTTGGACTCGCTGCTGGATCACACCTTGGAAGACGAAATGCGCCACGCCGAAGTCAGTCGAGCCTTCCAGCAAGCCATGGCTGGGTTTAACGCAAACCATCAGGCCGTGATGCGAGCGGTGATTTCCGGGAAGCTGGAGATTCGCGAGATCGCTGAGGCATTTGATGTCTCAGTTCAGAACGTCTACAAGATCGTTAGTCGAGTACGCGAACGCGTTCGCGAGATCCTCAAGCAGATGGATGACTGGCCTATCGATGATGCGCCGGATTCCGGCAACGGCAGTTAGTCCCCCATCAAGTCGGCCAACTCCGCGCGCATGTGTCGCACTTCAAAGGCTTGCTGATTCGGGAACTGCCGCAGTCCTGATTCAATCTGCTGAATCTGCCTTAACTCAACGTCCTGATAGGTGACCTGGCGACCTCCTTGTGCAGCCTTCAGGTTCAGGATATTGCGGCGTGCTTTGCCGAGAGCGACCCACTCGCTTGGAGCTCCGTTTTCTTCCATCAGCTCAAGCAGCTCGGAATAACGAGCGGCTTCCTGGCGCGTCCAACCAATCAATGGATCGACCGCGTTTTCTTGGCGGCGACTCTGCGGTAGCCGCGCTTCTTGCATCAAGGAGCGGAACTCCGCCTCGACTCCGAATTGGGTTCCTCGGTACTTCTCCAGGATCCGGGCCAAAGGTCGGTCGCGCTGACTGCGCAGGACTTGAAGCTCTTGGTTACTGACCGGGGCAATCCGAAAACGCAGCGCATCATCGGGCATCGCAACCGTTTCAATCAATGCGTCGATCTTGGCGAGCCCAATTTGGAAGTCGAGGAGATCGACCAAGTCCGTCGCCGACTCGGGTAGCTGGCCCAAACGCTGCAACTGTGCTGCAGCCAAGGCACACGCGGCACGACGCAAGCCGCTTGGCTCAAGCTCGGTACCAGAGTCATAGGGTGCGTGCAGAGCTTCGACCGAGGCGCAGACTTCTCGCAGTACCGCTTGCTGGTCGGGGTCGAGCGCGCCGAGCTGCTTCACGAGTGCTGGATATGCGGGATCCACCAGCGCATAAAAATCGGTGCTCCACGTCCCGGATTGCAGACCACTCGGCGACCAAGGCGTCAGGAGCGAACTTGCCAAGACCAATAAGAGTGGCGCCGCCGCGATCAGACTGCGGCGGGAAACCCCGCGCTTATGCGGACTGGGAACGGGCATGCGGTTCCGCCACATGGAGAAGGCCGAAGCCAACTCGGCAGCATTTCGGTAGCGGCCGCCCCGCGAGGCCGAGCAACAGAACTTGAGCAGGCGGTCCAGTTCGCCCGGCAAGCCGAGGCTTTCAAAGCGCGGGGCAAACTCGCGCAAAATCAGCCCGAGCGAATAGACATCGCTGGCAGCCGTTGCGTGCTTGGACCCATAACGCAGCACTTCCAGTGCGGAGTAACTCTCGACTCCGAGGAGCTCTCCGTCACGCGTCTCGCTTTCCGCCGAGTTCCGCCCGCCAATCTTGGCAACTCCGAAGTCCAGAACGCACGCACGGAACCGCTCGGTCATGAACAGATTGCGAGGGTGCAAATCGCCATGCAGCACTCCCGCTTGGTGCGCATGGCCGACCGCATCAAATACATCCACGAAGAAGTTGGCGAGCTTGCCGGGCGTCAAGGACATCGGCAACTCACACAAGCACAGCCCATCCAACCAGGGAGAGATCAGATACGGTCGCCCATCCGGAAGAACGCCTTCGCGGTAGAGCGGCAGGATGCACGGATGATCAAAACCTCGCATCAACTGGGCTTCCTTGCGCAAACGACGCTGCATCGTGCGATCCTGTTGCGCGCGCGCGTGCAGCACTTTCACTGCGACCCAGCGATTCTCCTGATCCAGCGCGCGGAATACTTGCGCTTGCCCTCCTTCCTGCACGAAACGCACCCGGCGCAGCTGCGGAATCCAAAACTCATCCGGATTCGACAGGCTAAAAGCCTTGTCTCGGCGCATGCGGCGCGGATCCTCGAAAGGAAGCAGCGACTCGTTGTGATCCACGGGGGGCTTTGGGGGGAAGGTGAATAACCAGATTCCTTCATACCAAGTCCCTTCCCGCCTCCATTGCAGAAAAGATGGGCTATCTTAGTAACTGGCTTTGTGCCTCCTATAGCCTTGTTTCGCAAGCTCCTCCCCGCACTTCTCGCCCTGGCATTGCTGACCGCGCCTTTGCGCGCCACCTGGTCGATCTTGGTGGTCAACACGCGCACAGGCGAGATGGTCATCGCTTCAGCCACCTGTGTCGACAACAGCGATCTGCTGAACTGGACCCCGGTCGTACTGCCTGGAATTGGCATCGCTGTCTGTCAAGCGGCCTCGCCGACCGAGCTCAAAGTCCTGATTCACGACCGCATGTTGCTCGGTCATTCGCCGGAGCGCATTCAAACCCGAATCGAGAATAAGTACAGCAATGTCGGTGGGTTTCAGTACGCCATCCTCGACCTGCAAGGTCGCTCGCTGCTGTTCACGGGAAATACCAACGGCGCATGGGCTGGCGGAGTCACCGGCCAAGTCGGGGATTTGATGTACTCCATCCAAGGCAACGTCTTGGCCGGCGCCGCAGTGGTCGATGAGGCCGAAGCTGCGTTCTTGAGTACGAGTGGCGACCTTGGTCAGCGCGTGATGGCGGCGATGGAGGCGGCGATGCTGCAAGGCGGAGACGGGCGTTGCTCGTGCAGTGTTCGTTTCCCGGATAGCTGCGGCACTCCCCCGCCCAACTTCAGCCAGTCGGCAACCATCGGTTACTTCGTTGTGACGCGACCGGGCGACACAGCTGGCGCTTGTTCCAGCAATGGTGGCTGCGCCAACGGCAACCACTACCTCACGCTGAACGAACCCTTCCACCAGGAGCCGAGTACCGACCCCGTCATTCTGTTGCGGGCAAAGTACGACGCGTGGCGCATCGCCCAGTCGGGGCGGCCGGACGCCTATGAGTCCTTGATCGTGCCCGCACAGGATCGAGTCCCCGCAAGTGCAAACACCCTGCTCGAGTATTGGGTCGAACTCTATGACCTCGACGGCGCGGGCTTACCAAACGGAGGAGCAAGCTTTGATCTGGTGCATCAAACTGGTTCGAGTGGCCAAGCGGTGCTGGAAAACGTCGTCGATCACCAAGACGGCAGTTACACCTTGCAGGTTCGCAGTGGAACCCGCGCGGGGTGGGATCAGTTTGCGTTCCAGGTCGATGACGGCCAAGGCAGCGTGCAACTGCGCCCGGCGCAGCAGCTGCTCCATGAAGCACCAGCTCCTCGTCCGCTCAATTTACCCAGACGCGTCGACCAACTTGGCTTTCAGGAAATCGCCGATGCCATGATGGTGCAGGACGGCGCGGCGCTTTGGCTGATTGGCGACGCCGGCAATGGCTGGCAGCTCATGCGCTCCGAACGCACGATTTCCGGGGTCTATGGCCCGCCGAATGTGGTTGCTATCGACACGGTCACGGCAAACCAGCCGCGCAGTCTGTGGATCTCGGAAGACGAGCTGCACGGAGTCGTTTCTCTGCTCGATTCTGACGGCGTCGAGCGGCTCTACGCGATCGACCGCCCCGATCTGCAGTCGGACTTCGCCGCACCGAACAAGCTCGGGCCGCTCGATGAGGGCAGTGGCGCACGCTTCCCCACTTTGAATCAAGAGCGCACCGTCATCTTCTACGAATCCGAAGAAAGCGGCACGCGGCGCATTTACCAAGCCACACGACTCGACCAAAACGCTGTCTGGTTCCCGGGGAGTGAGGTCGCAAGCTTGGCCGGAAGTTTCGATGAAGGCCGGCCCAAGCTTGTTGGCCAAGAACAATTGCTGGCCTTTGATCAACGCGGGGACAAGCAACCGCGATTGCACCTTGGCTTGCGGGATGCCGACGGTACCTGGATAGACAATGGACCGATCGCGGGAGCACACGGTCTCGAGAATCAAGCCGCCATGCTCTTGGGCTGGTCCGAAAGTGGCTCGTTGGCGTGGACACTTTCCAGGCGCTCTTTTCTCGGCAGCCTCGGAATTCAGGAATACCAACTTCCTACCGACTCCTTCCTCATCCAGCCAGATGAGATTTCGGCCTCAGCCGGAGGCAGCCTGCTGTTTCAGTTCGACGCCGGTGCCAACTTTGCGAGCGGCATTTACGAGACCTTCGTCGGCGGAATCGGAAGTGGAGCACCCGGCGGATTTGCGACATTCCCCTTCCAAGCCGTGCAGGGACTCACCGAGCGCTTCCGAATCGCCGTCAACCAAGGTTCGCTTCCTGGCCTCGCCGGCATTCTGGACGCCCAAGGGCGGGCTTCGGCCGTGATTGCGCTGCAGCCAGGAACCGCCTTCCGCGCGGGAATCGTCGGACAGCGCCTGCACTTCGCCTATCTAGCCATCTCGGCCCAAGCGACCCCCTTCGTCAGCGAAGCGGCTGTGGTTTTCCTTTTGCCTTAGCAGAAGGAATAAAGCAACCAGTCGTCACTGCGACGCGTAGGAAGAGGAGGCATCCACGCTTCCGTCGTGCGTTTGCGCACGTCGGCTGCCTGCGAGGTACACAGTCTTTTCACCAAACTGTTGCCAAACCTTGCGGCGCATATGGCGTTGTGTCTCCTGACGAAGGCGTGGCCTTGGTCTACCTCACAACCATTCATTTTTTGCCCTCATCATGACGCTCACGAGCCTCATTCTTTGCTTGAGCCCTCTGCTCGCTGCCATTCAATCCGAAGCTGTGACTCCTGGCCAGGCCAGCGACCCGGCTCCCATCGTGGAAGTTCCGTCGGCCGCTGCCGCTCTCGAGAACTGGCATCCATCGAACCCAATCGAATGGCAAGAGCGTTTTGACCAGAAGTCGATCTTCCACCACTCTTGGGGCTCGCTAGAACTTTGGAGCGATGACCAAGAGACTTTTGATGCGCTCAAGCCAGCACTCGACGCAGCTTGGCCCGCCGCCCTGGACTTGCTCGGCGGCGACCCGCTGCCAAAAGGCGCCGTGATTCGCGTCATCGCAAGTCCGCGCGATCAAACTCTGGGCGACTATTGGAAACTGCTGAAAGAGGGCGCTGCCTTATGTGGGGTCGCGGTGCCACCGGATTTCCTGTTGAGTGGCGCCAATGGCATGGGGTCCGCGCACTGGAATCTACCGCCCACGGTGCTCCTGAACTCGAAGACCGAGTCACTCAAGTCGCTGCCTACGCGCGCGGTCCACGAAGTCAGTGTGCTTCTGGTCGGCTGGGCTTGTTCTTGGTCCGGCTATGGCGCACCTGAGTTTCTCGAAGAGGGATTTGCCGGCATGGTCGAGCGCCGCGCATTGCCCAAACCAGCTGCGCTGGTTTACCACGATCGAGCGGCGCTCAAGACGACCATCCATGGATATGGAGTGTTCGCCGGCATCGGCGAGGCTTTGAACGATTCCTCCAATGCTCCTGGCAACTGGCCACGCTTGATCCACAACGCGGTGAACAAGATGAGCAAGGAATTGAAGTCCGCGAGCAAGCGCGCCAAGCTCGACCCGAAGCAGCGCATCGATGCCTTGCTGCTGCGATCGCAAGAAGAGTTTGCCCGCGCCGACTATGCCTATTCCTGGGCGGTCATGGAGTTCCTCTTCGACGATCAAGCACGCGCGGAAGAGCTGCCCACGCGACGCGCGCTCCTGCACCAGGTCCTCGCCGAGATGCGCGGTACGGAACACGCCGCACTCGATCAAGACAAGCGGTCCAAGCTGTTCTTGGAGCAAGTCCTCCATTTCACGGCCACAGAAGGCGAGGCTCTGCACCTCGAATTCTTGGATTGGGCCGCAGAATCGCTGCCGACCCGGTAGAGACTACGGGGTAGAGTAGGAGGGTGCATTCAGGTTTCCTCCGACTTCCCCTGGCAGTCGCCTTGGCCATGCTCACCTTGTGTGCGCAGGCTTTGGCCACTTGGTCGATCGTGATCGTGAATACACGGACCGGCGAGGTCTGCGTAGCCTCAGCGACCTGCCTTCCTAACTTCAACCTGCGCAAAGCAACTCCGGTACTCATCCCCGGGGTCGGCGTTGCGGCCGCCCAGAGTTACCTGGACGGCATCGGCAATCGTTTGGTCATCCATGATCAAATGCTGCTCGGGACCGATCCCGACGACATCTTGGCGATCATTGATGCGCGCGATACTCAACTGCGTTTGCGTCAATACGGCATGGTCGATCTGCAAGGACGCGCCCTCACCTTCACGGGCAGCGGCGCGGGCGCGTGGGCCGGCGGCGTCACCGGGCAAGTGGGCGATTTGGTTTACGCGATTCAAGGCAATGTCTTGACGGGCCAGCCAGTCGTAGACGACGCCGAAGCCGCCATCTTGAACACCCCGGGCGACCTTGCCGAAAAGGTCATGGCCGCCATGGAAGCCGCGCACCTCGCAGGTGGCGACGGGCGCTGTTCGTGTAGCCCAACCCAGCCCGATGGCTGCGGAGCACCGCCGCCCAACTTCACCCACAGTGCGTATTGCGCCTACTTCTTGGTCGCTCGACCTGGCGACCCGAAGAAGGACTGCGATATGAACTTGGGGTGTGGCCGAGGCGCCTTCTACATGGGCCTCAATATCAAGAACCTTGGTCCAAATGACCCCGAGCCGATTGGCTTGCTGCGCCAGGAATACGACGCTTGGCGCATTGCCAAACAAGGCCTTGCCGATTCGGTGCATTCGCTGGTTATCCCGCAGACCAAGCGGGTGCTTCCGGGAAGCGGAACCGTGCGCTATGACATCGAGTTGTACGACATCGATGGCGTTAGCCTCACAGTTGGCGGCGCCACGATCAGCTTGGAACATCAAAGCGATTCCGCTGGCCTCGCGAGCATCCAAAACGTCATTGACCACCAGGATGGCAGCTACTCGGTAGATGTGATGCCGGGCTCCACTCCGGGCTTGGACCATTTTGCGTTCCGTGTCGATGATGGCCTCGGTGGATATCAGCCGCTGCTGTGGCCACCCCAGACCCTGCTGCACGAGACGCCCGTGCATGCAGCGCCATTACTCAGTGCTAGCCTCACACCTGGACTGCCTCAACTGGATTTGCAAGACGCCTTTGTGCATCGCGACGGCCAACGAGCTTGGGTCACGGCGGCAAGTCAGGTGACGGGAAAGATGAGTCTGCAGCGAGTGGCGCGCCCGCAACCAGGCGCGGCTTTCGCTGGCGCGGTGGATGTCGCGATTGCAGGTACCCCGGCTGGGCGCCTGCGCGAGTTCTGCCTCAGCGAAGATGAGCTACAACTGTTCTTTTCGGCCACCGATCCAAGTGACGGCATCATGCGCCTGCATGAAGCGCGACGCGCCAGCACCGCGGTCGATTTCGACACGCCGCGCCGCCTCGATGAACTGAATAGTGACACCGAAGACCGGGCACCTTGGCTGTCCGAGAACGGCATGGAGCTGTACTTCGTCAGCCACCGCAACGGCTTTGGCGAGCTGATGCTTGCAACCCGTCGCGGCCCCGATGCCCATTGGTTTGCGCCTCAATCGATTCCCGGCATTCCGCAACACGTGCTTTCGGTCGTGCAGGCAGAAGGCGATTTGCGTCTGATCTACGCGCGATCCGGCGGCAATGAGCCACTGACCTCGGCCCTCCGCGACGAGAATCGCGTTTGGACCCATCAAGGCATTTACCCCGGTGTCGATGTGCGCATCCCGGCTCACTTGACTGGCGCTTCTTTGCAAGAGCAAGAAATCTATCTGCGTCGCGCCAAGAACCCGAATGGTCACCATTACTCGGTGCCGCTTGCCGTGGATTCGCTGCGCGCAAGCCTAACTGAATTGAGCGCAGCCGCCGGCGGGACATTGAGCTACGAGCTCGATGCCGGTCCTGACTTCGCAAACGCTCGGTATGAAGTTCTTGTTGGCGAAGCCGGAGACTCCGCCTTCTACAAGAACCTAAGTTTGCCCTTTACGCACACCATGATTACCGACCGGGTGCGAGCGCTCGCTGGCTCGGGCAAGTACAGCTCCATGCGCGGTGTGCTCGACGGCAACGGCCGCGCTCAGTTTGTCCTCACGGCCAGTCCAGGCGAACTTGATCGCCCCGGCATCGTCAATCGCCCTCTTCGGCTCTGCTTCGTCAGTGATGACCGCAATGGCATGCGCATGGTGAGCAATGCGCAGTCTCTCTTGATCCTTCCGTAGCTCTCTGTCATGAATCCGCTTACTCCCTTGCTCGGCCTGACCACCTTGGTCAGTCTCCCCCTTCTTGCTAGCCCGGCCTTTCAAGAGCCCGAGCAAGAGCCTGCCACCGAAGTCGAGATCGTGGCGCTCGGTAGCGGTACGGTCGTTCCCGTGGAAGGCACACAACTGATGCCTTGGCCACGCGCCTATTCCGGCCAGATGATTCTGCTTGAAGTTGCCGAGCACGGTTCGTGGGTAGAAAAGGGACAACCCATCGCGCGCGTCGATCGACGCAGCCTGCAACGCCAGCTGCGTGACGCCGAAATCGCCGTCGAGAACGCAGAAACGGACCTTCGGATGGCGCACGACCGCGCGGACATGCAGCGTGATTCAACCGAGTGGAGCTTGCACCGCAAGGAGCTAGCGCTGGAACGCGCCCAGCAAGAGCTCGAGAGCTGGGCTGAGTTTGAGCTTGGCCAGGCGGAAACGCAGAAGATGCTTTCGGCGATGTATCGCGAACATGGTCTCGAAGATGCGCTCGACGAACTGCGTCAACTAGAAGCGATGTACACCGATGACGAACTCACCGATGCGACGGAAGAGATCGTTCTGAAGCGCCAACGCCGCAACTTGAAGCGGTCCCAGCTGTCTGCTCAGCTCCAAGAAGCGCAAGCAGAGCACAGTGCAGCGATCCAATGGGAACGCACCGGCATGCAGCGCGAGATGGCGGTCCGTGAAGCAGAAATGGATCTGGAACATGCCGAGCGCAATGCCCGCATGAGCATGTTGAGCACCGAACGCGGCCTGGCCAGTTCGGAGCGCGGCCTGCGCGACGCGAAGCAGCGTCTGGAGGACTTGCGCGCTGACGCCAAGCAACTTGAGCTGCGGGCCCCTGAGCGCGGCATGCTGCTGCATGGCTCAATCGAAGACGCCGGCGGAAAGCGCCACCGCATGGGCGGTCAGCTCTCCGCGCGCCAAGCTGCGTTCACGGTCTACCAACCAGGTGCCTACGAACTGAGCATGAAACTCTCGGCAGCAGACAAAGGCAAGGTCACCCAAGGTCAGCACGTTTCGGTCGATGTCGACGGCAGCGAACTGAAGTTGACCGGCAAGCTCATGGTCGAGCCCTTCCCTGGCCCAGGCGGATACGCAGCGCGCGTGGTCTTGGATGGCGATCAAGCGCAACTGGTGCCGGGCGCCACGGCTTCTGTGAGCTTCCGCGCGGGCAACTAAGCGTGCGCATGCTCTCTCTTCTTGGGGCGTTCTGCCTGGCGGCGAGTCCGACGATCGCCCAACAAAGTGTCGACCGCGCGCTGGAACGCGCTGGGCAGGAACCGCTTGCACCGCATTTGAATGCCGCGCAAGCGGATCACGCGGAACATCTTAATGTCAGCCGCAACGACGCAATTCGTAGCGGAGTGCAATGGTTAATCGACAACCAGAACCCCAAGGGAAGCTGGGGTAGTCACCATTCGCCGCGCTGGTACGAAGTGCTCTGCGATGTGCCGGGCAGCCACAATGCCTTCCGGGTCGCCACGACCTCGCTGGGAGTCATGGCTCTGTTGGATAGTCCCTACCGGACCGAGGCGAGTGACGCGGCTTTGTCGCGCGGGATCGATGCACTGCTCGCCGAACACGACGTCAAGCGCGCCAACAAAATCGAACACTACAGCGTTTGGGCCTTTGGCTATGGCTTGCGCGCGATGTCCGAGTACTTGTTGGCCCATCCCGAGGACGCACGCAAGGACGAGATTCTTGCTGCCTGCGAACGCCTCATCGTGAAGCTTCGCAAATACCAAGCCTTGGATGGCGGTTGGGGTTACCTCAGCTTGGAAGCTCCGGTCACCTATCAACCAAGCTTCACCTCGATGAGTTTCACGACGGCGACGTGCTTGATTGGCTTGGCGCGTGCGCGCGATCTCGGCCTGGAGCTGCCGGAGAAGATGATTGATCGCGCGGTTTCCTCGGTAGCCCGGTGCGAAACCCCGATGAAGGCGTTTACTTACGGCGAGCTTTGGCGCCAATCACCCCACACCAGCGTCAATCACATCAAAGGTGCAGCCTGCCGCGTGCCGGTGTGTCTGGAGGCGCTGCGTTTATGGGGTCGCGAGGTCGAAGCCGATCGCATCGAGCACGCGCTGGACTCGTTGCTTCGTGCCTACGCGCGTTTCCAGATTGCCGGCCTGCGCCGCCCCGTGCCACACGAATCGCACTACGGGGTCTCGGGCTACTTCTATCTGTATGGCCACGCTTACGCTGCCCTGCTGATGGAACAACTCTCGGAAGAGGCCCGAATCGCCCATGGCCCGGACTTGCTCCGCGCGGTGCTGTTATGCCGGCAGCCCGATGGTAGCTTCTGGGACTATCCGCTCTACAGCTATCACAAGGCCTACGGCACCGCCTACGCGATTATGGCGCTGTCTCGCGTGCCGGAAGCGGCGGTTGCGATGGCTTCTTCGCCAAGCGAATCGCGCCGCTAGAGTAAGCGCATGCAGGCGGCTTGGCTTCGCACGCTGGCCGCCTGTGGCGGTGCAGCCTTGATCGTGTTGCTCGCGCGTTGCGGGCAGCCGGACGAACCGAATGCATCGCGAGCAGCGGGCTTCGCTGCTGGCCACTCGCAAGCCTCGCACGATGCGCGTTACGTCGGCGCAGCGAAGTGCGCGAGCTGCCACCCGGATGAACACGCTGCTTGGCAAGGGTCCCACCACGACCTTGCGATGCAGGAAGTCAGCCCGCAAACCGTGCTGGGAAACTTTGACGACGCCGAATTCCGCCATTTCGACACGACGGCGCAGTTTTCGCGAGACGGAGAACGCTTTGTCGTGCGCACGCAAGGTGCCGATGGCGAACTCGCTGACTTTGCGGTGCGCTATGTCTTCGGGGTGACACCGCTCCAGCAGTACTTAGTCGAAGCCGAAGGCGGCCGCTTGCAAGTCCTGCCATTCTGCTGGGACGCCCGACCCGAAGCCGAAGGCGGTCAGCGCTGGTACCACTTGTACGCCGACGAGCCGATTCCACCGGGCGACTTGCTGCACTGGACCGGTCGCGAACAGAACTGGAACTCGATGTGCGCCGAATGTCATAGCACCGGCTTGGTGCGTGGCTACGACGTCGAAGAAAACGCGTTTCATACCCGTTGGGCAGAGCTCGATGTCTCCTGCGAGGCCTGCCATGGCCCGGGCGCCGCGCATGCGGATTGGGCCGCATCGCCCAGCGCAACCGAACTCGCAACCGGCGGCCCGTTCGGACTGCAGGTCGACCTTGCCGATCGATCGGGCGGCTACTGGGAGATGGCCGAAGGCGCGGTTACGCGCCAGCGCAGTGCCGCACCGCATCCGGATCGCACAATCGATTCCTGTGCGCCTTGTCACGCACGCCGTCGCCCTTTGGTGGATGGTGCCGAGCCAGGTGGCGCCTTCTTGGATACCCACCAAGTCGAGTGGATTCGCGATCCGCTGTACTTCCCTGATGGCCAGATTCGCGACGAGGTCTACGTCTACGGCTCGTTCTTGCAAAGCAAGATGCACGCGGCCGGTGTTCGTTGTTCCGATTGTCACGACCCGCACACTGCCAAGCTGCGCGCTCCCGGCAAGAATCTGTGCGCAACCTGTCACGACCCTGGCCACTTCGATTCACCGCAGCATCATTTCCATCCAGGCGATGGCCCCGGCAGTAGTTGCATCGATTGCCACATGCCGGAACGCGTCTACATGGGCATCGATCGGCGTCACGACCACAGCTTCCGCGTGCCACGACCCGATTTAGCGCGCATGACCGGAGCACCGGACACCTGCACCAGCTGCCACGAGAATCGTTCTCCGGAATGGGCAAGCGAACAGATTACGCAAGCACGCGATGGCGACACGAGTTGGCAGAAGCCGCACTTTGGGCCGCTGTTTGCCGCGGCCTGGTCTGGCGTACCGCAAGCGGATCAAGGGCTCGCCAATCTGGCAATGGATCCAGGCTGGCCGGGCATCGTGCGCGGCAGTGCGTTGATCGCGCTGGCAAATGCTCCGTTGCGGACGCGGCTTCCCGTCGCTGCGCAAGCATTGTCCGATTCCGACGCGCTGGTGAGACTCGCCGCGCTTAGCTCTTTTGAAGGCACCGAACGCAACGTGCTGGATCAAGTCGTCGGCACCATGCGCCAGGACCCGGCGATGGCGGTGCGCATCGAAGCGGCCCGGCTGCTAGCCGAAGCCGATCAACACGCCGAGTTGATGGCGAGTTTCGATGCCGCTGCTGAGCGACCCGAGACTTGGCTGAACCGCGGGCTGTTTGAGCTCAACCGAGGACAACTCGAAGCTGCGGAAGCCGCCTATCAGCGTGCCTTGCAGCTCGAGCCTCGCTTTGTCGGCGCGGCCGTCAACTTGGCTGACCTCTATCGTGCCCTCGGCCGGGAACAAGAGGGCCGCAAAGTGCTGGAAGCGTTGCTCGAGGTCGAAGCAAGCGCTGCCTCCGGGCACCATTCATTGGGACTGCTCCTGGTCCGGATGGGCGAGCGCGAACTGGCGCTTGAGCATCTTGAGAAGGCCGCTCGCTACGCCCCCGAGGACCCGCGCTTCTCCTTTGTGCACGCCGTTGCACTCAACGATGCCGGCCAAGCATCCCTAGCGGCCTCGGTTTTGGAACAAGCGCTGGCTCGCCATCCAGCCGATTTCGATCTTCGTTCGTTCTACGCAAACCTCTTGCTCGACCAAGGGCAAAAGCCCGCGGCGCAGGAGCAAGCGTTGATTCTGCAGCAGATGTTCCCGCAGGATCGCCGAGTCGAAACTTTGCTCGAGGCAACCCGTGACTAACTCACGACGCGCTGCGGCGGCTGCTTACTCGATGCGAAGCGTGTAGACCCGGAACCCAGTCTGCTGTTCCCAGCCCAGCTTTTCATAAAGCGTCTGCGCGGCACGATTGTCTTCGGCTGTTTCTAGCATCAGACCATGGCAACCTCGGTCACGAGCGAGTTCCGCCGCGCCGTCGATGAGAGCCCGCGCGACTCCCATGCGCCGCGCGCCTTCGGCGACATAGAGATCATTCAAGACCAACAGTCGCGCGAGTCGCACGGATGAGAAGAAGGGATAGAGCTGCACAAATCCGACCGCCTCGCCGTCGGCCTCGGCGAGGATAAGTTGCGATTCGCCCGCGGCTTGGCGCACTGCCAGGAAGCGATGCGCGGCGGCCAAGTCGGAATCCTGGCCGTAGAAGACGCGATAGGCGTCGAACAGCGGGGCGAGCAGATCGAGATCATCGGCGCCGGCACGACGCACGCGTACTGCGCTCATCGCTTGCCTCCACGGCCACCGACCAGCGCGAGTAACAAGATTGCACCGACCGTTGCGCTTACCAGAGAGCCGAGCCCACCGCGGGTTGTGACGCCAACCACGGGCAAGGCGAGGCCGCCGAGGAAGGAGCCAATCACCCCCACCACGATGTTGCCGACGCAGCCGAAGCCCTTGCCGCGCATGATGCGGCCGCTGATGGCACCAGCGAGGCCACCGATGACGAGAAGCCAGACAAACTCCATGTCCGAAGCTTAGCTGCCCGCGCGCAGCAACTCGACCTCGGCGAAGCCAAACGGGCTGGCCTGGTCCGGATTGGCCTGCTGCAGACTGATCACGCGGAGTTGGAGACGATCTACCTCGACCGCCGGCTCGAAATGGAGCTGCCCCGCGGTTCCGTCTCCAGGCATCACCAGCACGTGCCGGTGCTCGCCATTGATCAGCACCTCGACGAGCTTGGCCTGGGCGAGTTCGCCAAGCTTCCCACCGTCGACGGCCGGATGGACCACCAACTCGGCGGTGGCGAGAGCACGACTCAACCGCACCGTCCAGCTACGCCGTTTGTCGTTGGCGCGCGCCAACCACGCGGTCTGCAAATCGCCATCAATCGCAGCGACCGGAGCGTGCGATCGCTTGGCGTAGCTCGCCCCGACCGGCGCACGCGAGCTTGCCCCGGCACTTGCATTTGCGAGCGCCATACGCGAGTCAACGATTTCTTTCATGGCCGCCTCATCGAGGCTCGGCAAGCTGCGCAGCGCGACTAGATCCACCGGGCCAAGTTCGATGACATCCGAGAGGGGTTTCCCCTCGGCGTCCTTGGTGCGCTTCTTCGGCAGTTCGAGATGTAGCCGCATGCTGAGCTCCATGGGCCCACGCTGCTTCGCCCAAACCGTGGTGCGGAAGCGTTGATTGAGCATGGGGCGCGTCGCATCCACCAGTTGCACGCGCACGACCTCGCCATTCACAAGGTGTTCGACCGCGCGCACACGTGGCTCTCGTCCGCTTTCGCCCGGCCACTCGTAGGGGCGCAACTTGGGCCATGCCCAGTTCTCGATTCCGAACTGGAAACTCGGCCCATTGCCTTCGACACGCAAGCGAGCCAACGGCGAAATCTCGGGAATCGTGACCGCGAATCCCCGGTCCTCACGATCGCTGGCCGTCACCGCGACTCCAGAGCGATCTTCGCTGGTCGCGCGGGCGAGAAACAACACAGCAAAGGCCGTATCCGAGAACGAGCCCCAGTTGCCTTCCGGCGACTGTTGCGGCACCAAATGATCTGCACCGCGTTGATACCAATCGTGCGCGCCCAACCGAGAGTGACCCGTCCATGCTGCCATGCGCTCCAAGCCATACAGACCATAAAGCGGCCAGCCCGTCATCCCACGAGCCTCGGGAGGAACGCGATCTTCAAGCCAAGCTAACCCAAGCTCACGCGCTTTGAACTCACGCGCGAAGTCTCTGGGCTTGGCAGCGCCGAGGCGCAGCAACTCCATCTCGCAAACTGCCAGCGTGCCGACACCGGCGGTCGTCATATTGACCGATTCTCCGCCGTTGACTTGATAGCCGAAACCACCGTGTTCGCCTTGGTACTCGCGCACCCGTCGCGCCAACCGTTCCCATACCTGCGGATCGACCGAGACCCCGACCGTGCTTGCCTTCCAAAGCCCGAGCGCGCCGTACTGAGTGTTTGAGAGGCCCTCTCCTGACGGATACCCCCAACTCCCATTGTCATTCTGCATGCCGGACAATTGCTGACTTGCCCGCTGAATGGTTCGAAGGTAGGCGACCGGATCGAGCGAAACCAAGAAACAGATCGCACAAGCCGTGTCATAGGTCGCGCCGAAACCACCCTGCCCCAGCTCCTTGGCGTACTCGTGCAGGGCTGGTGTCTGTTTGTCGATCCCCCCTTGAATGGCTGCGTAGTACATCAAGCAGCGCTGCCCTTGGCGTTGGGTATGACCGGCCTGCTCGAGCAGCCAAGCGCTGCCCATCTCAAGGGCACGGTCGATGTCGCGCTGGCGCACCGGAACTCCTGGAACCGCGACCGACTTCTGCGCGAGCACCGTCGATGGCAGCAGCAAGATCGCAAGCAGAAGGGAAAGGAGGCGCGGCACAGCAAGCCCATGGCTCTGGGGGGAAGAGCGATCCGGGGGCATGTTCAGGCTAGTCGCAGGACCAGGCCTGGTCACCACTGGAATCTGCCCCGCGGCAAGGAAACCAGACTTGGCCGCGCGCGTATCCTGCCGCCATGACGGCGCGTCTCGTGCTCGGATTGAACCAGTACACCCATTCAGCGGCTGCGTGCTTGCTGGACGAGGGCGGCCAGGTCCTCGGGGCATTGGCAAAAGAGAGGGTCACCCGGCGCAAGCACGATGGTGGCGACGCCGCTGCCGTGGTTGAGGCATTGCTGGAAGCCTGTGGCCGTTCACTCGACGAGATCGGCCTGGTCGTCGCGAACAATCACCTGTTTCGCATTCGTGCGTTTGAGCAACACCTTAACTTTGCCTGTGCACTGCATCAGCAGCCGCCCAGTGCATTGCGGGACAGCAACCTTTTTCCAGGGGTTCCGAAGCACGAGTTGTCGCACCACCTTGCTCACGCCTGGTCGGTGTTGCCCTTCGCACCCTTTGAGGAAGGCTTGATTTTGGTGGCCGATGGCATCGGTACGACCCGCGCTGACCTCGAGCGTGCATCGGTCGGCTCCGAGCTTGGCAGCTACACCTCCGATGTCGACTTGCCGGCTGCGGCGAGCTTTCAGCAGTTCCCGGCCGAAGCTCCGGCGCACAGCACCGCACGCGAGGGCGAGACCGTTTATCAGTTTCGCGGTCTGCACCTCGAACGACTTTGGAAACGTTGGATTCAAGAGCGCACCCCGGTCTTCCTCTATAACTACGGCTTCGAGAACATGGAGTCGCTCGGGGCGGTCTATTCCCGCGTTTCCTCACAGATCTTCGGCGACTGGAATGCCTGCGGCAAAGTCATGGGCCTGGCGCCTTGGAAGCAAGCTTGGGCGGGCAAGGTAGGCTCAAGCCCGTTGATGACGGGGCCGCTCGAAGATCTGAAAGTCGATTGGCCGACACTGCTGACCGCCGAACAGCCTGCCGAGTGGCCCGCCGCGCAGGCGGGCGACGAAGACTTGCGTGCGAATTACACCGCGCTCGCTGCGCAAGTGCAGGTTGATTTGGAGGAAGTGCTGCTCGAGTTCTTGACGCGATTGCGCAAGCAAACCGGAGCGCGCAATTTGTGCATGGCCGGCGGTGTCGCCTTGAACTCAACCGCCAATGGCCGCATTGCCCGTGAGGCCGGATTTGAACAGGTCTTCATTCCGCCATGGCCCGGCGATGAAGGCATTGCCGTGGGTTGTGCCTGGTTCGGCCATCATCTGCAGCAGCCGACCTGTGAAGCTCC
>JBDQJC010000005.1:0-73019 GCA_040264055.1 Planctomycetota bacterium
ACGGTTGCGTAAACAACGCGTCAGCACCGCGCCGAACCAACGGTCGACAAAGCGCTCGAATCCATTCGCAAATCCGCGCTGCAGTTTGTGCAAGTAGCCGCCGATTTGCGTGCGCTTCCTTTCTCGGGAATGCGCCAAGTGCGCCGGAAGGATGAACAGCGCTTCGGCCAGCGAGACCACCAACACAATGATCACTACCGCCGGTAAGGGCCACCAAAACTTGCCGGTTGTGCCGGGCAAATACAGCAGCGGCACAAAGGCGATGATGTTCGTCAGGATGCTAAACACCACCGGCCGCGCGATGTCTTGGGTACCGCGAATCGCCGCTGTCATGCGGTCCATGCCGCGCTGTCGATACTCGTAAACGTTCTCGCCAACCACCACCGCATCATCGACCACGATGCCCAGCACGACCAGGAAGGCGAACATCGAAATCATGTTGATGCTCTCGCCGACGACGGGCAGGAACACCATGCCGCCGACGAAGGAAATCACCATGCCCATCATCACCCAGAAGGCGAGCTTGATCTCGAGGAACAGCGCCAGGATGCCCAGCACAATCAGCACCGCCCAGCCGCCGTTCTCGAGCAGCAGGAACAGGCGTTCGCGATAGTCCTCGGCCGAGTTGTTATCGATCCGCCACTCGACCCCCGGCGGCAGCGAAGTTTGGAAGGTCGCCATGGTCTCTTCCACTGCCGCAGCGACTTCAAGCGGCGATTCAGCGCCCACGCGGAAGACTTGCACGCCGACCGAAGGCGTCTGATTGAACTGTCCCTGGAAGCCGGTTTCTTCGAAGCCGTCCCGGATCGTGGCCAAGTCACCCAGCGTCACCACGGAGCCCTCATCCGACGTCAGGATCACGACTTTAGCGAACTCCTCGGCCCACTGCTTGCGTTCCTGCAGACGCAGCAGGATCTCGCCCCCCGAGGTCTCGACCGAGCCCGCCGGAACATCCCGACTCGATTCCTCGATGATGCGCGCCACTCGCCCCAAGGTCAGCCCGTATTCGCGCAGCTTCAGGTGCGGAATCTCGACGTGCGTGACGTAGTCGGGCACCCGGCGAATCTCGACCTGCGTGATCGCAACATGCGCAAGCAGCGTGTCGCGCAGCCGTTCTGCGAGCACGCGCAGATCCCACGGATCGACTTCGCCGTAGACCTCGACCAACAGGACCTCGCGTTGCTGCGAACGCAGCCGCACTTCGGGTTGATCAATTTCGTCCGGGAAGGTGCGAATTCGACTGACCGCTTGATCGATGTCTTGATACACCTTCATGCGCTCGACGCCGGCGACCAGTTCGACCGAGATCGTGCCGGAGCCCTCGCGCGCGGTCGAAGTGACTTCTTTGATGCCTTGCACCCCGCGCACCGCTTCTTCGACCGGCAGCAGGATGCCTTGCTCGACCTCGCTCGGCGCCGCGCCGGGGTAAGACACACTGACTTCCACGATGTCTAACTCGAAGTTCGGCAGCACCTCTTTTTGCACGCCGAACGCCGCCCAAATTCCGCCGCCAATCAGCATGAACATCAGCAGATTGGCGGCAATCGAGTTGCGCGCCATCCACGCGATCATGCCGCGCGAGGCGAGCTTGCGTTCGTGCTCGAGGTCGAGGTCCGGTTCGGAATCGGAACGGCTCATTCGCTTGCTTCCTTGGCCTCGTTCGCGTCCGCGCCCTCGTTCTCGCCACGCAAGCGCAACGCCGAACCATCGACCGCAGTCGAAAGGTCGGTCGCGACCACTTGTTCGCCTGCTTCCAAGCCAGCCTCGATGTAGACATGACCGGAGTCGCGGAAAGCGATCTGCACCGCACGCACGCGCAACACGCCGTCCTCATACACCCAAACGGTGTTCTCTTTGCGCAACAAGCTGCGATCTAAGCGCACCACATCTTGCACCTCGCGCCCGGCAATCGAGATCTCGAGGAAAGAGCCAATCATCAACGGCGGGGTGTGCTCTGGATCCTCCGCGAAACGCGCCAGCGGATCTTTCACCGCCACCATCACGCGGGCCAGCCGCGTTTCCTTGTCGAGCTCGCCGATCACCCGCTCGACCAGCCCTTCGCGGGTCACCCCGACCGGCCAAGCCGCGGCGTCACGCAAAGTCGCCGAGGAAGCTGGATCGCCGGGCGACTTTGGCACCTGCAGCCAACGCAACTCGGACCGCGGCATCGTCGCCACCACCCAATAGGTATCCAAGCCGACCATGCGGCCGATGCTCTGGCCGCGCGCGACCTGCGAGCCGACTTCAACCTGACGCTCTAAGACCAATGCATCAAACGGAGCCTGCACGCGGGTGCGTTCGAGTTCCAACTCGGCCTGCGCGACCGCGGCTTGCGCAGCTTCGAGCTTGGCCTGCACCGTCGCCAATTGCGGGCTGCGCAGCACCAGGGCGCGCTGTTCTTGCGGAAGATCCTGATCCAACAGCGCGTAGTCTTTTTCGGCGACCTTCTGCCGGCCCATCTCGACCGCAACATCGGCTTCGGCTTGATGCAGCTCGGCCATGCGCTGCGCCAGCTGGTTTTCAAAATCGGCCGGATCGACCACGATCAGCTCTTCGCCTTGCGCGACCAAACCGCCTGGCTCAAACGAGGCCGAGCGCTCCAAGACTTGGCCGGCAATACGCGGGCTGAGCATGATCTCGCGCACCGGACGCACCGTACCCACCGCCGAAATGCGCGGGCGGTAGTTCCCGCGTTCCACCGACACGACTTCGACCAACATCGCGGTGCGCTTGGTCGCGCTGACCTGCTCGGCCGCCGATTCGGTTAGGAAAATCGCCGCCAACACGCCGCCGGTCGTAGCGATCATCACGAAACAAACAAGTGCGGTCAGGCGTGGGCTCATGATTCCTCTTCCCGTTCAGTCGCGAAGCCGCCGGCCAGCGCGCGATACAGCACGATCCGGGCTTCGATCAAATTCATGCGTGCAGCGAGAAGGTCGCGGCGCGTTTCTTGCACATCGGTCAAGGTAGTCAGCACGTCGAGGTACTCGCCAAAGCCGTTGAAGTACTCGGCGAGCAATTGCTCATAGGTTTGCTCGGCAAGTGCGAGCTGCTGCCCCAAGCTTGCGATCAACTCATGCTGGCCGCGCTCCAGCACCAACGCATCTTCGACCTCGCGAAAAGCTTGCAAGGTGATTTGGCCGTACTCAAGCAACCGTTGCTCGGCCAGCGCGCGGCTGCGCTCGACTTCGGCATCGCGCCGCTCGCCATCGATCAAAGGCAAGACTAAGTTGGCGGCCAAGTTTCGCAGCCAATCCTCGAACAACTCGTTCGCGCCTTGATCGTTTGTCGACAAAGATGCCGACAAACTCAGCCGCGGGTAACGCGCCGTCACGGCAACCGCGACTTCCGCATCGGCCGAGCGCAGCAACAAGTATGCGCGCTGCACATCCGGGCGGCGACGCACCAACTCGGCCGGCAAACCAGCCGCCGGCAAAGCGGGAAGTTGTTCCAGACTCGGAAGCTGCGCGGCGTCGACCGGAACGCCCTCTTGCGGTGCTTGGCCAAGCAACACCGCGAGCAGATGTTCCAGTAGCTCGACGCGGCTCTCGGAGTCAATCAGGCGCGCGCGCGTAGCTTCAATCAGCTGCTGCTGACGCAGAATGTCGACCCCGCGCACTTCGCCGATGCCGACCCGCGAACGAATCATCTGCAGGACTTGCTCGTTGGTTGCGATCTGCTCTTGCAGCAGCGCGCTTTGCGCTCGCGCTTCGAGCAACTGGAACCAAGCCAAACTCAGCTCGGCCGAAAGCGACAGCGCGGTGGCGCGGTAATCGGCCAGCGCCGCCTCGGCACGGAAGCGCTCGACATCCACGGCCGCATCCAGCCGCCCCCAAAGATCGACCTCATAGGAAGCGCGCAGCCCCAAGCCGAAGCTCTCGCCATCGCCCCCACCGGGACGCCGCGATTCGAAATCGGCTTCGAGGTCCAGCTTGGGGCTCAGAGCCGAAGCCTCGCGCGACACCAGCGCACGCGCGGCGCGCAACTGCTGCCAAGCCGCGAGCAAATCGAAGTTGTCTCGCACTGCGCGATCGATCAGCGCGTTGAGTTCTGGGTCGGCGAATTCAGTCCACCATTGCGAGGGCACCAACCGCTCGCCCGCCGGTGAAAACGCCGCCGGCATGGCGATGACTTCGGGCAGCGCGGCTTGCTCGTCCTGAGCTAGCGGCCGACCACACGCCATCAACGCGCCGATCGCAGCAACCGCGAGCAGCGGTCGGCCGAGGGGGGAGACGAGCGATGCCACTGAGGGAATCTAGGTCAAGTCAGCGCCTGGCTCCACCTTTCCCAACCAAAGGCACTTGTCAGGCCGCCTCAAGACACCTGATTCTCGCCTAGGACTTAGCTTTGGCCCGGTACATCGACGCCGCGCTCGCGCATGGCGGTGACGGCTTCCTCGTAGCCCGCATCAACGTGGCGGACCACGCCCATGCCGGGGTCGTTGGTCAGCACCGCACGAATGCGTTCATCGGTTTCGAAAGTGCCATCGCAACACAGCACCTGACCCGAGTGTTGGCTGTAGCCAATGCCGACGCCGCCGCCGTGGTGCAAGCTGACCCAGCTGGCGCCGCCGGCCACCGCCAGCATCGCGTTGAGTAGTGGCCAATCGGCGACCGCATCGCTGCCATCTTTCATGGCTTCGGTCTCGCGGTTGGGGCTCGCGACCGAGCCGCAATCTAAGTGGTCGCGACCGAGCGCAATCGGCGCGCTGAGCTCGCCATCGCGCACCATGCGGTTGAACTCCAAGCCGGCGACGTGGCGTTCGCCGTAGCCGAGCCAGCAAATCCGCGCCGGCAAGCCTTGGAAAGCCACGCGCTCGGAAGCCATGCGAATCCAGCGGCACAGACTTTCCTTATGCGGGAAGAGGCGCAGGATGGCTTCGTCGGTCTTGCGAATGTCCTCGGGGTCGCCGGACAGCGCAGCCCAACGGAATGGACCCATGCCCTCGCAAAACAACGGGCGAATGTAAGCCGGCACGAAGCCCGGGAAGTCGAAAGCATTCTCAACCCCGGCGCGCTCTTGGGCGAAGCCGCGCAGGTTGTTGCCGTAGTCAAAAGTCTCGGCGCCGCGCTCTTGCAGCGCGAGCATCAAACGCACATGTTCCCCCATCGTGCGGAAACTCTCGACCTGATAAGCCTCGGGATCCGATTCGCGTAATTGAATCGCTGCCTCAAAGGTCATCTGGTTAGGAAGATAACCACCGAGAGGGTCATGCGCGCTGGTCTGGTCAGTTAGCAGCTCGGGGGTGATGTTTCGGTCCAACAACTCCTGCAGCAACTCGGTCGCATTGCAACACACACCAATGCTCACCGCCTCGCCGGCTTCCTTCGCCTGCAGCGCGCGTGCGATTGCCGCGTCGATGCTCGGCTGCAACTCATCCAGGTACTTGGTGCGCAAACGGAAGTCCAAACGCGCTTGCTCGGCATCGGCAATTAAGCAAGTGCCTTCGTTCATGGTCACGGCCATCGGCTGCGCGCCGCCCATGCCGCCGCAACCAGCCGTCACCGAAAGCGTGCCTTTCAGCGTGCCGCCAAAGCTCTTCCTGGCCGCAGCGGCGAAGGTCTCGTAAGTGCCTTGCAAGATGCCTTGCGTGCCAATGTAAATCCACGAGCCCGCGGTCATCTGCCCGTACATCATCAGGCCTGCGCGCTCGAGCTCACGGAAGTGTTCCCAGGTCGCCCACTTGCCAACCAGGTTGCTATTCGCAATCAGCACCTTGCTCGCGCCAGGCCGGGTGCGAAACACCGCGACCGGTTTGCCGCTTTGCACCAGCAGCGTCTCGTCGGTTTCAAGCCGCTGCAAAGTCGCGACGATTTCTTGCGCGGCTTCCCAGTTACGCGCAGCCTTGCCAGTGCCGCCGTAGACCACCAAATCTTCCGGACGCTCGGCCACCTCGGCGTCGAGGTTGTTCAAGAACATCCGCAAGGCCGCCTCGGCGTGCCAATCCTTGCAGTGCAAGGTATTGCCGTGCGGCGCCTTTTGCGCAGTGCCCGGGGTGATGGTCAGAAGCTTGCGTTTCGTAGCCGGCATACGCCGATTCTACGCGCGCGCCGCGCCTCGGCTCTTGCGCGCTACTTGCGCTTGTTCAACCAGGTGCGTTCCAAGCGGTACAGCACAACCACTTCCAATGCGGCGAAGACCAGAAATGCGGTGCCCGCCCATGGACGGAAACTATGGCGCAAATCGGGGTCCAACCAAAGCGTGTTCAACAAGCCGACCGTCCAGAACAGCAGATTGCGCGGGATCGACCAGTGGCTCAGCCCTGCTTCGGCTTGGCTCAACCGTTGGGTGAGCCCGATCAGCTGATACACCAGCAGCGCGATCACAAAGGCAAGGGCCGCCGTGTCCAGTACATCGAGCGTGGCCCCACCCAAGCGAATGACGTGCACCAATGCGACGCCGCAGACCAAGCTGCGCAGGGTGTAGGAGTTGTGAATCGGGGTCATTCCAGGAGCTCGAGGATCTTCCGGCGGTACTCCGCATACGCGGCGCGTCCCTCGGCCGTCAGGCGAAACACGGTGCGCGGTTTGCGCTCGGCAAACTCCTTGCGCACCTCGAGATAGCGCGCCTCTTCGAGCTTTCGCACGTGGGTCGCGAGATTGCCCCAGCTAAGACCGGTTTGGCCCTGAAGCCAAGTCGCATCGGCATCGTCGACCACCATCAGTTGCTTGACGATGGAAAGGCGCGCCGGAGCGTGAATGAGTTTGTCGAGCTCCACGGACTTAGCGCGAGGCGTCGAACAGGTCGCTCGGGACGTCCGAAATCGGGTGGCTGCGCATGAATCGGGTGCAAAGCGTGATCCCGGTCAACAACACGATCGTGCCACTGATCATCAATGGCAGAGTCGGCTCGTCCCAACGGCTGCCCTTTTCAATGGAGAGATGGCAGCCCAGGAAGCTCAGCATGATGGCGACCGCGTAGGCGTGACCTCGTTTGGCCCCGTAAATCAGCCCGATCATGGTCGCGATCAAGGCCAGCGGGAAGGCGAGGACCATCACCCCGAGGCTGTCCATCCTGGCTCGGAAGTCCCCCGCTTCGGTATCGCTCGCGAGGTACAGCGCCAGCCCCGCCACCGCGGTGAAGGTGAAAAGCCCGATCATCAGCAGGCGTTTCGAGCGCACGGTTTGCTCCTTGAGCGTGACGTGACCAATGCGCGGGGCGATCAGCCGCTTGCGAATCGCGAAGCCGGTGGGGTAGATCACGGCGAATGTGATGCCGCCCAGCCCGGCTTGCCCAGCCTCGACCAAGAAGCCCCAGGCGACAAAACACAAGCCGCAGAGGATGTCTAGAATGCCGTCTTCGAGTGCGGCGCGGTGAAATGCCTGCTTTTCAGCTGCTTGGAGTTCCAGGTCCATGCGCCAATAATACAAAGCACTTTGCTTTAAAAAGTAGAAATCCGAGTCCAGACCGGCTTGGCCCACGAAGAGTCAGCATGTCGCGCCGCGCCCTCGCCTTGTTTTTGCTCGCCCTCGGGGGTTTGAGCGCCCTTGGCTTTGGCATCTATGGCCTGGTCAGCCCTTCGGCAACCGCTGCCGCCGTTTCGCTTGAGCCGCAGAACGCCTTCGGCCGCGGCGAAATCCGCGCGCTCTACGGCGGCATGTGGACGGCCATGGGCGTGCTGGTCTTCGGCGCGCTGCGGCAGCTCGCCTCGCGCGGCAAGCTCGTGCCCAATGCCGAAACTCGCGCAACCGAACGCATCCGCACAATCGCACTGTGCTGGACCGGTGTGCCGCTTGCGCGCGGGCTCGCCACCCTGCTTGACGGCTCCGAGGGCGGATCTGTCGCCCTCTTTATTCTCGCCGAAGTCGCGATGGTCGCCACTTTGCTCGGCGGCCTTGCTTTGCTGCCCACTCGACGCGCCTAGTTGCCCGGCCAAGTCTTCTGCAGCAAAGGCGCCAAGCTAGCGTGCCGGCGTCCGCCTTCATCGATCATTCAGCGGCGCACGCGTAGGCTGGGGAGTGCGTGAAATCGTGTCCAACGCCAAGCGCCACGCGCCTTGCCCTGACCTCCACGCGCCCCACGCCGACCTCCATGCGTACCCTACTTCTCCTCCGCCACGGCAAGTCTGACTGGGACCACGATCTGCCCGATCACGATCGCACTCTTTCTAAGCGTGGCCGCAAAGCTGCCAAAGCGATGGGCAAGTACATCGCGTCCACCGGGCCACGTCCGACACAGGTGCTTTGTTCCGATTCAAAACGCACGCGCGAAACCTGGGAGATCATTGCCGAATCCGATTGGGGCTCCGAGCCACCGGTATGCGAGTTCCTTCCTGAACTTTATTTGGCATCCGCCGAAGGCTTGTTGCGCCGCATCCGCCAGGTCGACGCCGAGACCGAGACCCTGCTGGTCATCGCCCACGAGCCAGGCTGCTCGGGGCTGGTGCATGCCTTGACCGGTGCACGCATGCGCTATCCGACCGCCGCCCTCGCTCGGATCGATACACCGCACGAAAACTGGCGCTCGCTCTCGGAAAACGAAGGCGAATTGCGCCTACTGCTGCCGCCCAAGCAACTTCCGGTCAAGAATGGCGGCGGCGCAGCGTTGGAAGACTAGTCATGCTGACTCTCGCGCTCCTTTCCCTAGCTTCGCCCCAACTGCAGGCCGCTGGCCAACCTCCGTCGATCCCCGACGGCTACTGGAATGCTCGATTGGAATCGCCCGGTGGCGAACTGCCTTTCGGCATCGAGCTGCGCCGCCCGCGCGGCGTCGATTTGAGCGAAACGGGAAACGAGGTTTGGACCGCCGCACTGATCAACGGCCCCGAGCGCATCGAGATCAGCGAAGCAATCTGGTTGGTCGACGCCGATGGAGCCTCAGAGAACTGGACGCTCGAGCTGCGCTTTCCGCACTACGACTCCGTGATTCGGTGCCAGACTTCGTTGGAAGGCTCGATTCTCAGCGGCGAGTGGATCAAGACCAGTGGGAAGGACAAGCAAACGCGCATGGAGTTCCTAGCTCGCTATTCCGGCAGCTCCGATCCGAAGCCGCTTGCCGTGAATCGCTTTCGACCGCGCCCCTTCCCACCGGGCGCGAAGCCGCTCACTCTGGCGCCGCGCTATCGCGTGCAGTTCGAGTCTTCCAGAGATCCAGCAGTTGGAATTTTCAAGGTCAACGAGGACCAAAGCGTGCATGCGACTTTCTTGACGACGACGGGCGACTACCGCTACCTCGCTGGAAATCTCGATGCCGGCGGTTTGCGGCTGTCGTGCTTCGATGGTGCGCATGCTTTCCTTTTCACCGCCGAGGGAGCCCCCAATCGGCAGATTAGTAGTGGCCGAGTTCATGGTGGTCTCTCCAGCCTCGCTGGCCACTTCTATAGTCGGGACACGTGGCACGAAAGCTGGCAAGCCGAGCCCGACGCCGAGATTCAGTTGCCCGACGCCTGGAAAGAGGTCGGCCTGAAACCAGAAGCCGAACGTCCTGATTGGCGGCGCTTCCAGGCAACTGCCTTGGACGGAAGCAGCGTCGAACTGGGTGCGCTGGCCAAGCCAGGCCAAGCGCGCTTGCTGGTGCTATTTGGAAGCTGGTGCCCAAACTGCCACGACGAACATCGCTACCTCAAGCAGCTCTACGCAAAGTACGCCGAGCGCGGTCTCGCCATCACCAGTCTGGCTTTCGAACTGGGCGGCGATCGCGATCGCGACCTCGCTCAGCTGACGCGCTACCAGTCAGCCATGCAACTTCCGTGGCCGGTCGTCCTGGTGTCCGATAGCACCGACAAGAAGCTCGCCGCGCAAGCCTTCCCGATCGTTGACGCGGTGAAGTCATACCCGACGACCCTGTTCATCGACGCAAACGGAACCATCCGTGCCCTGCACTCTGGCTTTAGCGGCCCCGCCACTGGCGAGGCATATGAACGCTTACAGCGCAGCTTCGAAGAGAAGATCGAAGCACTTTTCGCCACCGGAAAATAGCGCAAAGGCGAAAGACCACGCGCCCGCCGATCAGGACGGTGGGTTCTTCATCGTGAAGCGGTGCTCTTCCACGAGCTGCATCAGGTCGAAGCTCGACAGAATGCCAACGATCTGTTTTTCGTGAGTGACGACCACATGATTGACATGGTGCTTGCGCATCAGCCGTGCGGCTTCGTGCGGGCCGTTGTACTGCGGAATCGTCCACACCTTGCCACTGAGCATGCTCGACACATGCGACTGATCCGATTCCGATAGAGCCAAGTCCAATGTGGTCACGATGCCCTTGGGGTGTCCATCTGAATCAACTACGGGCAGCGCATGAAACTTGTGCCTTTCGAACAAGGTGCGCACATGACCCATGGTGTGATGGGGCTCGACGGTAACAACCGACTTGCTCATGAGGTCTGCGATCTTGACGTTCATCACTCCACGCTAACCCCTCGTAAGGAGTTTCAAAGGGGTGAAACTCCGTCTTCTCCACCAAGATGCGGCAAATCATCCTGTGGCACCGGCAACCACGCGGGCGGCCGATCCGCATAGACGCGTGCGCTGGGAAGCTTGCCGGGATCTGCCTCGAGCGCAGCGACCGCGATATGAATTTCTCCCGGCCAACGCGGCGCGGAAAAAAACAAGGGCGAACCGCAGCTGCGACAAAAGCGCCGGCTCGCCCCGGTGGGCGTGAGCCATTGAGCTAAGTCCGCTTCACTTTTTCCAAGCAACTGCAGACTCGCTTCTTCGTAGCCCGCCCATTCAACCGCGCCGGCGCCGTGCGCGCGCCGACAGTTATCGCAATGGCAGTAGGAAACAAAGCGCGGCTCGCCTTGCACCCGAAAGCGAACCACACCGCAAGAGCAACCTCCTTCGACAACCCGCATACCCCACTCTACGCAATGCCGGGCGCTCGCTCCACGCTCGTTAGAGTGGAGCTGCATGATTGGATTCCTCGTCATCACCGCACTCAGCTTCGGCGTTCAATCGCCGGCCGCGCCGAGTCCGGACCAGGCTCGGCTTAAGCTGGATCCGGTCTTCGGCGAACACATGGTCTTGCAGTGCGAGCAACCGGTCTTGCTTTGGGGCACGGCTCCGCCCAACATCCGCGTGCACATCGCGCTCGGACTCGTGGGTCGAGACACCGACACGATCGCTTCGGTTCACGTCAACGCAAAAGCTGACGGAAGTTGGCAAGCCGAGCTTCCTGCCCAGCCCGCTTCCTTTGAACGCTATCGCATCGACATACTCGCGAACAGTCAGATGGTGCGCTTCGAAGACGTCCTGTTTGGCGAAGTTTGGTTCGCGGCCGGCCAGTCGAATATGGAATGGCCTCTTTCGCGCAGTGAGGCGTGGCCAGCCTTGCTCGAACGCATGGCAGCCAACCCGATCGATGCGCGCAATCTGGGTGCCATCCGTTTCTATCAAGCTGCGTATACAGCAACCGGCGCCGGCGGCACTTGGGATCAAGCCACCGTCGATGGCCTCGCGCCAGACCGTTTCCGACAAGGGAGCTGGAGCGTGACGAGCCCCAAATCGATCGCCAGCATGTCGGCGGTTGCCTGGTACTTCGGCGATGAGTTGCTCGGCAAACTCGACCGACCGATTGGCCTCATCGATGTCGCCGCCGGCGGCACCCCGACCGAAGCTTGGGTCAGCCGCGAAGCTCTGGCTGGCGACCCGCGAACTTCCGAGTTGGTGCGAGCGGGCAACTGGCTTGACAACGAGATGCTTGGTGCATGGTGTCGTGAACGAGCGAGTCAGAACCTAGCGCGAGCGCTTGAAGACAACTGGCAGATCCCGCAGGACGAAACGGGGCCGCACCACGCCTTTCAGCCAGGCTTCCTGTGGCAAACCGCGGTCGAGCCTTTCATGCGGGTCCCGGTACGCGGCGTGCTTTGGTATCAAGGCGAATCGAACGCAGGTTCGGCCGAGCGCGTCGCGCAACACGAAGCCATCTTCCGCCGTTTGGTCGAGTCATGGCGCGCCGCATGGGCGCAACCCGACTTGCCCTTCCTATTCGTGCAGCTACCCGCGATGAATCGCGAACACTGGCCGGCCTTCCGCGAGCAGCAGCGGCAACTCGAGCGGAGCATTGCGCACACGGGCATGGCCGTGACGCTCGAACTCGGCGATCCAAACGACGTCCACCCGCGCCGCAAGCAGCCAGTCGGCGAGCGCTTGGCTCGACTCGCTCGACACCTGGTCTATGGCCAGGACTGCCTGCACACGGGGCCGCGGGTGATTCGCGCCTACCTCGGTGAAAAGCACATCACAGTGGAGTTCACCGCTTTCGGCGATGGAATGGGCAAGAAAGGGGCGCATCTCCCTGCCGGCTTCGAGTGGCAAGACCAAGAAGGTCGGTGGCGAATCGCCGATGTAGGGGAATGGCGATCGGACTCGGCGGCGCCAGGCGACTTGATCCTTGAACTCATCCTCGCGACTCCAGAAAGGGCTCAGGCCATCCGTTACGCCTGGGCACCGGCGGCGACTGCGACCGTATTTGACTCAGATGGGCTGCCGGCGAGCCCATTCCTGATCAGAATCGAGAAGTCCGAGCAGCGCGAGGACTGAGTCAAGCTGAAACAGTCGCGCGGCTCTTCCGGTCTTCCAATCGATCTGCTTAGCCAGTCCTCCTGTGCACCCATAGAGGCCCGAATCCTCCTTGCTTTCCAAGCGGAGTGGCCCGGTCAAGAAGATCACAGCGCTCGCCCACCCGCCGCGTCTCGAATCGAGACAATCCAACTTCTTGGAATGGGTCCCCGAAACGGGCGGTCAAGCCATCATTCGCTCATGCAGGACCGTCAATTTGGCCGACGGAATCAGGCTGGATCACCGCTCTGACCATGGCGGTGGCCCGAATCTGATTCACCACTTGCCGCAACTCCACGCGCAGACTGCGGAGCTTGTTGCGGCACGATCGCCAGAATGAACCTGACTTCCAAACTGCTGGTGGGCACCTTTGTGCCCGCGATGCTCCTGACGACAGTCGGCGGTCTGTGGTTCTACCAACACAGCCAGGTTCGCGAACTCAGCGAACAGGCCGGTCTGCTGGAGCAGCAAACCGAAAGCGCCGCCGCCGAGTTGAGCTACCGCGTACGCGAGGTCGAGAACCTGCTGCGCTTCACGCACTCGCTCGAGAATATGCGTCAGCTCGCGATGTATCGCATGGCTGGGATGGACGAAAGGGTCCGGGAAGTGCGCGCTGGCTTGGAAGATGAGCTGGCGGATCTAGAAGAACTGCGCCCGGAGATCACCGAGCTTGAGGTCTACGATCTCGCCGGAGAGCGTGTGATTTCGGTTGTCGACGGCAAGCGAATCCTGCGTCCGCGATCGATCGCCCGCGAAGACTGGTTCCGCGACCTTGGCCAGCATGATGTTTGGACGCGCTGGGACGATTATGGCTCACGCTTACGCGTTTGCGTCGGCGGGCCCGAAAGCGGCTTAGCTCACGAACTTGTTTTGGTCTGCATCGTCGACCTGGCCAACCTCGAAGCTTCGCCCCTCGCCTCGTTGCAAACGCGGGCACCGGATCTTGAACTCAGCCTGACCGACACGCGCGATGATGTGCGCTACATGTTGGGTAGCCCGGTGGTCGGCACCGATCGCGCCGAGGGTGCGCTTGGTTTCTCGACCCCGCTTCCGTGGCCCAACGCACAACTCACGGCCTGGCTACCAAAGTCTGCAGCGCTTTCGGCCTTGCACGAAGAGACTCGCAAGAGTCTGACCAGCCTGGGGCTGGCTGTCCTGCTGGTTGGCGCGGTGCTCTGGTTCGGCTTGCGGCGCAGTGTGCTGCTGCCGATTCACCAGCTGATGCGCAGCGTCTCCTTGTTCCGCGTCCGTACGCGCGCCATGCGCAAACAAGACGGCGAAGAGCAAGGCCCAACGCGTCGCGAAGAGCGACGCCGCGATGAAGTGCAACGCCTAGCCGAGGCTTTCGAAGAAGCGAGTGAGGACACCGAACGCGCGCAAGCCGAGTTGCGCGCTCTGAATGACTCGCTGGAACTGCGCGTACGCGATCGCACCGCCGAAGCCGAGTCCGCCCGCATCGCCGCAGAGTGCGCGAGCCAAGCCAAGAGCGAGTTCCTTGCCAATATGAGCCATGAGATCCGCACCCCTTTGAATGGTGTGATTGGCATGACGCAGATTCTGGCGCAGACCCAGCTGGATGAAGAGCAGACAGACTACGTCGACACCACAACGCGTTCGGCCAAGGCGCTGCTTGACATCATCAACGACATTCTCGACTTCTCGAAGATCGAAGCAGGCAAGCTCGAAATCGAAGAGATCGATTTCGACCTGCGTGGAACGGTCATGGAAGCGGCCAGCATCATGGCCGAGCGAGCGCATCAGTGTGGACTTGAGCTGGTCGTCGCCATCGACCCTGATGTGCCGGAACGCATCGTCACCGACCCCGTGCGCTTGCGCCAGGTCCTGCTCAACTTGCTTGGCAACGCCGTCAAATTCACCGATCAGGGCGAAATCGTCGTGCGTGTGCGCAGCATCGATACAGCGGATGACACGCAAGCTGGCGCCGCGCCGCGCTGCCTGCTTGGATTCGAAGTGGCCGACACAGGCATTGGCATCCCGCGCGATGCGCAGCATCGAATCTTCCGCTCCTTCTCGCAGGCCGATGGCTCGACCACGCGCCGCTTCGGTGGAACTGGCTTGGGGCTGACAATTTGTCAGTCACTGGTCGAGAAGATGGGCGGCGCGATCGGAGTGACCAGCAAGCCGGGCGAAGGCAGTACCTTCCACTTCACGGTCGACGCCGCGATCGCGGAGAATCGCGGGCTGACCGAGCAAGTCGCCGAACTGCGCGGGCGCCGCATTCTGGTCGTCGATGACAACGAGACCAACCGCCGCATCTTGACCCGCCAGCTTGAGATTTGGGGCGCGCAATGGGACGAAGCCGAGGATGCCGCGATGGCGCGCAAGGTATGCCGTCACGCGCAATCGCTCGGTTTGCCCTTCGACCTGATCCTGCTTGATTACCACATGCCGGGTGAAGATGGGCTCGAGCTCGCTGCGAGCATTCGTGATGCAGGCTTCCCCCACCCGGATGTGCCGATGATGCTGCTAAGTTCGGTCACTCTCGGCGATCTGCGCGATCGCATGGGCGAGGTTCGGATCGACGCGCGGCTGCAAAAGCCAATCGACCTACGCCAACTTCGTGAACGAATTGGCGTCGTGCTTGGGACCTTGGGCACGGAAGAACCGGCGGTAAGCCCCGAGGGCCGCACCACCGATGGACCGATTGCACCCGCACCGGTCACGCCCGGAACCTTCGTTTTGGTTGTGGATGACAACGAAGTCAATCGCAAGCTCGCTCGCGTGCAACTCAAGAAGCTCGGCTATCAAGTCGGCATCGCGAAGAATGGCGTGGAGGCCGTCGCCGCCATGCAGGATGATTCCCAGCACTACGACGCGATCCTGATGGACTGCCAAATGCCCGAGATGGATGGCTTCGAAGCGACCAACGTGATTCGCAATCTGGATCACCCCGTCGCCTCGATTCCGATTATCGCGATGACGGCCAACGCGATGCGCGGCGACCGCGAACGGTGTCTGCGTGCCGGCATGGACGGCTACCTCGCGAAGCCTGTCGACATCGACGAGCTCGGCCGCTCGCTCGCCGAGCTGCTGCGCGATCGTCGCGCGGCTTAAGCGTCGTCGCCTTCTGACTTGCGACGCTTGGCTTCCTGCAAGAGATCGCGTACCGCCGGGTAATCGACCACAGTGAGCGCATGCTCAAAGTCGGCGATCGCGGCATCCCAATCTTCCTTGTCCATATGCAGCTGGCCGCGTGTCGCAAGATAGATGACGGTATTCATCTTGTTGGGCTTGCGGGACAGCAGCTCGGTATACGCGGCGACCGCAAGTTGATACTCGCCCGCTTCGCCGGCGTCTTGCGCGAACTTGGCAAGCGCTGCCGTTTCGGTCGGTAGCTCGCGCGCAGCATCCGCGTCGCTTGCTGCGGTGAAGTGCACCAGCACGCGCGACTTCGGGCTGAGGTGCGCGCGCGCCGCGGCGACGACGGCCTCTTGGGTCAGTGAGTTCACGCTGTCCGACCAGTACGCAACAATTCCGTGCTCGCCGTAGACGCCGAACCGTGCCACTTCTGCAGCGAGCGAAAAGTACGGCCGTGCGCGCAACGGCAAGCTGCTGTAACGATCGGCCTCTTCGCGTTGCGCATCGGCAACTTGCTCCGCGGTGATGCCAACTTCGTGCAAACGATCCAGCAGTGTCTCAAGCTCGGCCGCGGCACGCGGGCCGTTCGCGGCAATGCGGAATAGGCTGCTGCCCTGGCGCTCGTGATAAGAGACTTGAAAGGGCTCGCCTTCCGAGGTCTTCACACGATCGAGCGCTCGCGCGAGCACAGCAAGCGCAACCGCATCTTCATGAGCGCGTGGTGGCACCACCCAGCAATATTCGACGCGATCCTGTGCCAACCCGCTCTCGAAACGGCGCGTGCGCGGGCCGAAGGGCTTCGGTTCGGTGGGGCGCGGCAAAACATCCAAACCGCCTTTGCCGCGCCAGCTCGCAAAAGCAGCGTCGATTTGATCGAGCGCCTCGACCGGATCACCGGGAGTTACCACGACCACCGTTGCATGTTCAGGTCGGTACCAAGTCTCGTAGAAGGCGCGGATCACATCGATGCCAATCCCGGGAGCCTTGGTATGCCCCTTCTCATCCCGTCGACCCCAGCGGTAGCCTTCCTTCTGGTAGACCGCGTGCTCAAGCAGTTCTTCGCGCGTGATCGACGGGTTCCAGGTGTGCAATTCTTCGATGCGCAAGCGCTCGCGCTCGTGCAAGACCGCCGGCTCGATCCAGCTGATGTTCGCCATGCGATCGACTTCCATGGCCAGCACGCGCGGAAGCGACGCAACCGGAATGCGATGGTCGTAATAAATCGTGTAGTCGTCGCGGGTCGAAGCATTCGACTCGCCGCCAAGTTCTTGCTGCACGATGCGGTCGTGTTCGTCGGTCCCGGTTGTTGGGGTTCCGGTGTACAGGGCGTGCTCGGTTAAGTGGGCCAGGCCGGTCGTGTCTTCCGACTCGTCGCGGTTGCCGGCCGAAATTACCACGAAGATTGACGCCAGACCGTCGGCATCCTTTGCGGCATCTTGCACCACGAAGGCGCGCACGCCGTTGTCGAGCCGACGACTGAGGAACTCGTGCTCGCCAACACGGAAACTCGTAATCCGGCTTGCGTCCTGAATCGCCGAACGGCTTTCCGGCGGTCGAACCGCCTGAGCAGGAGTTTGCGGTGCAATCAGTGTCAGCAGGGCATGCGTGAGAAGCATGCCCCCATTCTAGGACACGACGGCTGGCCCTTCGCCGCCCGTTTCGTTCCCCGAACCGAAACCGTCGACGCCGCGCGCCCGCTTGCTGGCTTCCGCCTCGATGAACACGCGCTTGACGCGCGGATGCTTGCGGCGGATCGCTTCATCGAGCGCCGCGACCGCCTCTTCCAGCTCGCCGGCGGTTGCATGGTCAGCAAAGTCGATCGACATATTGACCAGCACGAAGTCCGGCCCCATGTGCAAAGTCAATATTTCGTTGACTTCGACCACCTGTGGCAGATGAGCTGCCTGCTCGCGGATTCCTTTGACCAAACGAGGCTCGGCAGCTTCGCCGATGAGCAGGCCCTTGGTTTCCCAGGCCAGCCAAATCGCGGTGCCCGCGAGGATAAAGCCAATCAGAATCGAGGCCGCACCATCGAAGTACGGGTTGCCCGTCAGCTGACCAATCAAGATGCCCAAAAAAGCCACGATCAAGCCCAGCATCGCAGCCGAATCTTCAAACAGAACCACGAAGATCGTGGGATCCTTGGCGCGCTTGACCGTTTCGAAATAACTCTGACCGCGGCGGGTCAGATCGAATTCCTTGAACGCCATCCACCAGGCGACTCCTTCAAAGACCATCGCCAAGCCCAAGACGATGTAGTTAATCGTCGGGTCCTTCATCTCGGCCGGGTGGATCAGGTGGTGAATCCCCTCGTAGATCGAGATGCCCGAGCCCACCGCGAAGATCAGAATCGCGACGATGAAACTCCAGAAGTAGACCTCTTTTCCGTGGCCAAACGGAAACCGTTCGTCAGCCGGTTTCTTGGCCTTGGACAGGCCCATCAACAGCAGGCCTTGGTTGCCGGTGTCGACTAAGGAGTGAATGCCCTCCGACAGCATGGCCGAGCTGCCGGTGATGCTGGCCGCCACAAACTTCGTAATCGAAATCAGGGAGTTACCGACAAGCGCCGCGTAAATGACTTTCTTGGAACCGGAGGCCATCTGCGGTCAGTTTACCGGCGCCGGCCCGGTTCGCATCTTTGCGCAGCGACTTAGATTTCGTCTTCGCTGCTACGCTTGACACCCGCCGGCACTTCCAGCAACTGCGTAGCGGGGGCCTCATCGGGCACTGCAACCGACTTGGCGTGCACCACGATCAAGAGCCGTTGATTGCCCTCGCCGTAGAGCACGGGCAAGACCACGGCCTGATCTTCGGACATGGTCAGCAAGCCACGGAGGTCTTGGCGCATGAAGACCGGCACCTGCATGGTGAAGGAAACACCCAGCGGGTAGCTGCTTTCGACCTCGTTCATCTCGATCAGCTCACTCAACGTGAGGTGAAACTCGAGTTCCAACTTGCCATCCGCATTGCGGCCTTGCGGGACCATATCGATCAGCAGCCCCGACATAAAGACACCGATTTCCGGGTCCATCAAGATCGAGGATGGCGTCGGTTCAAAGTCGAAATGGTCAATGAATGCGGTTTGATTCGCAACCGTCATGCTGGCGCGCGAACCTTCGTAGACCACCAAGCGTGGCTCGTTGACCAGCGTCGAATCCCCGGCATCCACCATCGCGCCCAAAGTGCGCTGCATCTCTTCGAGCGAAACCACGCCGCCCGACAACTGATTGTTCTCGGTCATCGCGCTATCGCCAATCAGACGATGCACCCCTTGGGTGGTCGTTTCAAACACGCCCACCTGAATCATCCACGCCGGCGGCGTCGTGCCTTCCGACACATCGACGTACTCAAACTCAGGGATCTTCAAGCCGGCGTCGCCCGTGGTGCGCAAGGAACCCCGATACTCAATCTCGACGCGGTCGAGCACGGGCAATGCCCCCCAAGAATCGGAAAGATCGGGGGCAGCGGACTGGCACGCGGTCGCGGCCAACAGGAGCAAAGCGAGGGATCGTTTCATCGAGAGATGGGTGTGGGCGGCGCGTGCGCGGCAAGTCGAGTCTAGTTCTCGTGCGTGCCGGCAATCATGACCTGTGCGAAGCCGCGGTCGACGCATTGGTCGAGCACCGACATGAAATCCTGGTGGATGGTGTCCTCGCGCATATCGATCGTGACTGGCGTCTCGAGCGGAATCGTTCCTAAGAATGACCGCAAACCGGCTAGATCGCTGAACTTATGGGTTCCGATGCGGTAACCCACCTGCCCCGGCTGGGTCAGGCGCACGACGATGGTCGCAGTCTCAATGGGCTCGCTGTGTTCAGGCCCAGTACCAAAGGCCTTGGGCAGGGCCGCATCGTGCCGCCCCTCAAAGGTACGGAACTTCATCGTGCACAAGAAAAAGACGAGCAGCAGGAAGGTGACGTCGATCATCGGCGTCAAATCAGCTTTCTCGTCGCGTTGGGGGGAACGGCGCAGAGCAGGCATTCCTTCCCCTAGCCAGCGACTTGCACGGGGTATCCGCGGAGTTTTGCTGAATTCTGAAGGCCGTCGACCTCGCACCAAGGGTCAGCCTAGGATGCAGGGGACGCGCTTCCCATGACGCAACCGAACTGGAACCTCCCCGACGCCGTACTCTTCGACATGGACGGCACGCTGCTCGACTCCGAACATCTGCATTGGGAATCTGCGATGGAGACCATCGCGGCGCACCGTCAGTGCGAGGCTCCGCCCCCGAAGATTCAAGACTGGATCGGCTGGAATGAGTCGGCTTTTTGGGACGCGATGCGCAGGGACTTCGACCTCGGCCCATGCAACCAAGAGTTGACCGAAATGCGAAGCGCGATCTTTGCGCGGATGTTCGCCGACGAAGGCCCGCAGTGGATGCCCGGCGTGGTCCCCTTGCTGGAGATGCTCTTGAAGGCCGCGCTGCCGATGGCGGTAGTGACCGCTTCACCGCGTCAGCAGCTCGACCTGGTCGCCGAACACGCAAACTTCGGCCGTTGGTTCAAGACCTGGCTCTCGGGCGAATCTGATACCGCCCGAAGCAAACCGCACCCCGACCCCTACCTGGAAGCCGCGCGCCGCTTGAAGGTCGCGCCCGAGCGCTGCCTCGCGATTGAAGATTCTCCGACAGGCGCGGAATCGGCGATTGCAGCCGGCTGTTACACGATCGCGGTGCCTTCCCTGCCGCTGCCTGCCGAGCGCTTCCAGCACGCGCATCAGCGCATGTCTGACTTACGCGAGCTGCACCATTGGCTGCTCGATCGCACGACCGACGACGATCAGACCCAGCGCGCGGTCTTGCCGCGGTAGGCTTCGTACTCGTCGCCGAAAGACTCTTCGAGCAAGGTCTCTTCCTTGGCCATGATGCGACGATCCATCAGCACCAAGAAGACCGGCACCACGAGCAGTGGCGTCAAGCTGCCGAGCAGGACGGCGTACCCAAACAGGCCGAGCGCCATGCCCAAGTACATCGGGTGACGGCTGATGCGGAAAGGTCCGCGGGTCACCAGCACGGCAGGATCTTCATCCGGATGAATCGCCGTGCCGAGGCGTTTGAATCGACGCGTCGCGCTCCAGTTCAAGTAGAAGCCGAGCCCAATCGGAACGAGGCCGAACAACGAACCGGGGAGCGCGGTCCAATGAGAGCCTGGCGCGAGCAGGTGCAGCGCAGCCATCGCGACCAGGGAGATCTTCAACAGGCGTGGAGGGAGCACGCCCATCTGTTCGGATTCAGCGCGTGCAGATTTCAGCCTGCGCAAGAAAACCGCGGCCCGCTGCGAGAATCAAGACTAGGCCGGCAGCGGCTCGCTCGGAATCGGCATCCAGGCGAGGATCCGCCAGCCGGGCCCGACTTCGGGTGCTTCCAAGCCATCGTCCCCGATGGCGTAGACCTCGACCCTTCCGCCCGGTGAAATCGCGAACAAGGGCAGCGCGTCCGGGTGCTGCTTCAGCCAATCGGACCAGCCAAACTCTTCGCTGAGAGTGGTCGCGCGAATCGCCTGCTTGGCCCGTACGCGCGCAGCGAGCGCGGGAAAGACGGCATCTTCCGCAAACAGCACACGACCGTGCAGGACTTCGTTGACGTGTGCTTTCTCGCTCGCAACCTTGGTCGTCGTGCCGCGGCTCTTGATTCGAGCGCGGGCACGGAACAAACGCTGTTGACCGAACTCACGCAAGAAGTTGCGGCTCGCCAGAAGATTCAATTCGCGGTTCGGGGTCAGAGCGAGCAGCCCGCCCAGTCCGGCCAGATTCATTTCGGTCTCGGCGCGCTCCGACATCGGATTGCCAAACCAAGCCGGAATCTCTTCCATGCGTGCGGCGCGCACGTTTTCCCAGTTGGTGTCCACCACCAGCACCGGGACTTCGGCCTCGTGCAGTGCTTTGCCAATCGCACGAGCCACCGCATTGGCGCCCAGAATCAGGAAACCGCGCGGATCGGGTTCCGCGACGCCCAAGCGTTTCGCCAATGGCCGCGAGGTCGCGCTTTGCAGCACAACGGTGCCGACGATCACGGCAAAGACCATCGGCACGAGCAAGTCCGCACCCTCAAAGCCGAGCTCTTTCATGCGCGGGGCAAAGATCGCCGAAATCGCAGCAGCGATGATGCCGCGCGGCGCAATCCAAGCAAGCAAAGCCCGCTCGCGCATGTCCAAACTAGACCCCGCCGTCGCCGCGGCAACCTGCAAGGGTCGAGCAACGAACTGCACGACCGCCAAAACCCCGAGCGCACCCCAACCAAGCGCTTTCAGCTGATCAAGCTCAATCCGGGCAGCCAGTACCACGAACAGCGTGCTGATCAACAACACCGATAGTGACTCTTTGAAATCGAGGATCTCCTCGACGTGCACGCGTGGCAGGTTTGCCATCACCATGCCCATCACGGTCACGGCAAGCAGCCCCGATTCCGGCACAACCGTATCGGATGCCGCAAAGGCCCCACCCACCAAGGCGAGAGTAAAGACGTTCTGAAGATAGTCGGGGATCGCATGCCGGCGCAGCAAGCCGCCGAGCAACCAACCAGCAAACGCGCCGATTCCCGTGCCGACCACCAAGGTTCCGGTGAAGGTCATCAGGGTGTGCGACCAGGCCGCTCCTTCGCCGCGCGCGACCAAGAATTCAAAGACCAAGACCGCCAGCAGGGCTCCGAATGGATCGATGACGATGCCTTCCCAGCGCAACACTTCGGCGACCGCAGGCTTCGGCCGCACCACCCGCAGCATGGGCGCGATCACGGTGGGCCCGGTGACGACAACCAGAGCTCCAAACAGCAGTGCAAGTTCGATGGAATAGCCCAGGAACAGCCAAGCGCTCGCGGCACAGACCAACCAGGTAATCACGAGGCCGGCGATCACCATGCGCCACACGACCTGCCCCAAGCCACGCAAGCGATCAAAGCGCAGGGTCAGCGCGCCTTCAAACAGAATCACGGCAACCGACAGCGAGACGAATGGAAACAGCAGCTCGCCGAATAGTTTGTCCGGATTCAGCCAACCGGTCACAGGCCCAGCCAGGATGCCGGCCAGCAAGAGGAACAAGATGGCGGGCAGGCGTACCCGCCACGCCAGCCATTGGCAGGCAATTCCGATCAGGCCAATCGCGGCCAGCGTCAGGAGCGCCTGATGTTCCATACGGTCCGTCGCAGCTCGCTTTCAGATCGACCCACTAGGCGGTCGGGCGGCGCGAACGAGTCATGAAGAGTACCGCTGCGAGCACCAGCGCGGCGCCAGCGATCTTGCGCAACCAGAGGCCCGTCTCGCCGCTCGGAGCAAACTCTTCGCCGAACAGCACAACCGAAACCACGACCGCGCTCGGCACTTTGAGGTTGTTCATTGTCGCGAGCAAGCCCGCCGAGACGCGACGTGCGCCGGCATTCCAAAGATAGAAACCGAAGCCCGAGGCGACGATGCCGAGGTAGGCCAGCGCGGCAATCTGTTGGCCGTCCAAACGAAGTTCCGCGAGCACATCATCGGGCGCCGACCAGAATGGCCCGATCAGCCGCGTTGCGGCCGCCAGCCCGGCGACCAGCGTTCCACCGAGGAACATCCAGGCATGCGCCGCCGCGTCGGCCCGGCCAGGGTCGAACTGCAAGCCGCGCCGGTATGCCACTTGGCCAAAGGCGAAGCAGAGGTTGGCCCCTTGCACGAGCAGGAAGCCTTGGCCGAAGTCCGGGCGTTCGCTCGGATCCGCTCGCACCAGCCAAGCGCCGATCACGCAGGCGATCACTGCTAGCCATTCGCGGCCCCCGATTCTTCCGCTGCGGCCGCGAGTCATCAGCGAGTCAAGCAACAACACCCAGACCGGTGTGAACACAGTAAAGAGCGCGATCTCCCATGCTGCGAGGATGGGGTAACTCTGCAGATAGAGCAGATACATCACGCCGAACTGCACTCCCCCGATCAGCATCAGTCGACGGGTGCGCAGAGTTAGTCGCGCACGCCAAGCGAAGGGCAGGAAAACCAAGCCGGCCAGGGCCAAACGCAAGAAGGCCAGCCAGTCTCCTGGCACCCCAGCAAGAGCTTGTTTGATGATCCCGAAGCTAAAGGACCAGATCAGCGTGGCGGCGAGCAGCGCGAACACGTCAACAGCCTACGCGGCCCGGCCTCAATCGAGGCCGCGCGGCTAGGATCCCCAAGTGGATTCAAGCCTGGATTGGCATCAGGAAGCCAGTGCGCTTCTCGACCGCGGGCTGGTGCGTGCGGCGCGGCGGCTATTCCCGGCTGACTTCCACAAAGAACAGGCGCTGCAGGATCCCGAGGTCGGCGACCTGTGCGCTCGCATACTCAGCTTCGAAGGCCGAGCTCAGGCCGCCACCTGGTTGCGCCAGCGTCTCTATCAACGCTTCCCTGATTCGGCGGTCACCCAGGCAGCATGGGTGCGTTCGCAGGTGGGCATGGCGCGATTCCATGAAGTCGTGCACTGGCTCGACCACACTCGCGATGGCGCTCATTGGCCGGAAGATCAGCAGGCTCTGCTCTGGGAGACCCGCTTCGATGTGCACCTTGAGTTCCGCGACTTCTTCAAGGCCGAACGGGCCTGGGAGCGCGCCGCTGAAGCCGGACTGGAACCGAGCCGCGTCATCGCCGACCAGCTTGCACTTTTGCAGACTCAGGATCGGCACCAGGATGCATTGGCGCTCGCCGAGCTCGAGCTGCCGCGCTATCCGAATTCACCTCGGATCGCCCATTTTCACGCTTGGCTGCTGTTTCAGCTCAATCGCGAGGACGAAGCCATGGCCGCATTTGCGGCCGCGAACGATCGCTTCGAAATGTCCAATCTGCAGGTCGCCTGGGCCAGCGCCCTGGCCGACTGCAACCGTGAGCGCGAGGCCTTGCAGGTCTTTCAACGCACTTTGGCTGAGTTCCCTCATCTCAGTCCGCGCCACCGACGCTACATCCACCTGAGGGTCGCGCAGATCGCCGCACGCTTGGGCGAACTCGATCTCGCGCGCCAACACGCGCATCATTCGGGAAGCCAAGCGGCCAAGATGCTGAAGGTTCTTGAGCAGCCCGAGCGGGTCGCCAAGCGTCTGGAGTTGCCGTTCCAGATTCAGGCCCACTTGACCTGCGCTCCGGCCTCGGCGGCATCGATCTTGGGCTACTTCGAACAGGAGATCGACCACTCCGAGATCGCTGCGCAGATCACCTACGACGGGACGCGTGACACCGACTTAATCGCGTGGTTGCGCGGCGCAGGATTCGTCGTGCGCTCCTTCAACCTGGAAGCCGGGACAGCCAAACGACTGATCGATCGGGGTCTGCCGTTCAGCATCAGTCTGCGCTTTGTGACCAGCGGACATCGCACGACGGTGATCGGTTATGACCAGATGCTCGGCCGCATCATCATGCTCGACCCGGGCTCTCGCTACTTGCGTGAAATCGACGAGGACGATTTCATCAAGTGGCAGAATGCGCGCGGCGGCCGCGCACTCTTGATCATGCCACCGGATGTGGCCGAGCAACACGCCGACCTGGTACTTCCCGATGAAGATCGGCAGAAGATCAGCCTGCAATACTCCGCGGCTTGCGAGCACAACAACCTCGACCGCTTAAACGAGCTCGATGAGTTGGTACGCGCGTGGCCGGAAGACCCGATGCGCTGGGAGTGCTTGTCGGCCCGCGCTTGGTCGACCGACGATCTAAGCCTGCGCTTAGAGGTCAGCCGCGTCAGCGTCGAGCATCAACCGAAGGATGGCTACGTCGCGCTGCGCCATGCGAGTTCGCTGCAATCAGCAAGTCAGCATGAAGAGTACCGCAAGTTCGTCGCGGGCTGGTCCAAGCGCCTCGATTGCCCCTACGCGCTCTTGGTCATGCACGCGAACTTGCTGGCAGGCCAGCCCGACGGCCGCCCCGGTGCCTGGCGTGAATATCTGCGCGCGGCTCGCCGCGCCGATGTCACCGAAGTCCCCTTCCGCGAGCTTTCTGAGTTCGTTTGGCGCGACCCCGAGACGCGCGCCTTAGCGCTGGGCTTTGCTCGGATTGGCGCCTGTCTCAATCTGACCGACGAAGCGGCGGCCTTGCGTTACGCACACTTGTGCGTCGAAGCAAATGCACGCGAAGAAGGCTTGCGATTCCTGACCGAGCGCACCGAACGCTTTGCCGGCAAGAGCAACTATCCACTGGTCAGTTTGGCGGCCTTCCTTGACGACTTGAGCGATCGCAAGCAGGCGATTGAACTACTTCAACACGCCAAAGAAACCGACCCACGCTCGCAGGCCTGGCTGATTCAAGAACACTTCCGCCATCTCATGGGGGCGGGCCGATTCGATGAAGCCGAAACTTTGCTAGAAGCCGAGGCGCCGCGATTGCGTTCGAAGCTCACCGCCTCGCTGGGTTGCCAGTTGGCCCGTGCGCGGGGTGATTTCCCGGCGGCGATCGCTGCGGTCGAAGCACTGGTTGCCGAGCATCCCACATCCGGCTCGCATTGGGAGACGCTGTTTGAGTTGGTGCGAGCGCAAGAGGGTCGCCAAGCTCTCCTGCAACTCCTGCGCACGACTCTGGACGATCGCAGCCTGCCAAGCGAGGCAGTCATTGAAGTGTGGAGCAGCGCGCACGCGGTCCATGAGTACTCCTTAGCCCATGAAGCCATCGAGCGCGCCGAGGAGTTACTCGACGACGTCAACATGGTGAGGAGTTTTCGCAGTCGCACGCTAAGCGCCGAAGGCCGCACGGAAGAAGCGCTCCTGGCCGCGGAGCGCTTGGTGCAAGACGCACCCTTCCAACTTTCCGGCTGGGTTGACCTGGCCGCTTGCCAGTTTGAACTGGGACGGCTCGAAGAGGCTCGCGCCAGCTTGCGGCGCCGGCTCGAGCTCGGTTCGCCCTTCCCCTTTCTGTACGACCGGCTCCTGCAAACCGCTCAATCCAGCGAGGAAACACAAGCGCTACTCGATGAGATGCAGGCCATGTTGTTGGCAAGCGATCCTGCCGCCGGCGATGTACGCGTCGTGGCGCGATTGAGCCTGAAGTATCGACCACTCGAACAGGTCGACGCCTGGCTTGCGCAGCTCGCCGAAGCCTTCCCTTTGAACCGACCGGTTCTGCTTGCTCGAGTCGAGACCCTCGCCGAGGCCGGCCGCGCCAAACAAGCTGAAGCGGTGGCACGCCTTGCGTTCGAAGAAGATCCGGACGATTGGCGGATGGGCATGGCCTTCGCCGACCAACTGCAGAGCATGGGCCAAACGGATGCCCATCTGAATCTGGTGCGGCGCTTGATGGATCAATGCCCACATGTGGCATCCATCGCCAACCACCTCGGCTTGACTCTGGCTGAACAGCGCAGGTTCGCCGAGGCTGACCAAGTCTTTCGCAGCGCCACGAAGCGCTTCCCCGGCACCGCTTCCGTGTTTGGATGCTACGCCAGCTTGCTTTGGGACATGGGCCGGATCGACGAGGCCTTTGAAACCATCGCGCGCGCCTGCGACTTGGACTCGAGTTACTCCTGGGGTTGGCATACCTGGATTCGCTGGCTCAGCCGCAAACAGCGCCAAGCGGAAATGCTTGAGGTCGCGCGGGAACACGCGGCCCGTCGCCCCACCGACGCGGATGCCCGGCGTGTGCTCGCCACCGCGTGCGCGGAAGCCGATCTCGATGCCGAAGGACAGGCGGCCCTGGAACGCGCCGCGCAACTTGAGCCCGGCGAGCTGGGACACATTTCCGCTCTCGCGAACTGGCATCAGCAACGTGGCCGTTTTGAAGAGGCCAAAATCGTGCTGCGACAAGCTCGCGAACGGCTTGGCAACCACCCTCGCTTTGCGGTGGCAGAGGGTGAAATCTTGCGCGTCGAAGGCAAGAAGAAAGACGCGCGCGAACTGCTGCGCACAGCGCTCGAGAGCTCACCGGACGATGTGCCGTCCTGGAATCAGTACGCAAGTTGGCTCAGCGAGGACCGATGCGTCGACGAGTTGGTCACACTCGTCAAGAATGTGCCCGAAGCCTTGCGCTTCGAAGATTGGCTGCCCCGCATGGCTGCACGCGCCTTGGAGGCTTTGGATCGAGATGTCGAAGCCTTGCGCATGTTTGAGCGCGCGTATGCGCTCGATCCTTCGGACGAGAGCCTGCGCGCAGAGTTGCTTGGTTCACGCCGTCATGCCGAAGACAAGGAAGGTGTGCGTCGCATGCTGGCGGATGGCTTTGACCCGCAAACAGCCTCCGAGAACTTCCTGTTTGAATTCGCCGCCTGCGCCGTTTGGGCCGGCGATGCCGCAGTCGACCAAGCTGTGTCGGCTCTGCTGCGCATCGAAGAATGCTCGCATTCAACCTGGCATCGGCTTTCGCAGCTGATCGAAGACAAACCGCTGCGCAAGCAACTGCTCGAAATCGCGCGGACCGCCGCGCGCAGTCCCGACGCGAACCAGGCCGTCTGCCGGAATGCGGTCATGATGCACACCGAGTTCGGCTTTGAGTCCAAGCAGCGAGCTGCTGTGCACAGGGCGCAACAGGAGTTGCAGGCTGAATTCACCGAGCGCTTTGCAGCTCACCCCGAGTTTTCCCAGGCTCTTTCCGAGTTCGCTGGACTGCCGCGCGGCAGTTCGAGCAAGCCGATGTGCCGATGGCTGCATCGTCTGGTTGACGCGCCGATTGAGAGCGCCGATCTTTGGGGATCGCTCGGCTACTTTTTCGCTCCGATCGACCCTGAGCACGTTGTGCGCTTGATGCTGCATGATTTCGAACGCGCCGACGCGCGGCCCTGGATGCTCTCGCACTTGGCGGATGCCCTTGTCTCACTTAGGCGCGACGAAGAAGCGGAAACAGTCCTGCAACGCGCGCTTTCCCAACAGCGCGACCCGAGCTATGGACACTTGCGCTCGCTTGAAGCCGAGATTCACCTGCATCGAGGCAACGACCGTTGGATCGTCAATCACCCCCGCGATCGCAGCGATATGAAGTATCGCGATCGAATTCGCGACTTGACCATTCAAGAAATCGCACGCGCCCGCTGCGAGCCGGCCGGAAGCAAACGGCGCACCGTCTACCGAAGCTGGCTGAAACGAGTCGCACCGAAGACGATCGGGCGCACCAAAGCGATTGCCTTCAATGTCTCGCGAGATTTGATGCCGAAGGAATGGGCGCGCACCCTTCGCAGCCCCCGCCCCTACCTTCTGCGCCTCGGCCGCGCCTATACGGTCTTTCACCTGGAGGACTAGCGCAGCCGATGACACCCGAACAACTCACATTCCGCAACCCACTGAGCACGTCCAGCATTGACGCTTGTCTCGCAATGCTCGCTGCTGATTGGCCGAAGGAAGTTGCTGCGCGGGTGTTCGACGTCGGCTGCGGAAATGGCGAGGCGCTTGCTCGGCTGCGTGAGTTGCGCCACGCGCAATCCGCGGCGGATTGCATCGTGCTGGGCATCGACCCCGATGGCGCGGCACTCGCACGCGCAGCGATGCGACACGCCGCCTTGTCATTCGATCAGATCGAAGAGGCGCGCTGGGAAGCGCGTAACTGGGCATCCGAACTCGCGCAGGACGGACCGTGGCAGGCCGCGATTTGCCTTGGCTCGCGGCATGCCTTTGGCAGCGACGCCAACGCTCGCGACACGATGTTGCACGAGCTGAAGCAACGCTTGAACACGGACGGCCGCCTGTTCCTCGCCGATGGCTACTGGCGCGTCGAGCCCGAGGCCGCATACCTCGACGCGACGGGCCTGCAAGCCGACGAATTGATCTCGCTGCCTGCTTGGCATGCTCACTTCGCCGCGCACGGAATGCGTGTGTTGCACGAAGAATGCAGCAGCCCGGACGAATTTGAAGCCTTCGAACGCGTCTTTTGGGCCCAAGGTGGCGATCACTGGGAAGCCTGGTCCAAAGCTTTTCTGCGCTGGGGCAAGCAGACCATGGGCTTCGCCGCCTGGATTCTCGCCGCGGACTAGGCCTGTAGTTTTCCGACCACTGCTTGCGCAGCATCGGCCAGCGCGCCATTCGCCAGCAGTTCGTGGGCATGATCGAGCTCAGGCCCCATGTAACGATCCTCGACCAACGCCGGAATGTCCTGACGCAGCCGCAGATAGGCAGCTTCGGCTCCCTTGCCCGCGCGGAGCTCGGCGTTGAACTCGCGCCCCTGCGCTGCGGTGTAGAACTCGATGGCAATCACCCGCTCGAGGTTCTCGATCGATTGCCGCAGCTTGCGGGCGGCGTGATTGGCCATCGAAACATGGTCCTCTTGATCGGCCGAGGTCGTCACCGAATCTGCGCTGGCCGGGTGAGCCAGGACTTTGTTCTCGCTGATCAACGCGGCGGCAACCACTTGAGGAATCATCAGGCCGGAATTGAGGCCCGGCTTCGGGGTCAAGAAAGCCGGCAGCCCTGACATCGCCGGGTGAATCAGCTCGCTGGTGCGACGTTCGCTGATGTTGCCCCAGCTGCAACACGCGTTGGCTGCATAGTCCATGGGCAAGGCAATCGGTTGGCCATGAAAGTTGCCGGCCGAAATCGAGTCGCCACGATCGGGAAAGATCAAAGGGTTGTCGGTCGCCGCGTTGGCCTCGCGCACCAACACCTCGGCAGCGTGCGCGACGGCATCTTTGGCCGCGCCGTGCACCTGGGGCATGCATCGGAAGGAATATGGATCTTGGACTCGATCGCAGTTCGAGTGCGCCTTGGCAACCTGCGAGCCGCGCAAGAGCTTGCGCAGATTCCTGGCCGTCGCCGCTGCGCCCGGATGCGGACGCACTTCCACCACCCGTGGATCGAAGGGGCGATGACTGCCCATGATGGCTTCCACCGAAAGCGCGCCGGCAATGTCGGCACTGATCGAGAGATTGCGCAATCGAGCAAGCGCGGCCAAACCGATCGCGTTCGAAATCTGCACCCCGTTAATCAAAGCCAAGCCTTCCTTGGCAGCCAACTCTATGGGCTCCAGGCCGATCTTCTTGAGCGCGCGCGCGGTGGGAACCAGCTTGCCTTCGGGTGAAACCATCTCACCCGAACCGACCAGCGGCAGGGCCAAGTGCGCAAGCGGCGCCAGATCTCCGCAGGCACCGACCGAGCCTTTCTCCGGCACTCGCGGCAGCCAGCCCGACTCGAATAGTTTCATCAACCAGCGCACGACCTGCGGACGCACGCCGCTGACGCCGCGGCACATCGATTGGATGCGCAGCAATAGAGCCAGCCGCTTCTCTTCAGGCTGCATATCGTCTCCGCAGCCAACCGCGTGCGAGAGAAGCAGGTTGCGTTGCAAGGTGCCGGTGTCGGCCGCATCGATCGAGCGGTTCGCCAATGCACCGAAGCCGGTATTCACTCCGTAAACGGGGCGGCCAGCCTTCACGATGTCCTCAACCGTGCGGCGCGCGGCGCGCACGCGCTCTTGGGCATCGCGGCCAAATTTCAACTTCGGCTGGGCCCCGCGCGCTACCGCGAGGAGCAACTCTTCCGAAAGGGGTTCACCGAGAGAAAGGGAGGCCATCTTGAGGAATCAGGAAATCGGATGCGGGGTACACGGCCGCGAAGGCGTGAGAATACCGAGAATCTGGCCCCCTTGGGTGGTGGTAGCCTCACCTATCTTCTTCATCAAAGCGAGCTTAGGTCGGAATTCCCATCTTGGCTTAGCCAAATGAGAATCCTGAGGTAATCCCCATGTCAGAAAAGGCTTAGGGTGATCTTCACCACCCAAGGGGGCCAGATTCATAGCTCGAACCCCGTGTTGCCGTCGATGCGCAATTCGCGATCGTGGCGCACCACCTCGCCGCCCGAACGCACCAAGACGTCGTACAAGCCCGAGGCAAGGCCTGCGAGTTTGGCTGCACCTTCATCGACCACGACTCCGTCCATTTCCTCGACCAGACGGCCATCGAGGTACCACTCGACCTTGGGGAGGGCCGGGCGATTGCTGGCGAGTAGCTGCAATGCAGAAGATCGGTCTTCCGGGGAAAGCTTGACTTCCAAATTGCTGAAGCTGCGGCGAATTGGCAGTCGCCGCGATTGGTAGCCCGGGGCGCTGACGGTCAGCACGAGCGATCCGGTTCCTTCGGGATGATCGCCTACCGCAAAGTCGAAGCCACCATCGTTGCGCGCGCGCAGTTCGCGGCGCAACGGCGCGGGAACGGGCAGCATGGCGGTCGAGGGGCTCAACTCCAGCCCGGGGTAAAGATTGCCGAGCATCGCCGAGGGGTCGACGGCTTCGAGCACCAACTTGGCACGCGCAAGAGCGGCGCCTTTTTCATCGAAGACCCGCCCGGCGACGCGTCCATCGCCACGCTTGATGACGAACTCGACTCGGGTCGGGGTGTGACGCGCCGGCTGCACCGAACGCAAGCGCGGCTCGGTCACCCCCGAAGGGTGGAACACGCGAATATCAATGAGATGGCTGGTCGGCACATCTTGCAGCACAAAACTTCCGTCCGGCTCGATCTGCACCCCTTGCCAGGTCTCCCAAGCAATCTTGTGCGTCGAGATCTTGTTGCTGCGCGGAACCACGCTGACCTGTGGATAGGGACTTCCCGGCCAGGACAGCACCTTGCCCAAAACGCGCGCACCCTGCGGCAGCGCTGGCACTTCGATCGGCGGCGCATTGGCCGGACGAATCATCAAATTCAACTCCTGACGCACCGGCACATGGCCTTCGGCGCGAATCGTCAACAGCACCCGTTCGCCACCAACCAAGGGCGGCACGCGCGCGATGCCGTCTTCGTCGCTCAAGATCTCCTGATCATTGAGCCCGGTGTAAACACGTGCGCCCGGCAAGGGCTTGTTTTCAAAATCGCGCAGCATCAATTCGACGCCGATCGCTGGTGCGACGCGGAAATCTCGCCAGCTGCGGCCCACTCCACGCACCCGATGGCTGCGTACCGTGCTGCCGTAGCCCGGCACATCGATCCGGAAGAAGTGTGTGCCCGGGAGCAGCTCAGGGAAAAGATAGTGACCTTGCTTGCGGCTCACCGTGGACCAGCCATCCTGCGGGCCACCGACGATGGTTAAGCGTGCCCCTTCGATGCCTTGCTTGGACTCGTCGAGGACGGCTCCTTCCATCGAGCCTGCGCGCTTGGGGCTGATTCGCTCTTCTTCGATACCGCCCAGGCTGCGCAACTCAACGGTAAGTAAATCGCTTGCCCAAGGTTGCTCGGGCGGCGCGCCTGGATCCGCCAGACTTGGCCCGTTCGAAGTCTCGGCCGACTCGGCCACGCTCGGCCCCACAATCGGCTCGACCGGCAGAGGATCGTCGCCTGGGCCCAGCACAACGGCAAGCACGGCGAGCACCGCACCGATCAGGACCACCCAACCCCAAACCGGAAAGCGGCGCGAGTCAGTAGAGGTCAACGGCGCCATTCCCCGTCAGAGTATCCTGTCGGGCGCAACCGGTTGCCCCACCCTTGCCCATGTCACATCTTTCTGACCCAGCACAAACCAAGATGGCGCGCACCACCGTGAAGGTGGCGAGCGGCCTGTGCGTGGTCAAGCTTGGCGCCTTCGCAGCGAGTGGCAGTTCGGGCGTTCTGGGCTCGGCAGTGGATTCGGGTCTGGATTTGGTGGCCTCCTTGGTGGTGCTGTGGGCTGTTACCGCAGCGGCTCGCCCGGCCGATGCCGACCACCCCTTCGGCCACGGCAAAGCCGAGTCGCTCGCCAGCCTGCTGCAATCGGTCCTGATTTTGGCCTCAGGTCTGGGTTTGGCCTATCACGCGATTCGTCGCGCCCTCGACGATGATTTTGCGCTGCAATCCAGCACGATTGGCATCGTCGTCATGATTGGCAGCTCGATCGTGACCCTGTGGCTGGTGCGTCAGCTGCGCCGCGTCGCCAAGGAAACTGGCTCGCCGGCGCTCGACGCCGACAGTGCGCACTATGCCAGCGATCTTGCGACCAACTTGGCCGCGGCCGCTGGTCTGGGCCTCTTCGCATTGACCGGCTGGGTCTGGCCCGACCTCGTGGTTGGCTTGGGCATCGCGCTGGTCATTTTGAATACCGCGCGCGAGGTGTTCACCGGCGCGACCGACGGGCTGATGGACAAGGCGATGGATTCAGCCGAAGAATCCGCGGTGTTGCGCACAATCCTCGGTTTTGCACCGCGCGTCGCCGGCTTTCACGATTTGCGCGCACGCCGCGCCGGCGCCGAAGTCTTCATCGAGCTGCACCTCGACATCCCGCGCAACTGCAGCTTTGTCGAGGCGCATGACCTCGCCGAAGAGGTCGGCGAAGCGGTGCGCCGTGCCGTGCCACGCTCGCACGTCACCGTGCACGCTGACCCGCTCTAGTCGACGCGAAAACGCGCGACGACCGCATCGTGATCGCTGGGAAAAAGTTCGCCCAGCCGACCGCCAAGGATTTCGGCCGAGACCGCTTGCACGCCGCGGTACATCAAGTGATCGATGCGCCGCCCACCGCTTGGATCACGGAAGCCGTTGAAGGTGCCGCGCGTGTCCTCCGGGTGCAGACTGCGCATCGCCGATTGCCAGCCTTGCTGAAAGAAGGCCTGCATCGGCGCCGAGTCCTCCATTGCGTTGAAGTCGCCGGTGACGACGACCGCAGGCTGGTTCAGCGCATCGCTCAAGATCAGATGACTCGAAGCCAGACGGGCCTCGGCACCGCGATGGTCGTAATGAGTCCCATAAATGCGCAGGGCTTTGCCCCCAGCGCGGCTCTGTACATCAGCCCAAACCGCCATGCGCGGCAGGGCCGCGTCCCAACCGCGGCTCGCCACCACTTCTGGCGTGGGAGACAGCCACATTTCACCCCAAGCGAGCAATTCGACGGTGGCATCGCGCACATAAAGGCCGGAAAACTCACCACCTGTGCCGCCGTCGCGATGTTGCCCCAACTTTGTATAGCCCGCGAGCACCTCGGCCAGTTCAAGGAGTTGGAAATCGAGGCCCTCCTGAATCGCCAGCACATCGGGCGCGACCGAAGCAATGCGCTCGGCGACCAAATCGCGGCGCGCTGGCCAGACATGATCGCCATCTTCCGCCGTGCCATAGCGGATATTGAAACTCATGACCGTCAGGAACTCGGCCTCGGCCCCATCGAGCTTGCCCGGCCGCCCCGGCGCGTGACAGGCGGCAAGAACGAGGGTCAGAATGAGGGCAACGCGGAGTTGGAACCTAGCCATAGCGCATTGAATCTAACGGGTTCACGGCCGCCATACCTCAATCGTTGGGTAAGCTTCCGGCAAACGCGGTTGCGCGCCCCCCTTTCCGGCCGCGCCCCGCTCACCCAACATGCTCAAGGTCGGCTTCGACATTCGCCCGGCGCTGTTCGATTACGCAGGCATCGGTCGCTACGTCCGCGAGGTCGGCGTTGCGCTGACCCAGCTCGAGGACGGCCCCTTCCTGGATATGTACGCGCCATCGTGGCGCGGCGGCCGCAAGGTACCCAGTCGGCTCAACCCGGAGCATCACAAGATCCATCGTGGTTTCTTGCCCGGGCGCGCGATGCGCTGGATCAGCAAGCTGCCCGGCATGGACGCGGGCAGCCGCCCGGCCAAGGTCGACGTCTTCCATTGGACGGACTTCACCTTTCCCACGGTGCGATCTTGCGCCACGGTCATGACCATGCACGACGCCGCCTTCGCCGTCGACCCGACCTTCCATGGTTGGGAGACCTCGCGATTGCTCGACCGCGTACGCCGGCATATGCGCCAGGCCGATGTAGTCATCGTGCCTACGGCACCGACTTTGCATGATGCAGAACTGCTGGGATTGAACCCCAAGCAAGTCCAGGTGGTACCGCACGGCGTCAGCCCTTTCTTCTGCCCGCCTGAAAAGAAGGAGGAGAAGCGCGAGTACCTGCTGACGGTCAGCACCATCGAGCCACGCAAGAATTACTCGCGCATCTTGCAGGCATTGGAGACCTGCTGGGATCGTGGCGTCGCGCCAGACTGGGTCATTTTGGGCCGTCCAGGCTGGGAGCACGAAGACTTCCTGTCCCAGATGGCATCCTCGCGGCATAGCAAACGCATCACATGGATCTCGCACGCCGAGTCCGAGAACCGTTTGCTTGAGCTCTATCAAGGAGCGTTGGCCTTGGTGCACCCTTCCTTGCACGAGGGATTCGGCCTGCCTGTGCTGGAAGCCATGGCTTGCGGCACACCGGTCGTGGTCGGCGAAGGCACCTCGCCCGCGTGGGTGGCAGGCAATGCCGCCATGCTGGTCGATCCGCGCGAAGTCGATTCGATCGCCGAAGGCATCGAGCGCATCGTCTCCGAAGATTGGTGGCGCAAACACGCAGCCGCTGTCTTGCTGCGTCGCTCCAAAGAGTTTACTTGGGAACGCGCAGCGACTTTGACGCATCAGGCATATCAGCAAGCTGTCGAAGCGCACGGCTAGCGAGCGGAAGGTTAGGCTGGCTGCATGCTTGCTCTGCTTGCGGCTTTCCTCCTTCCACAAATCGCGGCGCCCGATGTTCCGGCTCTCGACGCGGCGCCGGCGTCCGTCGAGCGGCCGAACATCCTTTGGCTAAGCTTCGAAGATCATGGTCCGCAGCTAGGTTGTTACGGCGATGACTACGCCGATACACCGGTGCTGGATGGCTTAGCGGCAAGCGGCATTCGTTATGAACGATGCTGGTCGAATGCTCCGGTTTGTTCGACGGCACGCACGACCTTGATCACTGGTCGCTATGCAACGAGCTTAGGCGCGCACCACCACCGCAGCCGCTTGCCCTTGCCCGATGGCGTGCGTTTCTTTCCGCAGTTGTTGCGCGAGGCGGGCTACTTCTGCACCAACAACCGCAAAGAGGACTACAACCTCGCTAAGCCGCAAGGCACATGGGATATGTCGGGCAACAACGCGCATTGGCGCAAGCGCGCGCCTGGCCAACCCTTCTTTGCGGTCGTCAACGTGACGATCTCGCACGAGTCGCAGATTCGCAAACGGCCGCACAAGTTGGTGCACGATCCGGGCAAATTCGAGCTGCCTCCGTATTACCCCGACTTGCCCGAGATTCGTCGCGATTGGGCGCAGGAGTACGACAAGGGCACCGAAATGGATACGCGCTTGGGCCAAGTCTTGGCAGAACTGCGCGAAGACGGCTTGGAAGAAGACACGATCATCTTCGCCTTTGGCGACCACGGTTCGGGCATGCCGCGACACAAGCGTTGGCCGGGTGATTCGGGGCAACGCGTGCCCTTGATCTTGGTCGTGCCCGAGAAGTGGAAGCACTTGCGCCCGGAAGGCTATGAATCAGGAGCGATGCTCAAGCGGCTCGTCGCCTTTGTCGACTTCGGCCCCACCGTGCTCAGCCTTGCTGGCATCAAAGCCGACGAAGGCATGCAAGGCGTGCCCTTCCTCGGAAAATTCAACGGGCCCGACAAGAAGTACCTGTTCGGCTACCGCGGTCGCATGGACGAACGCGATGACGAGGTGCGTGTGATTACCGATGGGCGCTATGTGTATCTGTGGAATTTCGACGGTGCGCGGCCGCATGGCGCGCACGTCAGTTATCAGTTCGAGACGCCGACCACGAAGGCTTGGTACGAATACGCGCGCGACAACCCCGACGCACCCGCCGCGATTCGTGATTACTGGTTTGGCACGCGCGGGCCGGAGGACCTCTTTGATCTCGCCGAGGACCCACACGAAGTCTCCGATTTGATCGAAATCAAACAAGCCGCATCGGTGCGCAACACCCTATCCCAGGAGCTACGACGGATCTTGATCGCTACCCAGGACCTCGGCTTTATTCCCGAGCACATGATGATCAAGCAGCTACACCAAGGAACGGCCAAGTTCGAGCCCGAGTACTTGGAGGCCGCGCGCAATACTTGGATCTTCGCTCACGATGGCTGGGCCAATCCCGCGAGCCTGAGCAAAAGCGATGACCCCGTGCTGCGTTGGTGGGCGGCGCAGGCGATCCTCACACGCAGCCGCATGACACGCGAAGGAATTGGTTGGCGTTCCAATCAAACCGACGGCGGAGTCCGCGTGCAACTCGCGCGGAGCGTGCTGCTCGACGCCGGCGATCACAGCGCCTTGCAAAGCGGTGGATACGATCGACCGAACCCTTGGGATGTATTGCTTCAACACGCGGGCCCCACGGAATCAAACTACTTCATTCGCCTGCTTGCTTGGCAAGCCCTCGACGAAGCAATCGTGCACGGACAGCACAACCGGTTCATCCAACGGCGCGCCACGCCTGAGTTTCGTACCACAGTGGAATCGATCTCCACCGACCATCCAGACTTGGATGGAGCGTTCAGAAACTACCTGCCCCGCTTGAAGGAGAAGGTGCTCGCTGAACTCGCGAGCGACTAACCGGTCGGTGCGATCGTTGCGGACAACATGCGCACGCCGATCACGACACCAACCATGACGCCGATCGCAATCGCGCCGACAAGCAGCTGCATCGCGAACGACAACTGCGACAAGTCGCCGAGGCCACGTGAGCGCTTGGCGTCTTGCAGCTCCGCGCGCAAGCGAGCCCGTTCCTGATCGGCGCGCGTCGTTCGCGAAGGCGCTGCGGGCTCTGGCTCGGGTTGAGGATCTCGTCGCGGCGCTGGAGCAGGTGTCGAAACCGAAGTCGCTGCAGCAACCGGGACCGGGTCCTCTTCGAGCAAGATTTCGTCGCCCAATTCCAGATCAGGCAAATCCCCGGAACCAGAACTCGCGGAGTCCGGCGCGCCGACAAACTCAAAGGCGACCGCACCGAAGGTGATCAGATCACCCGATCTCAGTTCAAACTCTTGACCGCGTTCGCCGTTGCGGAAAGTCCCGTTCGACGAACCCTGGTCGACCACCCACCAGGAATCCCCCCGTAATTCGAGGCGCGCATGGCGGCGCGACACGCTGCCGTCTTGCAAACGCAGCGCACAATCGGCCATGCGGCCGACGACCAAACCTGGGGTCAGTTCGGTCTCCTCACCCGATTCCCTGCGGCGCAGTTTCACGTTGCGCCATCGTATCCCTGCCTTTGCGCTGTCCATGGCCTAGAATCATTCAGCTTGGAAACGGTTCTTGAGGTCCTTGCGAGCGCGCCGGCGCTTGCCACCTTCGGCTTGCTTGTCTTGTGCGGCGTTGGCTTCCCACCTTGGTCGGAAGAACTCGTACTGCTCGCAAGTGGGTACTTCGTTGCCGAAGGTGCCCTCAGTTATCCCGAAGCAGTTGGCTGGTGCTTCACTGGCATTCTGGTCGGTGACTCCATCATCTATCTACTCGGCGCTTGGGTCGGAGAACGCGTCTATCACTGGCCGGTTCTGCGCAGCCACATGAAGGCGCGGCATAGAAACAAGTTTAATAGGTTGTTTTTTAAGCATGGCACGCTCGCGGTGTTTCTCGCGCGCTTCTTGCCCGGCTTCCGCATGGTCGCTTACTTCGTCGCGGGCAACCTCGGCATGCGCTACCTGAAGTTCGTGTTGCTCGATTCGATCGGCGCCTTGCTGACTGTGCCGATCTCGGTCTACGCAGGCTTGCTGCTTGCCGAGAATTTAGACAAGGCGCAAGAACTGTTTCATCGCTACCAGGTCCCGATCGCGATCGTCGGTGTGCTTGCTTTGATCGCCTTCTTGCGCGTGCGCCGCAACCGCCGCATCGCCCGTTTCTCCGAGCTTCAGCGCGAGCGCGCCGAGCGTCAATCGAAGCGAGCCAGGAAGAACCCAGCCGCTGACGCAGGAACCGAGTGATCCTTCCTGCCGTTTTGCTAAGGACACGATAGAATTCGCGGCTCGATTTGCATGGCCAGGTGCAAAAGCATAAAAACCGGCCTGCCCCCCCGTCTCCGCCAGAAACGATGGAACAAGTACTGGAATTTCTCCCCTGGATCGGCGCCGGCCTTGCGCTGGTCGTCGCATTCGCGCTGCAGCGTCAGGTCATGGCCGCCCCGGCCGGCACCGACCGCATGAAGGAACTTGCAACGGCTATCCAAGAGGGTGCGAGAGCATTCTTGGTCACCGAATACAAGCTGCTCACGATCTTCGTCGTGGTTGTTGCAATCGGCCTCTTCGCTCTCGGCGAAGACAAAGGTGGCGGAATGCCAACCGCGGTCGCTTTCCTTTCCGGCGCATTCGCTTCGGCGCTTGCTGGTTGGATCGGCATGCACACCGCAACCCGCGCTGCCGTTCGTACCACCGAAGCCGCCCGCACCGGCTTGGCTGGTGCGCTGACCGTCGCTTTCCGAAGCGGCACCGTCATGGGCATGACTGTGGTTGGCCTCGGCCTGCTCGGCGTGACGCTGTTCACACAGTGGTACGGCATCGACGAGATCGGCCTGCAAGGCGTGCTCGGATTCAGCTTCGGCGCTTCCTCGATTGCGCTGTTCGCTCGTGTTGGCGGCGGCATCTACACCAAAGCTGCTGACGTCGGCGCTGACCTGGTCGGTAAAGTCGAAGCCGGTATTCCGGAAGACGACCCTCGCAACCCTGCCACCATCGCCGACAACGTCGGTGACAACGTCGGCGACGTTGCCGGCATGGGCGCGGACCTGTTTGAGTCCTATGTGGGCTCGATCATCGCAGCCATGACCCTGGGCGCAGTCGCGGTTGCGACTGGCAACGCAGAAACTGCTCTGGTTCAACTGCCGCTGACTCTGGCTGCAGTTGGCATCTTCTCGTCGATCGTCGGCACCTTCTTCGTGAAGACCGAAGATGAAGAAAAGATCCACTCGGCGCTGTTCCGCGGCATGGTCGTCGCCTCGCTGCTCATGCTGGCGGGTGCTTACTACCTGACCAACATGGCAGATATGGACTTCGGCACTTCCTACGACGGAATGCAGTTGTTCTATGCGATTCTCGCTGGCCTGCTTGCGGGCGTGGTGATCGGAAAGATCACCGAGTACTACACCGCGTTCGAGTACAAGCCGGTGCAAAGCATCGCTTCGCAGTCGGAAACCGGTGAAGCCACCAACATCATCGCTGGCCTCGGTGTCGGCATGAAGTCGACCGCGTTCCCCGTCTTGGTGATCGTGGCCGCGATTGGTATCTCGTTCGAGCAAGCCGGGATCTACGGCATCGCACTGGCTGCTGTCGGCATGCTTTCGACTCTCGGCATCACGCTGGGCGTCGATGCTTACGGTCCGGTCGCAGACAACGCGGGTGGCATGGCCGAGATGGCCGAGCTGCCGCCAGAAGTTCGTGAGCGTACCGATGCTCTCGACGCGGTCGGCAACACCACTGCCGCGATCGGCAAAGGCTTCGCGATTGGCTCGGCAGCACTGACTGCTCTGGCCTTCTTCTCGGCCTTCGGTGCGAAAGCTAACGTTAGCCTCGAGATCACCGACCCCACGGTCGTGATGGGCTTGCTGATGGGCGCCATGCTGCCCTTCGTCTTCGGTGCCATGACGATGGAAGCCGTCGGTCGCGCAGCCTTCTCGATGATCGAAGAAGTGCGTCGCCAGTTCCGCGAGATTCCGGGCATCCTCGAAGGTACCGGTAAGCCTGACTACGCCGCCTGTGTGTCGATCTCGACCAAGGGCTCGTTGAAGGAAATGGTCGCTCCAGGCATGCTCGCCATCCTGGCTCCGATCGTTGTCGGTCTTTACGACGTGCAGATGCTCGGCGGCTTGCTGGCTGGCTCACTCGCTTCGGGCGTCATGATGGCCCTCTTCATGTCCAACGCCGGTGGCGCTTGGGACAACGCGAAGAAGTACATCGAGAAAGGCGCACACGGCGGCAAAGGTTCTGACACGCACAAAGCTGCGGTTGTTGGCGACACCGTGGGTGACCCCTTCAAAGACACCTCTGGCCCTTCGCTGAACATTCTGCTCAAGCTGATGTCGGTCGTCAGCCTGCTGCTGTTGCCGTTCTTCACCGCGAACTAATCAGCTTGTGTTCGAAATCCCCGCCGATCCGGCGACTTGGACGTCTCAAGAGCTAGCTTTCGGGCTAGCTCTTGAAGCGCACGACCTGAAGGCCGAGGACGTCTGTGTCCTCGGCGTTCAGGAATTGCTTTATGTGGTCGACTACTTCGTGCTCGCCACCACACAAAGCGCACGCCAGACCAAGGCTCTTGCCGACAGCTTGAACGAGCTGGCCAAGAAGTCCGTTGGCAGCAAGGGCAAGCTCGAGGGCACGCAGCGCTCATCTTGGCTCTTGATCGACCTCGGCAACGTGGTCGTGCACATCCTCACCGAGGAAGCGCGTGAGTTCTACGCGCTCGATGAACTCTGGGCCGACGCCGACCGCTACGAGATGGCGGAAGACGGCGATTCCGGAGAAGAACCGGAAGAAGCCGCGGCGGCAACCGACGGCGAAGAGCTCGCTTGAGGGCTGGCGTCGATCTGGCGCGAATCGCCTCGATCGAAGACCAGCTCCATCTCGGGGAAGCGTAAAGCAGCCAAGGCGTTGTCTAAGCCATAGGCACGCCCCTGAGCTCGCTCGACGTTTCTGTGCCCTACCGAGAAGTCCACGCAGATGGCGTTGCCTCGGGGCCCCAGAGCCTGCTCTGGAGCAGCCCCCTCGAATAGGTAGGGCCCGGCCTTCACCGGACGCTCCTCATCGAGCACCGAACGCCAATAGTGGCCGAAGACCACCGTGCGCTTGCGCGCATAGTCCTGCCACCAGGGCACGCGCTCGACCTTGCGCAGGCGGCCCCCCGCCCAGAAGGGCTCAGGGGTCGGTCGCTCCATTCCCGAGGTCGCGAGCGCGACTGGGTTCTGGTTTTGCCGACGCAAGTCTGCGACCAAGGAACGCAGGTCAATGTGCTCGCGCTGCAAACCGGCATCGATGCGCCGCTCATACTCGCGGAAGATCATGTCGGCGGAACCGGGCACCAGCCTCAACTTCGCTTTCAGGGCAGGTTCCCAGCAAGCATGGACGGCTCGCAAGTCCTGGCGCTCAAAGCCAAGCGGCAGACTGCGCAGGAACTCGGCGATCCAGGTGCGCGTGGCATCGTCGGCGAGCGTTTGCACCACGCGGCCGCCTTCGCGGAGATCCTGCGTCTCCCCCCAATACCACTCGTTGCCTTCCCGGCGCTTCTCGAGCAGCAAGTTGAGCTCATGATTCCCCAGCAGGCAGTAAGCGTGCCCTGCCTCAACCAACTCGCGCACCAAGGCAACAACCGCAATGCTGTCGGTGCCGCGATCGACGAGGTCGCCCAGGAAGACCAGCCGCCGTCCTTCTGCGTGCGTGCCATCGGGTCGATAGCCCAGCAGCGCCAGTAGGCGCTCCAAGGCTTCGATTTCTCCGTGGATGTCGCCGACCAGGTCGAGCGGGCCATCCGGGAGGGGCGCGATCTGGGCTCCCATGACTCTCTATCGGCCAATCAATCCGGCCACAAAAAAAAGGGTGGGGACGCCGAAGCGTCCCCACCCTGAAAGGATTCTATCGAATCCTTAGAAAGCAGTCCCGATGGTGGTCCAGATGATGTCGTCGTCCACGCCGCCAGCATCGTCGCTGGAGGTGTGAGCGTAACCCAACCAGAGGTCGACGGAGCCCGCGAGGGTGGTGCCAACTTGGATGTCCCATTCGGTGGTATCTGCGCCCATGCTATCGATGGCCCAGAAGGAAATCTTGCCGTTCCAGTTCTCGCCCGGGGCAAAGCCCAGTTGAGCGGTCATGGTGTCGGTGTCCGAGGTCCAGACGCCGTTCGGCAGGAAGTCGCGCAGACCAGCAACAGCGTGACGAATCGCGCCGGCTGCACCCCACGGGTACATCACAGGCGAGAAGTCGTCGTCCGATCCAGTGAACTGGATCATCAGGCCGCCGTCTTGCACGCCAGGGATCGACTCGAGTGCATCGAGGCCGATGGTGGTCGACAGAGCGAATGCGTCGCCGCCTTCGTCCTGCGTCGCGAATTCAGCATCCCAGCCGAAGCCGACGAGCTCGCCAGCAATCTGGGTACCCATGTACCAGCCGTCTTCCAGGCTCAAGCCGCCATCGCGACCCGAGAGCAGGTAGGGGCTGAAGTGGATGTCACCCAAGGGGCTGTCGGTTTCGAAGACCCAGTCAAAGGTCAAACCGAACAGATCGTCCATTTCAGGAATCGAACCACCCAGCAATGCAGCGCCATCGCTGTCATGCTGGCTGTTCAGCAAGAACAACTGGACGTTTGCGCCAGCAGCTTCGTGGTCGTACCAGAAACCCGTTTGGATTTGTGGTGCTTGATCCCAATCGTCCGAGCCAAGAATGCGGCCCGAGCCCAAGGTGAAGTACTTACGACCAATGGTGATCTTGCCACCATCGCCGAAGACGTCGTTGCCGTAGAAGTACGCCAAGTCGATCCGGGTGTCCAGCGAGCTGTCGTTGCCGAGGGCAAAATCAGCAGCTTGCGTGCCCCAGCTTTCAAAGCCGGTGAACCCGAGTACACCACCCACTTGCTCGTTCACAGTGAACCCGAAGCGGATGCGGTAGCGACCGTCGATCGACTTCGAGTCGCCGCCGGACATGTAGTAGTTGCGGATACGGGCGTCGCCCGAGATGTCCACGTTGCTTGTAGCCGAAGCAGTTAGCCCGCTGTTGAGTTCGCTCAGGGCGCGCTCCAGGGATTCTTCGCCTTGTTGGGCGACACCCTGCGCGCTCAGCGACGCAGCGGCCAAAGCGGCCATGATCAGTTGAACCTTCATCACTTCCTCCTTTTTGCCTCGGTGAGAGGCTGATTGTGTTCCCCCGAAGGGGATGAGAATCTAACGTCCGCGGGGGAGAGCCCCGAGCCCGAGAGGGCCACGTTCGAGAGATTTTCAAGTCAACTTCATGCGGACCGGGGGGTCGTTTCGAAGTTGGCGGAACATTTTGCCGGTAGTACTTCCCTGTGCAAGCCCTTTCTGGGCAGACCAGACACCACTGCCAGCGTTCCTTCAGATAAACATCGGCAGCCCCTCTCGGGGTTTTCTCGTTTTCGACGGGTTCGGGCCTCTTTTTCGCTAAAGGTCCGTAAGTTATTTTATTTAAGTGATTTACGGGATTCGAAACTCGCTTCTCAGCTGTGATAGGCGCATTTTTTGGCCCTGATATTTACCCTAAACCTTTTATATGAAAGCGTTTATATCCGATTTTCAAAAACACGCTCAGCTAGCTCTGAAATGGCTGCTTTTCTGGGCAAGCTCGACGGACCCGTGTCGAATTTGAGCACATCCATTTAAAGGGGGGAACTCGGGAATCGAGAAATTCCCCTTCTGCTCCGGAAACTGGCAGAATCACCGCCCATGCGCGTGCTGCTCGACGGTCGGCGATTGACCCGCGCTCGCCAGCGCGGCGGGCTCGATGCGGCATGGCGACTGCTGGTTCCGCAGCTCCTGCGCCAGGCACCGAGCGACTCCGAGTTCGGCCTGCTGACCACATCGGCCTACCCATGGCGCACCGGAATGCTGCCTCAACTCGCTGCAGCCGGAGCCAGCATCCACCACCACTGGGCAAGCGCATCCGTGATGGCAACGCTCGGTCGATTGGGCCTGCGCACCGAGTGGCTCGGGCCCGGCAAGGCTGACTTGCTGCACCTCAGCCACCCGCGCTGGTTCCTCCCCACCCGCGCCCGCGTCGTCGTTTCGGTGCAGAGCCTGCTGCATCGTGATCATCCGCAGCTTTACCGACCGAAGCAGGTACAACGACTGGAAGAAGGTCTGCAAGGTATGACGGAATCGGCCTGTTTATGGATCTGCGCCAGTGAGGGCACGCGCGAGGACCTGATCCGGCTCTATCACGTGCCTCGAGGCCGCACGGTCGTGGTTCCGCCAGGCACCACGCCCGGCTTCGCCGAAGCAGCCGGTGACTTGCCCGCGATTGAGGCCGTGCGGGCACGCTTTGGCCTGCTGGAGCGGCCCTACTTCCTGTTCATCGGTGCAATCGAGGCGCGGAAGAATTTGAAGAACTTGGTGGATGCCTTTGAGTTGGCGGTCGAACAGGGCCTCGAATCCGATTTGGTGCTCGCCGGCCCCCACGGTTTCCAAAGCCGCCGCATTCGCGAGGCTTGCTCCCAGCGTGCCCGACTCCAAGGGCGCCTCCACCGGCCGGGCTATATCGATGGCGCTGAGCTGCCGGCACTGATGGCGGGAGCACGCGGCTTTGTCCACCCCGCTCGCCACGAGGGTACGGGAATGACCGCTTTGGAAGCGATGGCTGCCGGCACGCCTGTGCTGTGCAGCAATCGCGGTGCGCTTCCCGAAGTCACGGCCGGGGCAGCTCTGCTCTTCGAGCCGAATGACCCGGCCTCGATCGCGCGCACGCTCCTTCAAAACGAAGGCGACCCGGAACTGCGCGCTCGCATGCGCGAACAGGGCCTGGAGCGCTCGTCCGCCTTTACCTGGGAACGCAGTGCGGAACAGACGCTCGAAGCCTACGAGCTGGCGATGCGCTTGCCCGCCTAGGGCTTCTTGTTGACGAGCTCGAGATCCGCCGCGTGAATTTGGCCGTCTTGGGCAAACGCGGCCGCTCGGGTCAGTTCGTTCTGCAACTGTCGAATGTTGCCTGGCCAATCAAATGCCTGCAACACCTCAAGCGCGTCGTCCGCCAGCTTCGCGGTGGGCAGACCTTCGCCCTCGTTGCGGCTAAGTAGAAAGCGCGCGAGCGGCTCGATGTCTTCGCGACGCTCGCGTAGAGAAGGGAGGGAAAGCGTCAACACCGCAAGCCGGTAATACAGATCCTCGCGGAAGGCTCCGGCGCGGATTTGCTTTTCGAGGGCGCGGTTCGTTGCAGCAACAACGCGCACATCGACGTATTTCACCGCATTGCCGCCCACCGGGCGCACTTCGCCCTCTTGAAGAAAGCGCAGCAGCTTGGCTTGCATTTCCATCGGCATCTCGCCGATCTCATCCAAGAACAAGGTCCCGCCATCTGCGGCTTCGGCATAGCCTTGCCGATCTTTGTGCGCACCCGTGAAGCTGCCTTTAACGTGACCGAAAAGCTCGGCTTCCAGCAGCGTGGCTGGAATCGCAGCGCAGTTGACCGCGATCAACGGGCCCTTGCGACGCGGGCCGTGCTTGTGAAGCGCGCTCGCAACCAATTCCTTGCCGGTTCCGGTTTCACCGGTGACCAAGATCGGCACATCGGTGTGCAGCACGCGCGCCAAAAGCGCGAAGACTTGCTCCATCGCAGGCGAGCCTCCGATCATGCCAAAGCGTCCGGGAAATCCGTCCTCAGGCACTGGCTCGCCTTCGGCCTGGGCGTCTGACCATCCGCGCAGAATCACGGCGAGATCGCGCCGCTCTTTCGCCGAAAGTCGATCTGCACGGTCGAGCAGATCTTGGAGTTCTTCGCGGAGCGAATCCATGCGTTTACTTCAGCTCGGTGCCCGCAAGCAGCTTGACGCCGCGCACGCAGTAGTTCAGCCCCGACATCACCGTCAATCCGACGACGGCGAAAGTCAGGGTCGCGAAGACATAGGGATTCCGCGTGAAGTCCAAGAACGGCAGGTAGATGAACTCCGGAATGCCGCCGGTCACGCCGAGTGGCACCGCGATGTAAACCACTTGCAGAATCAGCTTCAGTTTGCCCATGCCATCGGCCCCGAAGGACAAGCCGTGACTCTCGACCAGGCCGCGCAGGGCCGTGACGAGGAACTCGCGGGCCAGCATCAGCACCACGGCCCAAACCGGGACCACCGCGAAAAAGTCGCCTTCCATGGCCAGGTTGCCGGTCGATCCCATGTAGATCAGGGCGCCGAGCGTGAGCACTTTGTCGACCACAGGGTCAGCGACGCGTCCAAACGCCGTCACCCATCCGTTGCGGCGCGCCAACCAGCCATCCAAGAAATCACTGATCGCGGCGATCAGGAAAAACCAGAAAGCCCAAAAGGCCGAGTGCTCGATCTTGGCGGTGTCGCTCGGATCCGCTTCGAGCAACTCGCCCAAGAACCCGAAAGCCGCGACAGCCAGCACCAAGCGGCTCATCGTGACGAGGTTGGGAATGTGGCGCGACGGAATCAAAACGGCGGGACCTAGGCGGAGGGCAATGCTTCCGCTTCCAAATCGTAACCATCTGCACCGATGATGCGCACTTTCAGCATCGATCCGGTGCTCCAGGTGTGATGCGGGTCGGCAACGCGCACGATGCCGTCGACTTCCGGCGCATCGGCTGCGGTACGACCAATCGCCCACTCACCTTCGTTGCCGTCAATCAGGACCTCGCATTCTTCGCCGATTCGCGCGCTTTGCAGCTCGGCGTGCACCTTCGCCTGCACTTCCATCAGACGCCCTTGGCGTTCCATGGCTTCCTCGTGCGAGCAGCGATCGAGATCGTCGCCCGCAGGTGTGCCGCGCTCGGGCGAATAGGCGAAGGCGCCGACGCGGTCGATACGGAACTCCTCGAGGAAATCGCAGAGCTCTTGGAACTCGGCTTCCCCCTCACCCGGGTGTCCGACCAGCACCGTGGTACGCAAAGTGATGCCTGGAACTTCCTCGCGCAGGCGTGAAAGGATCCCGCGCACGCTCGCGCCGGTGCCTCCACGACGCATGCGCTTCAAAACCGGAGTGCTGATGTGCTGCGTCGGGATATCGAGGTAAGGCACGATCTTGTCCGAAGCGTTCATGACTTCGGTCAAGCGCCACGGGAAGCGATTGGGGTAGGCGTACATGACGCGCAGCCAGCGCAGATCATCGACCTGGGCCATCGCTTCCATGAGTTCGGGCAGGCGCGGGCCGTCAGCGCCGAAGTCAGTGCCATACCCGGTGGAGTCTTCGGCAACGAGCACGACTTCGCGCACCCCCTGGCGCACCAGGTTCGCGGTTTCATCGACCACGACATCCAGCGGCTTGCTCGATTGCGTGCCCCGGATCGCCGGGATGATGCAGAAAGCGCACTTGTGGTCACAGCCGTGCGAAGGCCTGAGGTAGGCATAGCTGCGCGGCGTTTGTAGCAGCCGCATGAACTCGCCCTGGCCCTGCGGCGCACGACCGCCCGCGTCTTCGCGCACCTTGCGACCGCGCAGTACTTCCTCGACGATGCGCGCGATATTCGAATAGTCACTGAGCCCCAGAAAGGCATCGACATCCGGGAACTTAGCCTCGACATCCTCGCGGAACTTCTCGGGCAAACAACCGGCCACGATGACCGAACGCAAGTTGCCCTTGCGCTTGGCTTCGAGCATCTCGTTGATCGCGTGCTCGGACTCATCGCGAGCCTCGCCGATGAAGGAGCAAGTGTTGAGCACGGCCACATCGGCCGCGTCCACATCCCCAGTCAGGGTGAAGCCCTCGGAACCGAGTCGACCCAAGATGTTCTCGGAGTCGATCAGGTTGCGGGCACAGCCCAAGTGCACCAGGGCTACGCGAATGTCGCGAACGGTCATTGCAGCGGTCTTCAGGACTGCTGCTGGGCTTCGAACTCTTCGAGGGTCAGAAGGACCTCTCGAGCCTTCGAGCCAACGAAGGGACCCAGCACGCCTTGTTCCGTCATGATATCTATCAGACGGCTTGCGCGGGTGTAACCAATCGAAAGTGCCCTTTGCAGCAGCGAGGCAGAGCCGCGGCCAGACTGCAGAATGATCCGGCAGGCATCGATGTAGAGCGGGTCATCGACCTCGCCTCCGCCGCCCGTGGCACCCTTCATTTGCACCAGGTCCTCGAGGAACTCGGGCTTGCCGTGCTCGCGCAAGTGATCACAGATCTCGCGAACCTCATTTTCGCTGACGAAGGCACCCTGCCCGCGAACCATGCCAGATGCCCCGGGGGGCTTGTACAGGAAGTCACCGTTGCCAAGCAGCGACTCGGCGCCGCCCTCATCGAGGATCACGCGGCTATCGACCAAGCTGGTGACGCGGAAGGCCATGCGCACCGGCAGGTTCATTTTGATCAGGCCGGTCACGACATCGGTCGAGGGGCGTTGGGTCGCCACCAAAAGGTGGATTCCGGCGGCACGCGCCTTGGCAGCCAAGCGGGAAATCGCGATCTCGACTTCCTTCTTCGAGACCATCATCAGGTCGGCAAGCTCGTCGATGACCAGCACGATGTAAGGCATCGTGTCCGGAAATTCGTCGGGGTCATAGTCTTCGCCGAGGCGTTTCTCGAGCTCTGGGACACCGAGCGCGTTGTAGTCGGTGATATTCCGAACCCCGGCCATCTTGAACTGATGGAGCCGGTCTTCCATGGCGCGCACTGCCCATTCTAAGGTGAGTGGAGCCCGCTTCATGTCGGTGACCACCGGGCAAAGCAGGTGCGGAATGTCTTGGTAGAGCTGCAGTTCGACTTGCTTCGGGTCGATCAGCACCATGCGCACCTGTTGCGGGGTGCGGGTGAGCAGCATGGTTACCAGAATCGAGTTCAAGCAGACCGATTTGCCCGAGCCGGTCGTACCCGCGACCAACATGTGCGGCATCTTGGAGAGGTCTTCGACCGCTGGTTTGCCCAACGTGTCGCGACCCAGCACCATGGGTAGCTTGTTCTTGATCGGGCCGAGGTCGGCGCTTTCGAAGACTTCCTTCAGGCGCACCGGGTCGCGGCGCAAGTTCGGCACTTCGACACCAACCGTGGTTCGGCCCGGCAGCGGGTAGACGATGCGTACCCCGTGGCTGCCCAACGCAACACCGAGGTCTTCCTTCTGGCTATTTAGCTTCTTGACCGAGACCCCGACCGCAAGCTGCACTTCAAACAGAGTCAGCGTCGGGCCGCGCTCGGCTCCGACTACTTGAGCATCGAGGCCGAAAGCATCGAAGACGTCTTGTAGGCGACGCCCCATGGCGTCGATTTCGGACTGCATCGCCGAGCGGTCGACCGACTCGCTCGCCTCGAGGATCTTCTTGGCCGGCGGCAAGGAATCCAAGCGCGGCTGCTTGCGCTTCTTGCGGACCGGGGCCTCGTCTTCAAACTCGAGGGCCGCACTCTTCTCTTCCGGAGCCTTCGAAATACCAGGCAGCGATGCGCCTGTCACTCCGACGGCAGCCACACTCCCGTTTGTTGCTGACGCAACGGCTGGCTCAGGGGCCGGGCGGGTCGCAGGCTTCTCGACTGGCGTCGCCAGCTTCGATGCTTGCGCAACGACCTCGGCTTCGACGCTTTCCGCGGTTTCCGCGGCCTCGACGGCTTCCGCTTGCGGAATCATCGCCGGAATGGACGCAAGCTTGCGCGCCTTGGGAGCTTCCTCGGCAGGCTGGGCAACGGGTGCCGCTTGTTCGGCGAACAGCGGCGCCTCAGGATTGTTTTCACCTTCTGGATGGTAGGGCGCGAGCAAACGCTTGACCCGATTCCAGGCTCCACGGATACCACGCGCAGCACGCTGCTGATTCTCGCGTGCCTCTTCCCGCAGGCTCCGTCGATCGGGCGTCAGTGGAAGTTCCGGTTGACGCAGGCTCTCGCGGCCACGTCGCGCGAGTTCCCGGATCAAGGGAACAAACGCCCATTCCGTGGCAAACAAGCTCGAAAGGCCAAGCAGCAGGACCAGCAAGGTGACGGATCCGAACTCGCCGAGCGCCTCTGCGATCGGTGGGTAGTAATGGTTGCCGACCCAACCACCGACCCCTGCGGGGAAGGTCATGGTCGACTCGGGGTCGCCCGCCCAAGCGCGCGAGCAGAGACCAACCGTGATCGCCAAGACGAGCACCCCAATCAACTTGAGGATCGGATTGCTGCCCTGCTTCTCGCGGAACAAGCGTGCCATGCCCCAGAACACCCCGAAACTCGGGATGAAGAAGCTGCCCATGCCAAAGAAGCGCACCAACTTGTCAGCAATGAAGTGCCCGACCCGCCCGCAAAGGTTGGAGCCTGGATCGCCCGCGACATAGGTGAGCATCGCCACCAAGGTGAACAGCGAGAGCGCAGCCAGGCCCAAGCCGAAGGGCTGACGACCGCTGCGTCCGTGCAGGGCATCCCAAAAGCGCCGGGCTGCCCAACTCATGAGCGAGCCAAAGCCGACGAAGAGCGCGCCAACCCAGCTTCCGAGCACGCGCAGCATTTCGCCAAAGAAGCCGGAGCCCTTCGCGTTGGATCGCGTCGCTTTCTTGCGCGCGGGCGTCTTCTTTCGAGTCGCTTTCTTCTTCTTGGCAGCCACGATTGCCCTCGTGTTTATCGTAGTCGCGCAAGCGACAGGGATCCAGCAAGCTCAGCCTGCAAGCCCAGAATCGCTCAGAAAGCCCGGATTCAAGCCTTGCCGATGGTCGCGCGCACCAAAGCCCGCGCCAGACTCGGCTTCGCGGAGGGTCCCAACGCGATTCGACTTCCGTCGGCGCCGAGCAGCATCAAGCTCGAAGCCGAGGCACCCTGAGCTTCTGGACCGTTCAAGGCCACGAAGTCGAGATTCTTGGCCGCCAACTTGCGGCGCGCTTCGGCCTCACCGTTTTGACTTTCGAGCGCAAAGCCGACCACCAGGCGACCGGCCTTCTTCTTCGCTAGCGTCGCGACGATGTCTGGGTTGGCGGTGAGTTCCAAGATCTGTCCCTCTCCAGCATGCCGCTTCAGCTTTTGGCGCGACACTTGGCTCGGTCGGTAGTCCGAGACGGCCGCGATGGCGAACAGTGCATGGCAGCTGGGCCATTGCGTGCGACAAGCCGCGAGCATTTCTCGAGCGGATTCGACCGCAAGCGTGGTCACGCCCTGCGGTGCACGCAGATTTACCGGGCCGCTGACCAGCACAACTTCATGCCCCGCGTTGCGCAAGGCGCGTGCGACGCAGTAGCCCATCCGACCGCTGGAGCGATTACTCAGGAAGCGCACCGGATCGAGTGCCTCGCGCGTGGGCCCAGCGGTCACGAGTACACGCGCCATGGCCTACTTGTTCGATTTCGCCTTCGAGTCAGCGGCGGACAACGCGGCAACCGCGGCAAGAATGTCTTCGACTTCGGCCATGCGCCCCAAGCCATCTTCGCCGCAAGCCGTGGGACCAGCGACCGGTCCAACAAACTGCCAACCATCCTTCGCGAGTTGTTGAAGGTTGCGTTGCACCGCGGGTTGGCGCCACATCTCGGGGTTCATCGAAGGAGCCGCGATGCGAGGCTTCTCGACTTCGGCGGCAAGCAAGCAGCTACCGAGCAGATCCGATGCGAGCCCATGCGCCACGCTGCCCAAACGATCGGCCGTGGCCGGAACGAGCAGCACCAAGTCGGCGCGCCGCGCCAGTTGAATGTGGTCCATTCCGGCTGGGTCTTGCGGCTGCCACTCGTCCGACAAACTGACCCGCCCGGTCAGGCAGGAGAACTGCAGTGGAGTGACCATGCGCGTTGCGCCCGCACTGAGCACCGCGGTGACGCCATGCCCCGCTTTCACGAGTTGGGAGGCAAGCGCTGCGGCTTTGAAACAAGCCGCCGAGGCACTGACACCGAGCAGGATTTCCATCAGGCTTCGTGGGGTTGTAGGTCGAGAAGGGCTTCGACCTCGGCGATCATGCGCTCGAGATCGTCGTTGATGACCACATGATCGTACTCGGAAGCGGCAGCCATCTCTTGGTCGACGATGGTCAGGCGCCGCGCCATCTGCTCTTCGGTTTCGGTGCCGCGGTCGCGCAGGCGCTGTTCGAGCTCTTCGCGCGAGGGTGGCGCGACGAAAATCGAGATGGTCGGCAGACCCGATTCACGCAGAGCCACCGCACCTTGCACATCGATTTCGAGCACGACGTCGAAGCCGGCGTCGATTGCTTCGACGACAGGGCCGCGCGGTGTGCCGTAGCGGCGCCCGTGAACCTCGGCCCACTCAAGCAACTCGTTCTGCGCAATCATCTGATCGAAGCGAGCGTCGTCGACAAAGTGATAGTCGCGCCCATCCACTTCGTTCTTGCGCGGCGCGCGGGTGGTCACGGAAACCGAAAAACGCACCCGAGGGTGCGCGAGCAATCGTCGCCACAAGGTGGACTTTCCAGACGCCGTCGGCCCGGACACGATGACGAGTTGACCGCGCTTATTCGACATTCGCGACTTGCTCCTTCAGCTGGCCCGCGAGCAACTTCATGGCGACCACTTGCTCGGAAAGTTGCACATCGGCGGACTTATTGCCCAAGGTCGTCACTTCACGATGAACTTCCTGCAGAAGGAACTCAATCTCGCGACCGCAGGCGCCACCGCGCGCAAGCAGCTCGTGCAGACTTGCCAGATGGATGTCGAGGCGAGCGATTTCCTCTCGCACATCCGCGCGGTCGGCCAGCGCAATCAATTCACGCGTCAGGTCGAGCCCTTCCGCTTGTTCGGCCTTGGACAAAGCCGTGTTGACACGCTCGGTCATGCGTTCCTGCCCAGCCGCGATGGCCTGTGGCACGCGTTTTTCGGCACGCTTCAAGTGAGCTTGAAACTTTTTCAGAATGCGCAGCAGCTCGCGGGCCAAGCGAGCGCCTTCGCGCTGCCGGGCTTCTTGCAAGGCGGCCAAGGCAGCCTGCATCGCAGCCTTGGATGCCGCGCGCACGGCACGCGTCGTCTTGGCGTCTTCGGCATTCGCCATGAACGCGCCGGGCAAAGCCAACAGCTCGCTTAACGAAGGATCATGCGCCGCGAGCCCCAACTCTTTTTGGGTGCGCCGCCACTCTTTCAGATGATTCTTCAGCGCACTGCGGTCCGGGGTCGGCGCCGTTCCAGCAAGGATGCGCACGCGCAGTTGGCCGGTGACCGAGCCTCGATCCAGCGCGGTACGCAATAGCCCCTCGAGCTCGGACTCGAGTTCGAGTCGCTCCGAAGGCAGGCGCAGTTTCAGATTCAGCGTCTTGCCATTGACGCTGCGCAATTCAACTTCGGCGGAGGCCAGCGCATTCTCGGCCGCGCCGCGACCGAAGCCGGTCATGCTCGAAACAGTCCCGATCGCGGCGGCAGCCATCTGCAGACTAGGTCGAAGAGGGTCGGCTGCCCGGCTTGACCGCGCGCGCCAAGCCTTCGTGATCGGCCGGCAACTCGGACGGATCCCAGGATGGAATCTCGAGGGCGAGCAAAGGGTAGTACGGACACTCGCCGAAGGGGTTGTCGACCCCCGAGCGATTGACCAAGGAGGCGAAGCCCACTTGCTTGACGCCCATTTCGTGCAGCATGGCCATGACCTCTTTGGCACTTCCGCCGGTGGTCACGACATCTTCGACAATCAGCACGCGCTCTCGGGGCTCGATGTGGAAACCACGACGCAACTGAAAGCCACCTTCTGGCTTGCGTTCGGCAAAGACGCCGCGCACACCGAGTGCTCGGGCCATTTCGTACCCGATCGTGACCGCCCCCATTGCCGGACCAACCACGACATCGAAAGGCTTCTCTTCCCCGCTGTTGGCTCGGATCGACTTCGCCAACATGGCGCAGACTTCTTCCGCCTTGTCCGGGTATTGCAAGAGCTGGGCGCACTGCACATAGCGCTGTGCGTAACGTCCCGACGACAGCAAGAAATCGCCTTCGAGCAGTGCTTTCGATTCACGAAGCAACTCGAGGGCGCGTTCCAAAGAGAGCGCGGCCGAACTCATCGATCAACCGCCAGCGGGTGGAGTGATCGGAGTACCGGTGCCGCCCGTGCCGCCCCCACCATTCACAGGCAGGATCTCTGGGTTCTCGACGCCCGGTACGCCTTGCATGACCGAACCCTTGAGTGGGTCACCCGCCATCCAGTGCAATGCCATCGCCGACAAAACAAAGACGCCGAAGACACCAAAGGTGAAGCGGTTAATGCCACCAGAGCGCACGCCGAAAGTTTCGGCACCTGCACCGCCAAAGGCATCAGACAGCCCGCCACCCTTGCCTTCCTGGAGCAGAATGACCAGGACAAGCAGCAGAGATGACAGGAAGAAAAGTGTGTAGAAGAGGAACTCCATCGAATCGTGGAGGCTTTAGGCGGACGGTGCCGCTGCGATGATCGGACCGAACTGTTCGATCGTCAGGGATGCGCCGCCGACCAATGCGCCGTCGACGTCGGGTTGGGCAAGCAGCGTGGACACATTGTCGGGCTTTACGCTGCCTCCGTACAGAATTCGGAGCGACTCTCCGACTTCTGGGCCAAGAATATCGGCAACCAGGCGGCGACACTCGGCGTGCGCGTCCTGAGCCATCTCGGGAGTGGCGGTTCGGCCGGTGCCGATCGCCCAAACGGGCTCGTAAGCCACGCTGATCTTGCTGAAGTAAGCCGGCTTGACCACTTTCAGGGCCTTGAGTTGGCGGGCCAGGACCTCGAAGGTCAGCCCAGCCTCGCGCTCTTCCAGGGTTTCGCCGACACAGAGCATGACTTCCAGCTTGGCCTTCAGCCCCAGCTTGACCTTCTCGGCGATCTGCGCATCGGTTTCGCCGATGACGTGGCGGCGCTCGGAATGGCCGACCAGGACGACATCAACGCCCATATCGCGCAGCATATAAGGGCTGATTTCACCGGTGAAGGCGCCTTCTTTCTTGGGCCAGCAGTTCTGTGCGCCCAACTTCACATTGCTGCCTTTGAGGTTGCGGCGCACATGGTCCAGGTGGACGTAGGTCGGGAAGACGATGCACTCGCGGCCGGTGGCCATGCCTTGAGCTGCGGCGACCTCGCGCGCCAAGGCCGAGGCCTTGCGCTTGGTCAGGTGCATCTTCCAGTTACCGGCGAGGATGGGTAGACGGGTCATCTGAGGAATTCGAGCTGGTAGAAAAACGAGGCTTCGCCGTGATGAGACGACGATCGACCGCTTCCAAGATCGGCTGCAATCGAGCAACTGCGGCTTGGAAGGAGGCCAGCGAAAGGGCTTGCGCCGCATCGCTGACAGACTGTGCAGGTTGAGGGTGGACCTCGACCAACAGGCCATCTGCACCAGCAGCTGCCGCCGCGGCCATCATGGCCGGCACAAGATCGGCTCGGCCGAGTGCGTGCGATGGGTCGACGACCACAGGCAGGTGCGTGCGCGCCTGCAATAAGGGGACGGAACCGAGGTCCAAGAGGTTACGCGTTTCTCCGTCAAAGTGTCGCAAGCCGCGCTCACATAGGAGGATATGACGCGCCCCTGCATCCGCCAGAGCTTCGGCCGCCTGCAGGAACTCGGAGATCGTCGCCGCCATCCCGCGCTTGAGAAGGACCGGCAATCCGCTTGCCGCCGCTGCGCGCAGGAGCGGCGCATTGGCCATGTTGCGCGAGCCAATCTGGACCATGTGGGCGACTTCCGCAACCGCTTCCATGTCGTTTGGATCGAGCAATTCGGTGACGATCGCCAGCCCGGTTTCGCGATGAACTTCGGCAAGAATATCGAGCCCAGCTTCGCCCAATCCGGAGAAGTGATATGCCGAAGTACGCGGTTTGTAAGCACCTGCGCGCAAAGCCGTTGCGCCTGCCTCGCGAAGCTGGACCGCGAACGGCAGCAGCTGTTCCAGAGACTCGACCGAGCACGGTCCCGCAATGATCGAGGTGTCACCTTTTCCGAATCGCGCGTCTACTAAGGGAAGACAATCCGCGGTGGCCCTTCGGTCCAGCAAGCGGAACAAGGGCTCCGGGCCATGGCAACACGCCACAACGCTCGGAAGCTCATTCAAAGCCCGCATCACCTTTTCGGCCGTGCCGGCATCACAAGCAGACAATCGCATCGTGCGATCCGACCGCTCGCCGGCCCCGCGCGGCATCTCTGCACGCAAGCCCCACTCCTCGGCGCGCGCCCGAACAAATTCGGCCGCCCGTCGCTGGGACTCAGGGCTGGAATCACCAGCCAACAACACATGCACAGAGTTCATTTCAGATCCGGGGTCGTGCCCCGGCAAAAACGCGCAAAATCATAGGTTTCGCAGGGTTTTTGGTCAATAGTCCACCCCAACCCAAGAATCCAGCCGCGAGGCTAATCTGTTGCCGCTGCATCTGCGGCCCCTGCTCTTATGAATCGACTTGCCAAAGAGGCCTGGGAGGCCACAAACCTCCATCCCGCGGCCTGCCGCTCGGCTGAGTCGCGCGGGCGCACCGTCGATGAGCTTCCGGACGATTGGCGCACCCGCTTCGAGCGCGACCGCGACCGGATTATCCATTGCTCGGCGTTTCGTCGCCTGATGTACAAGACGCAGGTCTTCGTCAATCACGTCGGCGACAATCAGCGCACTCGCATGACGCACTCGCTCGAGGTCTTGCAAGTTTCGCGCTCGCTCGCCAGCGCTTTGCAACTGAACGAATCGCTCTGCGAAGCGATCGCCTTGAGTCATGATTTGGGGCATCCGCCGTATGGACACTCGGGAGAAGAAACGCTCGATAAGTGCATGGCCAAGTTTGGTGGCTTTGACCACAACCGGCAGTCCTTGCGCGTCGTCGATGTCTTGGAACGCCGCAGCCCGGAATACCGTGGCCTGAATCTGACCTTGGAAGTGAAAGAGTGTTTGAAGAAGCACCAAGAGGTCATCGACCCGGACAGCGGCAAGCGATTGCGCTTCCCGTTGCTCGAGGCTCAACTTGTCGACTTGGCGGATAGCACCGCCTATCACTATCACGATGTCGACGACGGCCTGCGTGAAGGCATTCTGGATCCGGATCAAATGGAAAAGGATCTCGAGATCTGGGCCCAGGCAACCGCGGCGACGCGCCAACGCCACCCCGACATCGAGCCCGATCGTTTGTTCTGGAAACGCGTCGTGAACGAAATGCTTGGCATGACGATCGCCGATGTGCGCACCGAATCGAGCCGTCGCCTCGCACAGGCGCAGCCCCAGTCCCGGCACGAGGCTCAATCTGCCGAGACGCGCTTGATTGGCCACAGCCTCGAGTTTCGGACCATGGTCGCAGACCTGCACAAATACCTGTATGAGCACATGTACTTCCGCGAGGAAGTGAACTGGCATGTGCGCCGGTCCACCGACCTCTTGGAACATCTGTGCAATCATTTGTTCGAGCACAATGAACTTGTCCCGAACGACTTTTTCGAAACCGCCGACACGCGTGAACGTGCTGTTTGCGATTTCGTGGCCGGCATGACCGACCGCTACGTCGAAAAGATCGCGCGCGAACGCGGCATTCTGCCGAGTTACTAAGCCAGCTTCGATTGCATCCAGGCGCGCAAAGCCGCGCGGCCGCGTTCAATCGCAGGAACCAGCCCGACTCGCTCGGGAAGGCTGCATGCGATCGCCGTGGACAGGCGACAGCCGGTGCCGTGCAGCGCTTCTCCGCCAGGCAAGCGTGTCGCAATGAACTCACGCTGCTCACCATCCTCGTACAGGGTGTCGACAACTTCTTTACCTTGGCCTTGGTCGCCCCCGGTCACGAGCACCGCGCGCGCGCTCTGATAGGCAAGTCCATCGCCGTACTCCTCGGCGTTCGGCGTGACCAAATATGCCAGAGGGAAGAGCTCTGTGCACATCACCTGCCAGCCCTCTGCATCGAGGAGCGCTGGTGCCTCCGCATGCTTGCGCGAAGCTTGATGCACCGGGTCGACAATGAGTGAAACCTCTGGCCACTCGCGCATCACGCGCGCGACCGTCGCGACAATCGCCGCATTGCCAAGCGCGCCGGTCTTCACGCTGACTTCGCCTTGGAATACGGACTCGACTAAGGCGCGCTGCAAGCTCTCTTCGACTTCTTCGGCAGCCCTCGCGCGCACCGCACGCAAGCCGTGTTCATCCTGTTCCGTATCCACGGCAACCACACCGAGGAAGTGCACGCCTAAGCCTCGCGCCATTTCGGCGTCTGCTTGCAGCCCCGCGCGCACACCGTCGCCGGGGTCATCGCCCGCGACGCTAATCAGAGTGTGCATGATCGATTAGTGAGGGCCAATCACACCCAAGATGTGATAGCCACAATCGACATACATCACATCACCGGTGATGCCCGAAGCCAGATCGCTTAACAAGAAGGCCGCTGAGCCACCGACATCTTCCCCGGTGACGTTGCGTCGCAACGGGGTGGCTTCTTGCTGCTGGTCCAACTTCTCTTTCAAGCCGCGCACGGCCGAGGACGACAGCGTCTTAATCGGTCCAGCGCTAATCGCATTGACGCGAATCCCCGAGGGGCCCAGGTCGACGGCCAAGTAGCGCACCGATGCCTCGAGCGCCGCTTTGGCGACCCCCATGACGTTGTAACTCGGGACCGCACGCACCGCGCCGATGTAGCTCAGGGTCAGAATTGAGCCACCCTGCTTCATCATGGGCTCGGCAAAACGCGAAATCGCCGCAAGCGAGTAGGCCGAAATATCCTGCGCCGTGTGGTAACCCAATCGCGAGGTCTCGACGAAACGGCCCTGCAGGTCCTCCTTCTGAGCGAAGGCGATCGCGTGCACCACAAAATCAATTTCGGGCATGCGCTCGGAAATCACCCGAAAGGTCGACTGAATCGACTCGTCGCTGGTGACGTCGCAGATCAATGGTTCGCCCACGCCGAGTTCCGCCGCCAAAGGCGCGACCCTCTCACGGAATCGCTCGTTGGCGACACAGAGAACGAACTCAGCGCCTTGTGCGCGAGCTGCCTTGGCGATGTACCAAGCCAAGCTCATCTTGTTTGCGACACCAAAAATGATGCCTTTCTTGCCTTCGAGGATCATGACGAACGGTGGGGGGAACCCGGGAAGCGGTCTATTGTGCGCTCCTCCGGCCGGTCCGGCAAAGAGCTTCACAGAAGCGCTCGGATCGGCGCGATTCCGGCCTAGAATCCGGGCCATGACCTCGGCGGCAACTCCGCTGGAGTCGCGCCTGGGCTACGTTTTCCGCAATCCTGCATTGCTACGCGAAGCCCTGACTCACGCCTCCACGCAAGAGGCGCACAACGAGCGCCTCGAATTCCTAGGCGACGCGGTCCTTAACCTCGTCGTGTCGGAGAACCTATTTGCGCGCTTTCCCGGAGAACGCGAAGGCGTGTTGACTGAGCGCAAAGCCCGGCTGGTCGCGCGCGCGACGGTCGAAGATGTCGCTGCCCGCCTGGGCGTCGAAGACGATCTGCGTACCGGCGGCAGCCTCGAGAATCGAAGCTCCTTTCCACGCTCACTGCGCGGCAATGCACTCGAAGCCATTCTGGGCGCGATTTGGGTGGACTGCGAGCCGGATCAGTCCTTTGCACAATGCCAGAGGTGTGTATCGATCTGGTTTGCTCCCGAACTGGCCGGCGTCGAGGCCAAGCCACCCACCAGCCCGAAGCACGCCCTACAGAACTACGCGCAGTCCCAAGAACTGGGGCTCCCCCGCTATCACGTGACCGACGAGTTTGATCACCCGCTGACCCGTTCCTTTCGCGTCGAGGTTTCGCTCGGTGGTCAGCGTTACCCCGGCTGCTGGGGCTCGACCAAACGCGAGGCCGAGCGGCGCGCGGCCACCGAAACACTGCGCCAACTCGATCCAACGGCGCTGAACGGATGAGCCCGCGACCCCGCAAGCTCCCGGCCGACGCAAGCCCGGTCCAACGTCTGCAGGCGACCCCTTCCTACAAGGATCTCGCTAAGGCATGGAAGGCCGCAGGCAAGACGCACTTGCATTGGGGTGGGCTTTGGGGCTCCGCCAAGGCCTGCCTGAGCGCAGCTTTTGCCGCCGACGCCAAGGTGCCGCAGCTGATCTTGGTCGCCGACGGTCCATCGGCCGAGCTCGCTCTCGATGACTTGGCTGCTTTCGGCTGTGGCGCGGCCATGTTGCCCGCGCGGGAATCCCGGCTTGGCGCCGAACCAGAAGTCTTGCGCGAACGCTTTCACGCCTTGGATCTGGCAACCCGCAAAGGCTTCACGGGCACTTTGATCGCCCCTTTGCATGCGCTGATCCAACCGGTGCCCGCCGCTGCCGACGCCCAAGCCGAGGTCTACTTGGAACAAGGCATGCAGCTCGACCCGGACGCGCTGATGGCCCAGTTAGTCGCCAACGGATTCGAACGCGTGCCCGCGATCCAAGAAAGCGGCGAGTTCGCACGACGCGGCGACATTTTGGATCTGTTCGCGCCTGCGATGGGCGAACCCTTGCGGCTTGAGTTCTTTGACGATGAGCTCGAGAGCATCCGGGTCTTTGATTTGGGCAGTCAACGCACGCGCCACATCTTGCGCACCGTGCGTGTGCCCCTCGCGCACGACCTTGCCCCGGTTGGCGGAGCCGATGACACGCTGCCCCTGGAACGATTCCCCGCCAAGATGCGCGTCGTGCTTTGGGAACCGAGCAGCATTGACGAAGCGCGTGAACGCCTGCGCTTCCTTGGTCCGGAAGCTGTCAACGCGCTGAATCGCGTCGATGGGCATTTGCGCGCGCGGCCGCAACTGCAACTCGCCGCCTTGCCGGGTCGCGATGGTTCTTTGACCACCCTTTCCGTCGAGGAGTACTGCCAAGGGGTCGTCGCCGGCGCGGGCTTGTTGGCCGAACGCGCCAATGATGGCGAAAACGCGGTGGTCATGTGCGCGACCGACGCCGAAGCGGATCGACTGCGTCAGATCTTGGGCGATGCCGGCCATGCCGCCGACGCTTTGCAGTTGCAAAAGGGCGGCCTGGATCGCGGCTTTCGCATCCCGGAAGCACGCTTGACGGTCTTGCATCACCGCGAGTTTGTTCCGGGCCATGGTTCGCACCGCCCGCGTGCACGCCACACCCGCGATCACGCGAGCGAGGCCGTCGAGAATATCGTGAGCCTGCGGCCCGGCGACTTGGTGGTACACGCGGTGCATGGCCTCGCCGAGTTTCGCGGCATTGAGTCCGCGCAGAAAGAAGGCGGCCAAGACCTGCTCCTGCTCGAGTTCGAAGGCGAAGCCAGTTTGCGGGTTCCGGTCTCGCGTGTCGATCTCGTCGAGCGATACATCGGCGCTGGCGGAGATGCTCCCAAGCTCGACAAGATGGGCTCCGGCTCCTTCGAGCGACGCCGCTTGAAGGTCGCAGAAGCAGTCGAGGACCTTGCCGCCGAGATGCTCGAAGTGCAGGCCAAACGCGCCGCGATGCCCGGGCGTGCCATGCCTGAGCCTGCCGAAGCGCAACGCGCGTTTGAAGCCGCCTTCCCTTGGGAGGACACGCCCGACCAGGCGCAAGGAACGCGCGAAATCCACGCCGATCTGTCGATTCCGCGGGCCATGGACCGTTTGCTCTGCGGCGACGTCGGCTATGGAAAGACCGAGCTCGCGGCACGCTCCGCCTTCCGCGCGATCGAAGCGGGCACGCAAGTTGCGATCTTGGTCCCGACCACCGTGCTTTGCGAACAACACGCGCGTTCGCTGCGCCAACGCTTCGCCGACTGGCCCATCCGCGTCGAACAACTGTCGCGCTTGACGCGCCCAGCCGACAAACGCGCGATCATCGAAGGGCTGGCCGACGGCAGCGTCGACCTAGTCGTCGGCACCCATCGCTTGCTCTCTCGCGATGTGCAGTTTGGCGAGCTTGGCCTGGTCATTATCGACGAAGAACAGCGCTTCGGTGTGCGTCACAAGGAAGAGTTGAAGAAGAAGCGTGCGCTGGTTGATGTGCTTTCTCTTTCGGCCACCCCGGTACCGCGCACCCTGCACATGGCCATGGCTGGCTTGCGCGACATCACGACCCTGTCGACCGCACCGGCGGGGCGCCAAGAGGTCCACACCGAGCTGCGCTACGCCGATGAACGCGACTTCGTGGCCGAGTTGTTGCAACGCGAACTCGCGCGCGGAGGCCAGGCCTTCTTCGTACACAATCGCATCAAGACCTTGGAGTCGGTCAAAGCCAAACTGCAGACCATGGTGCCGCAAGCCAAGATTGCGATCGGACACGGTCAAATGGAACCGCGCGAGCTGGAAAAGGCCATGCTCGGTTTTGTGCGTGGCGACATCGACATCTTGGTTTCGACGACGATCATCGAATCGGGCCTCGACATTCCCAATGCCAACACCATCTTCATCGATGATGCTCATCGCTATGGCTTGGCCGACTTACACCAGCTTCGCGGGCGCGTGGGGCGAGCCGATCGGCGCGGCTATTGCACGCTGTTGATTCCGCGCGGTCAGCCCTTGCCAAACGATGCGCGGCGGCGACTAAAAGCAGTTGAGGAACTGCGCTACCTCGGCGCAGGATTCCAGATCGCGATGCGCGACCTCGAGATTCGCGGCGCGGGAAACCTGTTGGGTGCCGAACAGTCCGGACACATTCATGCGGTCGGGTACGAGACTTACCGGCGCTTACTGCACCATGCCGTGACACGCTTGAAGCGAGAGGGCGAAGTCCGCGCCGCACAGGAAGACGGAGTCGAAGCGGTTGCCGATATTTCCCTCGGTGTGCCGGCCGCGCTTTCCGCTGAATATGTTCCCGATGAAGAAGCCCGACTCGCCGTGCTGCGCGAGTTCGACCGCGTTCGCACTCCCAAGCAACTCGAGAAGGCTCTCACCGGAGTCCAAGATCGCTTTGGGCCTCCCGATGAGGGCGTGCGCCGACTCGCCCAGCTCTTCTATCTGAAGTATCGACTCGGAGCGATGGGCCTCGCCGGCGTGCAGCGTGTCGAGGGTCACCTGTTACTGAAGCTGCGCGACGCGAGTTTGCTTGAGAAATCGCTGAAGTCCTTGAAGGTCGATTTGCGGGTCATCACCCCTCGGAGGGCCCATTGGGTGCTTCCCAACCCCGAAGCCACTCCGACCGAGACCCTTGATTATCTGTATGAGTCGGCTGTCGCTTGCCGTCTGCCGAACAAACAGGGACAATCTGCGGCTCGCGTTCGCTAGGGCACTCCACCCCGGCACGCGCATCCAACCGATGCTTTTCGCGCCGACTCTGCTTGCCCTCGCTGCGGCCCTGCCGCTGGCCTCCGCCCCCGCCGCCCAAGAACCCGAATCTGCTTCGGGGCAGTTTCTTGCGATCGATCAACTGATCGCGATTGTGAACGATCAGACGCTGACCCGTCGCGAGATCGACATTGAGGTTGTGCGGTTCGCCAACGATCGAGGCATCGAGCCATCCACGCCCGGCCTCGCCCGAGTCATCGCACGCAACATGATCACCGACATGCTGTTCGCCGAGGGCTTCCGTCAGGCTGGTCTCGACGAGGGAATCGTCGACCAGATCGTGACTGACGAGATCGAGCGCAAGATTCGCAATTTTGGCTCCCTGGCTGCCTATGAGCGACATTTGGCCGGGGAAGGCCGCAATATTGCCGTAGAACGCCGCACGATTCGCCAGACGATTGTCGCGACTTACTTCCAGCAAGCCGAGCTGGGGCTGGCGCCCGAGCTGGGCGGATCGAGCTTCCGCAGCTTCATCACGGTGACCCCGGCCGAGGTCAAGGCCTTCTACGAGAAAGAGAACGGTCAATTCCTGTTCCCGCGCCTGGTCAATGTTCGCATTTTGATGATCCGCGCTGGCGATAACGAAGCCGCAGCGCGCAAGATCATCGAAGATGCCCGCGCTGCCTCGGCCACCGATGCTTTGGCTTTCGCCCGTGCCTGCGAAACCCACTCGATCTTTGCCAAAAGTCGCCAAAACCTGACTGGCCTGGTGGATCCGACCACCGAAGGGCAGGTTTCCTCGTTTCGCGAGTTCCTGGCCACCGCCAAGCGTGGCGAAATCTCGCCAATCGTCACGAAATCCGGCTACTTGGTTGCCGTCCAGGTGCAGCAAGTGCAGGAAGAGAAACAACTTACGATCGGCGAAGCGCATAGCAGGATCGAGGCGCAGCTGCTCGAAGAGAAGCGCTTGATCGCGCTCGACAAAGCACTCAACCGGCAACGCGCCCGTTGCTATGTCTGGACGATCCCCGATCTCTCTGATGTCCTCGACGACGTGTACAACCTGCGTCCCGAGGCTCCGGAAGAGTTGTAGAATCTTTGCCCCCCGATTGAACCGCCCCGGGCTCCGGTGCGTTCAATGGCTGAAGCCATGTCCGAACACGAACCATTCGAAATCGACTCCCATCGTCGCTGGGACGAAGAGACCTCTTTCAACGAGGTTCTCGCTGAGCAGCTTCAAAAGGCCCCCTATCTGATTGCGTCGATGGTGCTGCACGGCATCATCTTCTTGATCGTGACGGGCATTATGTTGCTCACCAGCGAAGAATCGACGACCCCTGTTCTCGTCATGGAGCCGGTCCAACCGCCGCCAGAAATCGAGGAAGAAGAGGAGCCGCCGCCAGAAGAGGTGGTGGAGGAAGTCGTCGAAGAGCCTGTCATTCAGGAATCTGAGCTCGAGGAAACCGTCGAGCAGGAATCCCTCGAAGAGACTGGCGACCCTGACTTCGCTTCGGACGCAGCCTTCGATGCCGATGCTTGGAACAACGCAGTTGGTCTAGGTGGCGGCGCTGGTGGTAAGTACGGCGGTCGTGGCGGTCGCGGTGGCGGCAAGGGCGGTTCGCCCACCGAAGCTGCTGTTCTCGACGCTCTGAAATGGCTACGCGATCACCAAAGCCCGGACGGCTTCTGGGACTGTGACGAGTTCATGTACCAGGATAAGTACCCCGATGAGCCGCCTTCTGACGGCGCGGGTAGTGCTTCTTGTGATGTCGGCGTCACCGGCCTCGCCCTGCTCGCCTTCTTGGGCAACGGTCACACCACCAACAAGGGTGATTTCCGCAAGCAGGTTTCGGATGGCATCAACTGGCTGAAGTCGGTGCAGGACATGTCGACCGGCCTCTACGGCGAAGAAGTCGGCAACGCCACGCTCTATAACCACTCGATCGCATCGATGGCGATGGGCGAGGCGTACTACTTCTCGAAGTCGCCGTTGCTGAAGCGCAACATGAATAAGGGCGCTTCGTTGATCCTCAACTCGCAAAACCCTTACAACGCCTGGCGTTACTCGCTCGAGCCAGACGGCGACAATGACTCGTCGATCACTGGCTGGATGGTCTTCGCATTGAAGACGGCCGACGACGGTGGCTTCCCGGTCGGCAAAGAGGTCTACCGCGGTGCCAAGGAATGGTTTGACACCATGACCGATAAGGGCACCGGCCGCACCGGCTATGCCTTCGGTGACGGTGGTGGCCCCGGTGGTCGTCCTTCGCGTATCAAGGCTTACATCGAGCGCTTCCCACCAGAAGAGTCCGAAGCCCTGACCGCCGTGTCGCTGTTGTGTCGGATCTTCATGACCGATACCGATCAGGTCAAGCGCTGGAAGGATCACGAAGACTTCGAGATCCTCGATAAGCAGGCCAAGCTGCTCGCCAACAAGCTCCCGGTTTGGGACGAAGAAGGCGGCACCTGTGACATGTACTACTGGTACTACGGCACCTTCGCCATGAACCAGTGGGGCGGCAACGAGTGGAAGGCCTGGAAGAAGGCCATCGAGAAAGCTCTGCTGCCAAACCAGCGTCAAGAAAAGGGCAACTTCAAAGGCTCCTGGGATCCAGCCGGACCTTGGGGTGAAGACGGCGGCCGCGTTTACTCGACCGCAATCTGTGCTCTGATCCTCGAGGTGTACTACCGCTACGCCCAAGTGCTCGGCGCTCGCTAGAGCTCCTCGCCTTCACGGCAAGAGGCCGGCACTTCGGTGCCGGCCTCTTCTTTTTTGAACCGCACGCCTCGCGGCACGATTCACGCGCGAACGCGTTCACTCAGAAAGCGGTTCGATTGCATTTGCAAAACTTAAACAAGAAGTCCGTGCGGCTTATCGCACCGACTCCGAGACGCGCTCGTTGGGCTTGTATGGAACATCCCTCGCACGACTTCAACGAAGTCCTCGCCGAGCAGCTGCGCCGCGCCCCCTACTTGATCGCATCGATGGTCTTGCACGCGGGCATTGCGCTGATCATCACCGGCCTCATGCTCTTCCAAACCGAGGAAGACACGGCACCGGTCTTGACCATGCTGCCGGCTCCACCTCCGCCGGATCTTGTCGATCCTCCGGATCCACCGAAACCTCCAGAGATCGTGAAGCCGGAGGATGTCGAGCCCACTTTGGTTCCGACGGAAGTGACGAGTTCGCAAGAGAACGTCGAAATCACCGGCGATGTCGATGCTCTGGATCCGAACGCCTACACCGAATCCTTCGTCACGGGAACGACGACGCTCGGCATTGGCGGACCGCCGGCTGGAAAATTTGGGCAACGCGGCGGCCCAGCAGGCGGCGGTGGCAGCAAGACCGAAGCCGCAGTGCAGGCCGGCCTGGCTTGGCTGCGCGACCATCAAAGCCCCGAAGGCTATTGGGATGCCGACGAGTTCATGAACTACGACCGTTACCCCGAGAAAGCCGCCAGCACGGGCGCTGGTTCACCGAGTCACGATGTTGGCCTGACTGGCTTGGCGCTACTTGCCTTCTTAGGGAACAACCATACCACGCAAAGTGGCGAGTACCGCAAGCAGGTCTCGGACGGCATCAACTGGCTGACCTCGGTGCAAGACAAGTCGAGTGGCCTCTATGGCGAGGAAGTCGGCAACGCCACGCTGTACAACCACGCGATTGCCACGATGGCGGTCGGCGAAGCTCAGTACATGGTGCGTTCACCGGTGCGTGCGCGTCAGTTGCAAAAGAGCGCTTCGCTCATTCTGAATGCGCAAAACCCTTACAACGCCTGGCGCTACACGCTTGAGCCCAATGGCGATAACGACACCTCGATCACTGGATGGATGGTGTTCGCACTGAAGACGGCAGACGAAGCCGGCGCCAAGATTCCAAACGACACCTTCCGCGGCGCGCTCGAGTTCTTCGACACGATGACCGACAAGAGCACCGGCCGTACCGGCTATGCCATGGGCGACGGCGGCGGCCCGGGTGGGCGTCCATCGCGCGTAAAGATCTACTTGGAGCGTTTCCCACCGGAACACTCGGAAGCACTGACTGCGGTCGCTCTGCTTTGCCAAGAGTTCTTGACCGATACGACCGAGGTGCGTCGCTGGTCAGACCACGAGAACTATGAGCTGCTCAAGAAGCAAGCCGACCTGATTGCAGCTTGCCCACCGGTCTGGGATGAAGAAGGGGGCACCTGCGATATGTACTACTGGTACTACGCGACCTTTGCCATGAACCAATGGGGTGGCAGTCACTGGAAGTCTTGGAAGAAGGCGATTGAACGCGCTGTGCTTCCAAACCAACACCAAGGCAAGGACAACCTGACGGGTTCATGGGATCCCGTCGGACCCTGGGGCGAGGACGGCGGCCGGGTTTACTCAACCGCGATCTGCACGCTGATCCTCGAGGTCTACTATCGCTACGCGCAGGTTCTCGGCGCACGGTGATCCAAACACTCAGCAAGCAGACGCGCTTGCCATAAAAAAGGCGACGGGACCTGATTGGTCCCGTCGCTTTCGTTTCACAAGCCCGAAAGACTTAAGCGCTTGCTTTCAAGTTGTTCAGCGCGCGCGCCAGCGACGCCTTCTTGCGCGCGGCGGTGTTCTGGTGCAGCTGATTCCACTTGACGTTCTTGTCGATCAGCTTGGTCGCGAGGACGAAGTTCTTCTCGGCTTCATCCACGTTGGCCTCTTCGATGGACACCAGGGTCTTCTTGATCCAGGTGCGCATGGCCGAGCGGCGACCGCGATTACGCTCGCGGCGCTTGAGGTCCTTCTTCATCTCGGCTTTGGCGGACGGGGTGTTCGGCATCTTGCTTTTTCGTTCGTCTTCCGTGAAACGGGTCGAATATTGTACCGGCCCTACGCAGACCGGCAAGCCCTTTGCCTAGGCCTCGGGATCCGGCTTGGATTCGGGCGCCGGAGGCTCCTCGCCGCGGGCCGCTCGGAGGAAGGCCTCGGGGTCGTAGGCGACGTCCTGAGCCGATCCCGCCTTGTCGTAAGCCTTGGTAGACAAGGCCTGTTCGGCAGCGAGATTCTTGCGCATGCGGACCGCTTCGGTGTCGCGTGGATTGGCCACCAGCGCGCGCTCGAGGTATTCCAATGCGCGGTCTACCTCGCCTTGCGCCGCAGCGAGGGCACTGGCCCGCTTGGCGCACTCAGAATCCGCCTCGGCGAGAGCCCCAAATGCCTCAAGCGCAGCCCCCGCGTAGCCGGCCCGCTCGAGCGCGTCTGCCCAAGCCGCAGCAGTCGCGAAGTTGGCCGGGTTCTTGATGAATGCGCGGCGTAGTTGACGGGCTTCGGCATCCGGATTCTTGGTCATGCGCGAGAGGCGCGCTCCCAAGGAGCTAGGCCCGGCACCGAGCCGACCGAGCAGACCACCTTTGGCCTTCAGGCTGACTAGAGCGCGGGCCAAGAGGCCGGCCGCGTTGGCATCGCCGGGGGCAAAATCGAGCACCTGATCACAGAGCTCGATCGCAAAATCGGCTTGGCCACGATCGAGTGCCTGCTCGGCGCGGTCGAGGTGCTTCTTTAGATCCATCTCCCCCATCCTAGAAGCCTCGACACAGCCTGTATCCTGGAAAGCTTCCATGGAGATCGTCCTCTTCCCTGATCCGCGCTTGCGCGCGAAGAACGCCCCGATCGAGCAATTCGACGAGGCGCTGGCGACCCTTGCTCGCGAGATGTTCGAATTGATGTACACGACTGGCGGAGTTGGCTTGGCGGCCCCTCAGGTGGGCGTCAACGTCAAACTGCTGGTCTTCAACGAAGAGGGTAAACCCGAAGCAAAAGACCGTGAAGTCGTGCTTTGCAACCCCCGGGTCGTGAACAAGGCCAAGGAACGGGTGAGCGGCGAAGAGGGCTGTCTGTCCTTTCCAGCCATCTACGCTCCGGTGCTGCGCCATCAATCGATCACGATCGAAGCCGAAGACCTAGAGGGCAAGACCTTCCAAATGGATTTCGACGATTGGGAAGCGCGCATCTTTCAGCACGAGTTTGATCACCTGGACGGCATCTTGTTCATCGACCGCTTCAGCCCCAGTGACAAGACGCGGTTGAAGCCGCGCTTGATGGAAATGAAGCGCAGCTACCAAGAGAGCCTTGCGGATTCTTGATGGCCTCGAAGCGCTGCCCGATCGAGAGAAAGATCAGGGCTGCGTCGCCACCGTCGGCGTCTTTGATGGCGTACACCTCGGCCACTTTGTGGTCCTGCGCCGCGTCGTCGAGCGCGCCGCTGAACTCGGGGTCCGCCCCGTCATGGTCACCTTTGCTCGACACCCGAAGGCCGTCTTGCTGGGCCACGCTCCGGCGACGGTGACCAGCCTTGAGCATCGACTTGTGCTGTTTGAACGGGCCGGGATCGAAACCACGCTGGTACTCGATTTCACCGACGAACTGCGCAGCCTGACTGCCGAGCAATTCGTCCGCCGTGTGCTGATCGACGGCCTGGGTCTGCACGAGTTGATCTTTGGCTTCGACTCAAAGTTTGGCCGAGACCGGGGCGGCAACCCCGAGTCATTGCGACCGCTCGCTGCTGAACTCGGCTTCGCGATTGAGGAAGTCGAACCGGTCGCCCTGCAGGAACGGCCGGTCTCCAGCACTTTTGTGCGCGAGGCTGTGCAACTTGGCGACCTGGAAGCCGCTGGCCGCATGCTCGGCCGACCCGTCAGCCTGCTGGGCACGGTCATCCCCGGCGATCGGCTCGGACGTGAACTCGGCTTCCCTACCGCCAACCTGCGGCCGCATCATGAGCTGCGCCCGCCTGACGGTGTCTACTTGGCCATGGTGCTGCATCAGGAACAGTTGCACCCTGCGGTCGTCAACATTGGCCGCCGCCCAAGTATTCGTGGTGCGGAAGAAGTCCGGATCGAGGCCCATCTATTGGACTTCGAGGGCGACCTTTATCAGCAAGTGCTTGAGGTATTCCTCCTGGAGCATATGCGCGACGAACGCAGTTTCGCCGACCTCGATGCGCTGCGCACCGCGATTCAATCGGATGTGAGCACTGCCCGCGCACGCTTGCCTGAGGTCCTGCAACGCTGGCGGATCCCGGGCACCTTCTTGCCGATGGAAGGACCCAGCGCGGAAGAACTGGCCGCACGCGAGCCGAACTGATATGCTTTTCGCCGCCCGGGGGGGTAGCTCAGTTGGTAGAGCAATGGATTGAAAATCCATGTGTCGGCGGTTCGATTCCGCCCCTTCCCACCAAATCAAACGGCCGGCCTTCTAAGTGAAGGCCGGCCGTTTTTGTTTGCCGGAAGTGAGCTCGCGCTTAGTTCTCTTCTTCGGCCTCGTCAGCGTCTTGCGCCGCATCCGCCGACTTCGCGCCGCCAGCCATCATGGCAGACAGATCAGGAGCAATGACCGAGCCTTTGCGCTCTTCACGCTCGACTCGTTCCACTTTCGGCAACGCGGGCTTACGGCGCACCGAAGGCTTGGCAGCCGCCGGCGAATCCACGCGCTTCACAACCATGCCGTCTGGAATCAACGGAGCATCCTTCGCAGCAGCCGGCTCTTCCTCGACTTCCTTGGGCTTGGAAGCACGGGATGCCTTGCGGCGTGGTTTGGCTTCTTCGGCTTCTGCAACAGGAGCCTCTGGTTCACCGGCATCGGTATCCGACGAGCTCGCCTCGCGGCGGCTTCGTGGCTTCGCGCTGCGCTTGCGGCTACGCGTACGGGTTTCGCGATCGTCTGACTCGGGCGAGTCCTCGGATGCTGGCTCGTCACGCGCTTCGGACTGGTCACGCGAGGCAGCTTGCTCGACGACTTCCGTTTCCGATTCGAATTCGGATTCGGGCTCGTCGCCGGACTGTTCCTCGCGCGCTTCGCCCTCTGGCTTGCGCTTTCTGCCACGACCACCGCGCGAACCGCGACGACGGCGTGGACGATCTTCGCCCTCGGCGTTGGTCTCGGATCCTCGCTGGTTAGACGCTTCGCCCCGCTCCGTCTGCGCGGCGCGCGACGCTTCCTGTTCTTCCGTAAGAGGCTCAACAGGTAGCTCTTCGCGCAGTGCGGACGGACGATCTTCCGAGGAACGGCCTTCCGAGGAGCCGCCACCGTTTCCACCGCGTCCGCGGCCACCACGACGGCGACGACGACGACGCGGAATGTCTTCCTCGGTCGCTGGCGTGCCACCACTCTCGAGATCGACCTTGCCCAGCTTCTTCGCTGGCTCGGGGTTCTCGAGTGGGACTTGATCATCCGGACGTGGCGCGATCATGCCCTCTGGAAGCGAAGCCGTGCGATCGCCCGGATCACGACCGCCGCTTCGATCGCGATCTCGGCCGCGATCCCGGCTCGATCGGTCATCGCGATCATCGGTCGAGCTTCGTTCCTCGCTACGGCTGCGGCCGCCGCGCGCTCGACCACCCCGAGTGGGGCGTGCCGGACGCTCGTCGTCGCTGACGCGCTCATCGAGCGGCACTCCGAGGAAGTCATCCATGAACTCGCCCACTTGCGCAAGCGAGAGCAAGGTCATGTCGAGCATGTCGGTTGCCCGAGCCCGCGTGCTTCCATCGGGTGGCTTGATCAGAACCAGGCCCGCACCCTTGCGGTCGGTGCCAAAGGTCTTGACCAACCCGCGGAATCGCGCGCTGTAGTCCTGCCATTGGCCGGTCTTGCATTCGAGCCACAACAGACGGCCGTCAATGCAAGCCATCAAGTCGGATTCAAACTCACGCTCATCGGGCAAAGTGCCCTTGACGTTGAACATGACCTGGTATTTGGACGTGTTCATGCGTGCGCGCAGGCGACGCGTGAGCAACCAAACCACGTAGATTTCGAGCCAGCCCCCGGTGAGGAACTGCTGGATCTCGCCATCCTTATTGGGGATGACACGCAATTGCCTCTTCGGACTTCGATGGTAGTAGAAGTCCTTCAGCATTCCGTGCCGGTAAAGCAGGGTGCCGAGCTGCACTGCTGCGGAGCGCTCTGGTTCGGAGTAGTTCTCGATGTCGATCCGGGAGGTCTTCCCGGTGGCGACAGCTCGCTTCATCTTCTCGTAGAAGGGAGCGAGTACATCGAAGTGCTGACCCATGTGGCGGGCCAGGTGCTCGAATGCCTCGTTTTGACCGAGGTCATCCTGTCCTTCGAAGACAAGAACTTTGTGTTGCTTCAGGTAATCCACGAGCAACCCAGTCGGAGCATCCTCCGGCGGGGTCTTCGGGTGGCCATCTCGTCGGCCACGTTGTGAGAACGACCCGCCTTTTGAGCGTTCGTCTTCACGTGA
>JBDQJC010000006.1:0-72978 GCA_040264055.1 Planctomycetota bacterium
CTGGCCGTGTGATTCGTAGCCGAAAGCGGCTCGATGCGGCAAGCAGAACCCGTCAGCATCGCATCGCCAGGCAATGGCGGCGCTTGCCAAGACGAAACAACGAGTCCGACCGGCTGGCCAAACTCGTTCATTTCGAAGCTCGCTGGAGCGTCTGTCATACAGCGATTATGCCATCGCGTCGGAGCGAAGCGAGTTCAAGGCCGAACCTGCTTTCCACCAGACGATCTGTTCTTCGTTCAGCGTGTGCTGAATCGGAAAACGATCGCTCGTGCCATCGGCGTGGTTGGCGACGGCGAAGACTTCGCTGTCAGGCGCCAAGTTGTCCAAGCCTTCCAATGTGATGGTGTCGTCTTCCCGGACCAACTCGTAGTCAACGGTATTGACGAAAGTGAAGGCCAACACACCCTGCTTCTTCAGGTTGGTCTCGTGAATGCGCGCGAAGCTGCGCACGATCACCGCACCCGCTCCCAGCAAACGCGGGCACATCGCCGCGTGCTCGCGGCTTGAGCCCTCGCCGTAGTTCTCATCGCCGACCACGATCCAGTTCTTGCCAGCGGCTTTCAAATCGCGAGCCACTGCCGGAACCGGAAGTTCGCGCTCGCCGTTCAGCGGGTTACGCGTGGTGCCAGCCGGTCCACCGAAAGCGTTGATCGCGCCGATGAACATATTGTTCGAGATGTTGTCGAGGTGACCACGGAAGCGCAGCCACTTGCCCGCTGGGCTGATGTGGTCAGTGGTGGTCTTGCCCTGCGTCTTCAGCAGCAGCGGCATGGCTTTGTAAGCCTCGGTTGGCAGCGGCTTGAAAGGCGTGAGCAACTCCAAACGCTCGCTGTTCGGGTCGACCACTACTTCGATCTTGGTGCCTGCTTCCGTGGGGCCTTCGTAGCCCGCGGTCGAGAACACAAATCCATCTGCCGGGATTTCCGGCGCCGGCTTCGGTGCCTCGAGCTTCCACTTGCCATTCGGCCCGTCGATCTCGTCTTCTAAGGGGTTGAAGCTCAGCCGTCCGCTAATCGCGAGCGCCATGACCAGCTCGGGCGAGCCCATAAAGCCCAGCGTTTCGACATTGGCATCGTTGCGGCCGCGGAAGTTACGGTTAAAGCTGGTGACGATGGTGTTGGTGTCGCCCATCTTGATGTCATCGCGTTGCCACTGACCAATGCAGGGGCCGCAAGCGTTCGCGAGCACGGTCGCGCCGACGCTTTCGAGCGCGTCCATCTGACCATCGCGCTTGATGGTCTCGAAGATCAACTCGGAGCCCGGGCTGACCATCAACGGCGTAGCCAGTGGCGTGCCGTGTGCCTTGGCCTGGTTGGCTACATCGACCGTGCGGCAGATGTCTTCATAGGAAGAGTTGGTACAGGAACCAATCAACGCATAGGACAGCTGGTCGCCGTAGCCTTCTGCGGCGACGGCTTCGCTCATCTCGGAAATCGGCCGTGCGAGGTCCGGAGTATGCGGGCCGACCAAGTGCGGCTCGAGCTCGGACAGGTTGATCTCGATGACTTCCTCGTAGTGCGCTTCCGAACCGGCGTCGGCGACTACCAAATCGGTGTTCTGATCTGCCAAGTCGGCGAGTTCCGCGCGGTTCGTCGCGCGCAGGTAAATCGCCATGCGCGAGTCATACGGGAAGACCGAACAAGTCGCACCCAGCTCGGCGCCCATGTTGCAGATCGTTGCCTTGCCGGTACACGACAGCGACTCGGTGCCTTCACCGAAGTATTCGATGATGCGGTTGGTCCCGCCCTTCACGGTCAAGATGCCGAGCAACTTCAGGATCACATCCTTCGGCGCAGCCCAGCCACTGAGCTTTCCAGTCAGCTTGACGCCCAGCACGTTTGGCTGCAGCACTTCCCAAGGGAAGCCCGCCATCACGTCGACCGCATCAGCGCCACCCACGCCCACGGCGCACATGCCGAGGCCGCCCGCGTTGGGGGTGTGCGAGTCGGTGCCGACCATCAAACCGCCCGGGAAGGCGTAGTTTTCCAGCACCGTCTGGTGAATGATGCCCGAGCCCGGGTTCCAAAAACCCAGCCCGTAGCGCTGTGAGACCGAAGCCAGGAAGTCGTAGACCTCGGCGTTTTCATCGTTAGCGACGGCCAAGTCCGCGTCTGAGCCGGTGTGCGCGCGAATCAGATGATCGCAATGCACGGTCGAGGGCACAGAAGTTTCATCCTTGCCCGCCATCATGAACTGCAGCAGCGCCATTTGCGCCGTGGCGTCTTGCAGGGCCACGCGGTCGGGGCGCAGCAGCAGGTAGGCCTCGCCGGCCTCGATTTCCGAGCCTGTGGCGTTGTCGAGGTGGCCGAGAATGATCTTCTCGGCAAGCGTCAGCGGACGGCCGACACGGCCGCGCACGACCTCGAGGTTTTTACGCATGCGGGCATAAACGCCCGCAACCATTTCAGGGGTAGATTCAATCGTTGGCATGCTGGATTCCGGGACCGGAACGCCCGGTATTCTAGCATTTCGCCCGTATGGCTCCGTTTGATGCTGTCTGTTTGCGCCGCGCTTCTTTGTCCGCTCTCGTCTTTCCAAGCCGAGGCTCCCGAGGTCTATGCCCATGGCAAGGCCTGGGCCGCCTATTCGATCAAGACCGACGCCGAGGTCGAAACGCACGAAGCCTGGGTGGCCTACCGTGCTTCCGGTGGCGAATTGATGGCTGGCGGCGAAGGCGAAGTCGCGCTGACCTTCGTACGCGAACATCGGATTGCGGCTTTTGAAGACCGACCGGCTTATGAAGTGCAGGTCTTCGAGCTGCCCGAACTGCCCTGGAGACAAAAGAAGCCGCTGCAGACCGGCGTAACGGCCGCGCTCGACCTGATCCTGACGAGTTGGCGGCCCAACGCCGCGCGCGATTTCGGCCGGCATCGCAGCGGCAAGGTCGGCAAGTACAAAGGCCTCCGCCTCCCGGTGGAAATGGAGGATGGTCGCTCCGGCTCCTTCTATGTGCTCGACACGCCGGGCGACGAGTTGGCCTTCCTACTTTGGGCGGCCGACGAAGATGCACTGAACAAGGCCTACCGCGATTTTGAGCGCGCCTTCAAGAGCTTGGTTGCGAATGATCCGTTGAAGCCGGCGGCGCCGTTGGCGGCAGCGCGCTGGGGGCAATCCAATTCGAACCCCGATCCGGGCTCACAGGCCCGCGCCGCCCCAGTGCCCTCTGATCTGCGAGCTGGACTGTCGGCGGGCACGAGCTGGCTGATCGAAAACCAAGACCCGGATGGCGGCTGGACGATTGCGCCGGGCACCGGCAACACGGCCAATCAATTCGGCGTCGTTGGCTTGGCGCTGCACGCGCTGGTCGAAGCCGCTCCCTTGCTCGATGAAGAGGAGCAAACAGCATGCGAAAACGCAGCCCATCGTGCGGCCGGCTGGCTGTTGAAGCATCGAGCCAACGCCGGCACACCGCACCCGAACACATCCGCTCCGACAATGGCGCGGAGTTCACCGCACATACCGTGCGTGATTGGCTCGGTCGACTCGGCGTGAAGACACTCTTCATCGCACCGGGAAGCCCGTGGGAGAACGGCTACAACGAGAGCTTCAATGGGAAGCTACGCGACGAGCTGCTGAACGGTGAAGTCTTCGAAACGCTGTGGGAAGCGCAAGTGCTCGTTGAGGCATGGCGCAGGCAGTACAACGAGGTGCTGGCGGCATCCCGTTCTAGGTCCCCAGGGCAAGATATACCTTGCAAATTAGTAGATAGACTCCCAATATACAAGGATGATTGAAAGGCGGGTCGCCCAGAAACTGGATCAAACGCTGCAAAGAACCCCTGCAGTAGCGCTGCTTGGCCCACGCCAAGTCGGCAAGACGACCCTGGCCCAGGCGATTGCAGAAAACCGGCCGTCCATCTACCTGGACCTCGAAAACCCAGAGGACCTGGCGAAGCTCAATGACCCCCTGGCGTTTCTGTCCCTCCATGCCGACAAGCTCGTCATCATCGACGAAATACAGCGATCGCCCGAGCTCTTTCCAGTGCTGCGCGGCCTGATCGACAAGAATCGTAAGGCAGGGCGCAAGGGCGGGCAGTTTCTCTTATTAGGTTCAGCCTCGATGGACCTCCTTCGCCAATCCTCGGAAAGCCTGGCGGGCCGCATCAGCTACCTTGAGCTTTCTGGCCTCAACCTCCTCGAGCTGAATCCAGATGAGGACGCCAAGAAACTTTGGCTGCGAGGCGGCTTCCCGGAGAGTTACTTGGCGACCTCTGATGAGGAGGCCATGGATTGGTTGGAAGATTTCATTCGCACCTATTTGGAAAGAGATGTTCCGCAGATGGGCTTTCGCGTACCGGCTTCTCGACTGCGCAGGCTTTGGACCATGCTTGCTCATTTACAAGGCGAGCTGACGAACAATTCCAAGCTGGCAGTCAATCTAGAAGTGAATGCCAAAACGGTGGCTCACTACATCGACATCCTGGTCGACCTGTTGCTGGTTCGAAGGCTCGAACCATGGCACGTCAATGTGAAGAAACGCCTCGTGAAGTCCCCGAGGCTCTATGTACGGGATAGCGGGATCCTTCACAGACTTCTGGGAATCGAAGATCTAGACGGCCTCCTATCCAACCCGGTACTTGGCAAAAGCTGGGAGGGCTTTGTCATCGAGAATATCTTGTCTGCCCTTCCGAATCGGAGTGAAGCCTATTTCTACCGAACAGCAGCAGGCGCAGAGATTGACCTGCTATTGAAGCTGCCGGGCAATGAGTTGTGGGCGATTGAGGTGAAGAGTGGGATGGCCCCCAAAGTCACCAAGGGCTTTCACCTCGCCAGTTCCGACGTTGGCGCGACGCATAAATTTGTCGTGTATGGCGGCATGGACGAGTTTCCTGCTCCGCACGAAACAACGGTGCTTTCCACACGAAAAATGCTGGAGAAGTTCTAGTTGTCCTCTGGAGGATCTGCAGCCTCGAAGAGCACGACGCGCACGATCTCGGCGTTTACTACGACGCGCTCGCCGTCTGCAAATCTCACAACGACTACGAAGGCCGAGCAGAGGCTGACGTGACGAGCATTCTGGAGTACTTCTGCGCCGGCGTGGCAAACGCGTTTCGTGCGGTTCAAACTCAAGCGAGGGCAGCTGCGAAACGTGGTGCGACGGATCAAGACTTTGTCGAGTCGAATCATCGATGCCCTTGGTCAGGATCCAGATTCGATCTCGAGCTCTCCAGCGAGAAGACGTGTGCCATGCAAGATCCGCGCAACTCGAATGCCTTTATCGGTGGGTTCGTAGACCACAACGAAGGTCTTCATGATCGGGAAGTACCGAAACGATTTCCCAGGTGGGTCTAGGCTTGGATTCGTCCGACCGAGTTGTGGTGAGGCTGCAAGCAAGGTGAGTACGGCCTCGAACTTGTCGCGAAGCTGTCGCGTTTGCTCGACTCCGAAATGCTCGACGGAGTAAGCCGTGATCGCACGACGGTCGCTCCGAGTCGCCTCGGATAGCACGATCCGCGTCATGACTTCTTCTGGCGTTGCGCGCCTTGAAGCGCGTCGAGTTCTTCATCCCATTCGTCGAAGAATGCTGCGGCGTCGATGGCCGCGCCTTGTTCAAGTTGATCCGACCCTTCCTGAATCAGGCCCCTTGCGCGTTCGATCTCGGCTTGGCGTTGCGCTTGCTCGTCCTGAAGCAGTCGCAAACCTTCGCGCACCACTTCGCTGGTCGACTGGTAACGGCCCGAGGAAACGCAGGAGGCGAGAAACTCGGCCTGCTGCGGAGTGAAGGACACGCTGATGTTTTGCCGTTTCGCCATGAGTTCCTCGCATTGGGTGCTGTGCTACATTGTCGTACAGGATGGGCGCGGGGTCAAGTCGATTGTGAGGCTGCTTTTCGACGCGTTAACAGCGTGTTAAAGACGCGCTTCTGTTGGGAGTCAGCCCAGGTGCATCGGATCGGGAAATACATACAAGAGACGCTCGGAATTACCGTGCGCACGAGCCCATGGCGTGGAAACACGAAGCTCCCGGGTTTCCTCACTTCCAAGTATCGCTTTGCAGTGATGAATCTGCAGGGCAAGCAACTCCTCTTGATGCTTGATCAGGCGCCCAAGCAAGAGCCGCCGTCCGTCATTCGCAAACACATGCAGCAGGTCCAAATGAAGTGGTCCGATGCGGTTGTGTACGCACGAGACCAGGTCACGTCCTACAACCGGAAGCGGCTCATCAAGCAGCGTGTGTCGTTCATTGTCCCGGGCAACCAGATGTTTCTCCCCGAGCTCGGGATGGACTTACGGGAGTACTTTCGGGCCCCTTCATCGGCTCAGCGCAAGTTCCGGCCAGCGACGCAGTCGGTGTTGATTCATGCGCTTTTGCAGAGCAAGTCGCACGAGTTTACCGCGGCCAAACTGGCACCGATTCTGGGGTACACCGCCATGACTTTGAGCCGTGCCTTTGATGAACTCGAGTCGGCAGAACTTGCCGAAGCCCACTCGGTCGGTCGCGAGCGAATCTTGCGATTCCGAACCGCATGCAAGGAGACATGGAAACGAGCGCAACCTTGGCTCATCGATCCAGTCAGGGCGCGCAACTTCGTTGCGCCGGGCGAAGGCAAGATTATCGGCCTTCTTGCGGGCCAGAGTGCGCTTGCGCGCTACTCAATGCTGACCGATCCGCGCAATCAAGTGATCGCAGTCGACCAGAAAGTGTGGAAGGTATTCTCGAGTGAGTTCGCCAACAGAGCAAGCATTGACCCAGATGTTGATACCACCGAAGTCGAAGTCTGGAAGTACGCGCCGCGTGAGTTTCGCATTCGAGGCGCCGTCGAGCCGCTTTCGCTCAGCGTATCTCTTCGCGGAATCGTTGACGAACGAGTGAAACAATCCGTGGATCACATGACGGAGGAATGGCCATGGTGAGGGAACTCGAGCGATTCCCAAGGCACCCTGGCAAGTATGCCGACCGGTACGTGATCATTGGTGGCTCGACATGCGAGAGTTCATTGCTCGCATGAAGGAAGAGGTCGTGGACTTCAAGAAGTTGGGCCTCTCCGGCAGGACGCTGGGGTCGTTCTTGCATGCCCTCGGCCTTGCCTATCTGGACAAGATCTAGGTGTGAGTCGCTCTTAAACACCCGCCGGCATCGTGCCGACGTTGCGGAGCGGCCAAAGCGAGGTGCGCTTCGGGCCAGCGAGCCATTCGCGCATGGCTTCTTCGCCGGCTTGCAGGTCGCGGAAGCGTGCGCCGAGCAGCATTTGCGAAACCGCTTGCTGGCTGACACCCAGTTCCTTGGCGACTTCGGACTGCTTGCCAAGACGACGGTACGAACGCACCGCAGTCGCGCGGGCTTCCGTCCATTCGTCGATCAGCGTGAAGTGCAGGCGCGCGGTGGCGCCGCTTAGGGCCAGTTCGGCTTCCGACTTCCCAGATAGCTCGAAGTGGAAGCGCTGGCGCTTGTCGGCCTTATGGAGAACCCGCAATGCCTTGTCGCGAATCGCGTCGTCTTGGCCTGCGGCACCACCTGGAGGGGCGGAAACCATCGAAAAACGCAGACGCAGGGGCCAAGCGGCCTCTTGCATGGCGACAGCGGCATCAAATGCGGCCTGTCCGTCGCTTAAAACCGCGCTGGCGGACTCTTGGGTGGAATCGAAAGACCAGGTTCCGTCGAAGACCTCGGGACGAGGGCCGCGGACCTGTGCCAGGCTGGATACAGGATCAGCCCCGTTTTCGCTTTGCGAAAACGAATCGCGAAGGCTGCGACGCTGCCGTGGGCAGGGAGTTGCGGCCAAACCGAATCGCGCGGCGGTGCTCATTTACGACAATGCTAAGATGTTGTCAGTCTGGCTTCCAGGACGACCCTGGAAAAGCCCGAGGCTAGGTTTAAGACCAGATCTGATGCGCTCGATCCTCCTTTCGGCAATCTTCCTTCTCTCCCTGACCTCTTGTGGCACTTCCGAGGCAGATACCACCTCCACGGATGGTGCTCCGAAGATGGTCGTGACGGCCTCGGGGGAAGAACTTCCCGTCGGAACTTGCTGCGGCGGCGGCTGCGAAACCCCCGAGGGATTCTGCTGCAACGATGCCCACTGCGGTGGCGCATGTGACGAGTCTTTGCCAGTCTGGGATCACAAAGAAAACGCCCCGAAGCTTCCTTAGGGAAGTCACTTAGATGATTCCGCGGGGGCTGCGAGTGCCCCGTAGAGCGCCGCAGATTCCTGTGTGCGCAACAAGCTTCGCAAGTCGGGCACCGGCAAAGTCCCCGACTTGTCCATGGCTTTGACGGCCTGTTTTAAGCGCCCCAAAGCCTGCTTGGGTTGGGCCCCGCCGGCCACCATGCGGTTTTCATACTCGCGCAACCAGGCCAGGGCATCCGGGGTGGGGGGCGCCGGCAAACCCAGCCGAAAAGCCCGCCATTTCTCGAAGATCCAGGGGTCGCCAATCGCCGCGCGGCCGACCATGACCCCGGCGCAACCGGTTTCGGCGAACATGCGCTCGATCAATTCCGGGGATTCGGCCGAGCCGTTGCCTACGACCGGGATCGAAACCGCGCCGACCGCGCGCTTGATCCGCGACCAGTCCGTCGACTGGGTGTACCTCTCGATCCGCAATCGGCCGTGCACCGTCAGCAGCACCGCGCCCGCCTGTTCGACCCGCTGGGCGATCTCTTCGACTTCGCGGTCGTGGTCAATCCCGGCTCGAATCTTGGCCGTCACCGGCACACCGGCGGCATCCACGGTCGCGCGCACGAGCTCGCCCAACAGTTCGGGCTGGCCCAGCAGCGCCGAACCGGCGCAGTGCGAAAACACCTTGGGCGCCGGGCAGCCAAAATTCAGATCGACGAAGGCCGCGCCGACTTCCACCGCGCGCCGCGCCGTCTCGGCGACGATCGCCGGGTCATTGCCCATCAACTGCACGCCGACTGCGACTCCTGGAACCAAGGGCCCCAGCTCTTTGCGGATGTGCTCGATCGGCAACGGCAGTTGCGAAACGCGCAAGAACTCGGTGCAAGCCGCGCCGACTGCGCCCGGGTTCTGCTCGAGCACCAGGCTACGGAAAGAGCGATCGGTCACGCCTTCCATCGGCGCCAGGTACAGGGCCGGATCGAAGCACAGTCCGGCGGCTTCGAGCTTAGGTAGCCCGCTCACTTGGCCTGGAGAATCTCGATCTCGTAGCCGTCTGGATCTTTGACGAAGATGTAGCGCGACTTGGCTTCAGGGCGATTGCCGCGCGACCACCATCCATTCGCTTCGACCTTCGCGATCACCGCATCGAGGTCATCGACGTAAAAAGCCAGATGACCAAATTGCGAGCCCAGCTCATAGTCACGGCCGTCGTGGTTGCAGGTCAGCTCGATGTGATAGCTCTCGGCATCGTCGGCCAAGAAAACCAGCGTGCATTCCTCGCCAAAGTGCGAGCGGCGCACTTCCTTGAGCCCCAAGAAGCCGGAGTAGAAAGCGATCGAAGCGTCGAGATCGCGAACGCGGATCATCGTGTGGGCGAGGCGTGCCTGCATGGGTAGGATTCTAGGTCAGACTTGGCGGTTGTTCGGCTTTCGTCGGCCCGCGGTGTTTTGTCATGACCGAATCCCCTCACGCAGGCGGCGCCGACCGCTTGGTTCAGCTCGACCAGGACCACCCCGGCTTCCGCGACGCGGAATACCGGGCGCGACGCAACACGATCGCGCAGGTTGCGCTGGATTACGTCGATGGCCCGGTGCCCGCGGTTCCCTACACCGAAGACGAGCACGCGGTCTGGGCCCAGGTTTGGGATGCGCTCGATCCGCTGCATCAAGCTTGGGCGCCGCGCGGGTTCTTGATCTTGCACAAGCGCCTGGGGCTCGACCGCACCCGCATCCCGCAGCTCGAACTCGTCAATCAACGGCTGATGGAGGTCTGCGGCTTTCGCATGTTGCCGGTCGCCGGGTTGATCCAAGCGCGCACCTTCCTTTCCTACCTCGCCGAGGGCACTTTCTTGTCCACGCAATACATCCGTCACCATTCGGTGCCGCTGTACACCCCCGAGCCAGATGTCGTGCACGAACTGATCGGCCACGCCGCGAGCTTCACCCACCCGATGATCGTCGAACTCAATCGCGCGTTTGGTCGCGCCGCACGCGTCGCCGATGACGCGGGTATCGCAAGGCTGGAACGCGCCTACTGGTGGACCATGGAGTTCGGCGCTCTGCGCGAAGGCGGCTCGGTCAAAGCCTTCGGCGCTGGTTTGCTCTCGAGCTTCGGCGAACTTGGCAGCTTCGCCGTGCGCGCCGAACTGCGGCCCTTTGATTTACCCCAGATGGCTGCCACTTCCTATGATCCAACCAGCTACCAGCCGGTGATTTACGTCGCGGAGTCCTGGGAAGAAATGTACTACGAGCTTGCCGAGTGGCTGGCCGCCGAGGAAGCACGATAATATTCGTCACAACAACTAACCCGGATCGTAATCAACTCTCATGAACGCCACCCTCACCCTCGCGCCGGCTTTGCTGCTGGCTGGTCTGGCCGCTTCGGCTTGGACCACGGTTGAAAACCCCGCTCCAGCCGCCCCGCAGGCGCTGGCTTCTTACCAGGTCGACCCTGGCCATTCCTTTGTCCTGTTCCGCGTCAACCACCTGGGCATCGGCACCGCCTATGGACAGTTCCGCACCATCGCGGGCGATGTGGTTTATGACGCCGAGAACCCGGCCAACAGTTCGATCTCGCTGACAATCGATGCGGCGAGCATCGACACCAACAGCGAAGGCCGCGATAAGCACCTACGCGGCGCCGACTTCTTCTCGGTGAAGGAGTTCCCCGAGATCACCTTCAAGTCGAGCAAGATCGCAGCCGGCAAAGAAAAGGGCAGCTACTTGATCACCGGCATGCTGAACATGCACGGGGTCGAGAAGGAAGTCACCGCGCAAGGCAAACTTGTTGGCGCGGGTAAAGATCCGTGGGGTAAGACTCGGGTCGGCCTCGAGGCCGAGTTGAAGGTCAACCGCATGGACTTTGGTGTCGACTACATGCCCGACGGTTTGGGGAAGGAAGTCAGCATCGTGGTTGCGGTCGAAGCCATCCTGAACGAAGGCTAAGCAAGGCCATCGATGGGCCTGACCGTATTCCTGCAGTCGGTGTTCGCGCCGGGGCTTGCCGCATTGTTGGTGGCCCTGGCGCTTGCATGGCGCGCCGACCCGACAAGCTCGCTGGCGCGACGCATGGGCCCTTCGGCCTGGATTGCCGGAGTGTTTGCTGGCTATTGGGCGAGCTTTGGTCTGCCCTGGCCGCTGCAAAGCTCGACCGATTGGCCGATTTGGGCCGGAGTCGGTGCCTGGCTGTTGGCCATCAGCTTTCCGCCCTCGGCATCCGGCGACGACCGCACGCGCCGCACCAGTCTGATTGTGCTGATTGCGGCCGGGATCACGGCTTATTGCTTGCCGATGACCAAGCCGCTGGTACCGCGCTTCTGGGAAGGCTCGGTTCGCTCTACGACGGCGATGATCGCTGGTCTAAGCGCTGCGTTTTGCGCGGGCGCCTCAGTGAGCGCGGCCGCGCGCATGTCCGCCGTGCGCTATATGCCGGCCATGGTCGCCTGGGCAGGCATTGCAGCGGGCCTGTTCATGGCCTCCGGCTCGGCGCGTTCAGCGCAAACAGCCGGCTTCGCCGCGGCGGCGGCGGGCGCATTGATGCTGTACTCGTGGCTGCGACCGATCGGGCGCTGGCATCACAACCTGGCGGTTCCACTCTGCGCTTTGTTCGGCGTCATGGCGGTTCAGCACTACGGTTTCGGTGATGAAGTCGAGCCGTGGCCTTTGTTGTTGCTCGCCGCACCGGGCTTCCTACAGGCAGCTTGGGCGTCGATTCCCGGCAAGCCGCGCGCGGCTTGGGTCGACACCCTGGCACTGGTGATGGTGACGGCTGTACCGCTCGCGGTGGGCTGGTGGCTCTACGCGTCGTCCGCGCCAGCTGACCCTTACGGTTACGGCGGATAGTGCCGAAGCCAAGGCGGGCATTCAGGCATACTGTCGGCATGGACGCCGAGCCGAAGCACGGTGCCGCCCCGGACAAACGAGACCCGGTCGGTCGCACGCGAAACGAGCGAGTTCTGCGCACGATTCATGAGTTTGCGCGCGGCATGCTCGAGGCGCGCACGGTCGATGATTTGCTTTGGGATGTCGTCGGCCGCACGATCGCGCAGCTTGGCTACGAAGACTGTGTGATTTATATGGTGGACGAAGAGCGCGGCTGCCTGGTGCAGCGCGCGGCGCACGGGCCGAAGAAGCCGCGCGAGCATGTCATTCTGAATCGCTTCGAGTTGTCCTTTGACGAAGGCATCGTGGGTTCGGTCGCAAGCACCGAAAAGGGAGTCATCATCGGCGATGTGCGTAAGGATCCACGCTATGTGACGGACGGTCAGTTTGGCGCTTCCAAAATGGCTGCGCCGATCGTGTACGACGGCGTGGTGCTCGGAGTTTTAGATTCGGAAAGCTCGGAAAACAACGCGTATGGCGAGGAGGATCTCGAGATTTTCGAGACCATCGCACTGATGCTTGCCACGCGGATCGCCGCCGAGCGCGCCCGTGACCGAGTCGAAGCGAGTTTGCGCCAAGCTTCCTTGGCCGCAGAAGAGGCTGCGCGGACGAAAGCGGCCTTCCTCGCGAATGTCAGCCACGAAGTGCGCACCCCCCTGGTTGGGGTCTTGGGCGTGACCGAATTGCTGCGTGGCTTGGTCGAGGGTGGCGCTCCGCGCGAGGTCGTGAAGGACCACTTGCAGGTGATTGAGCGCAGCGGGCAGCACTTGTTGTCGCTGATCAATCAGCTGTTGGATTTGTCGAGTGATGAACAAAGCCGACTGCGGGTCAAGCCCGAGCCGACGCAGCTAGTTTCCTTGTTGAGAGAGATCGGTGATCTCTTCCAAGCCAAGGCCGCCGGCCGCGGTCTGCGCTTCACGGTGCATTCGGAAGGAGATATCTCTGCGAGCTTCGTGACCGATCCCACGCGGGTGCGGCAGATTCTGGTGAACCTGGTGGACAATGCCCTGAAGTTCACCGACGAAGGTCTGGTCGACGTCGTTATTCGCGCACTGCCCGTTGGCGAAGGCAAGCGACAACGCTTGCAGTGCGTCGTGACCGACACCGGGATTGGCATCCCGGAAAGTGAGCGCGAGCGCGTTTTTGACAGCTTTCACCAGGCGGATACTTCGCTGGTGCGTCAGCACGGCGGCCTGGGCTTGGGGTTGGCGGTCTCGCGGGTGCTCGCGCGGCACTTGGGCGGAGATCTGCGCATCCAAGAACGCGAGGGGCCGGGAACGAGTTTCGTGCTTGAGATCGAAGAACTCGACCTTCCTCTCGACGAAGGGAGCTCTTCCGCGCTGGTTCCCAAGCGTGAGTCCGGGCAGATGCGCTTGCTTTTGGCCGAGGACAATCCAGACTCACGCCGCTTGATGGTGTATCGACTCGAGGCTGAAGGCCACGGAGTCACTGCGGTAGACGATGGTGAACTCGCCTTGGAAGCCGTGCGCGAATCGGGCGGGGCTTTTGATGCGGTGCTGTTGGATATGCAGATGCCGAAGCGGGATGGGTTCGAGGTCGCGCGCGTGCTGCGTCAGCTTGGATACGAAAATCCGGTGATCGCGCTGACGGCACACGCCTTCGCCGGCGATCGGGAACAGTGTCTGGCGGCCGGTTGCAGCTATTACCTCGCCAAACCTTTCGACTGGGCAGAGCTCTTCGACCGACTCGGCGCCGCGAAGTCAGAATAGGGCGATGGGACTTCCCAACCTCCAAGGCCGCACCGCGGTGATCACGGGTGCGAGTCGCGGCATCGGCGCCGGGCTTGCTGCCGAGTTCGCAGCGCGTGGCATGAACCTGGCGCTGTGTGCACGCGGCGCATGCCCGATTCCGGCTGGCGCCGAGGATCGCTGCATGACGCAGGCGGTTGATGTGCGCGTCGAAGCCTCGGTGCATGCATTCGCCGATGCCGCGAGCAAGCGCTTTGGCCAGGTGGACTTGTGGATCAACAACGCAGGGGTACTCGACCCGATCGCGCCGGTCCGCGAACTCGAGCTCGATGCTTTTCGCAAGCACCTTGAGATCAATCTCATCGGCGTCTTCCTAGGCACGCGCGCTTTCGTGCGCATGCACCGTGCGCGAAGCTCGGCGTCGGGCTCGGCCCAAGACGCTTGCTTGATCAACATTTCGAGCGGCGCCGCATGGGGCGGCTACGCCGGTTGGGCGGCCTACTGCGCTGGCAAAGCTGGCCTGGACCGCCTCACCGAAGCGGTGCAGCTCGAAGAAGCTGACTCCGGATTGCGCGCTTATGCCGCCGCACCGGGCGTTGTCGATACCGCGATGCAGGAACTGATTCGCTCGTGCTCGAGCGAGCAGTTCCCGATGGTGGACAAGTTCCACGAGATGAAGGCGGCCGAAGCCTTCAACAGTATTTCTTTCGTCGCCCAACACCTGTTGGGCTACGCCTTCGACCCGGACGCGCGGCCCGATGCCGTGTGCGTGCGCGTCCCAGCCGAATCCGAAGCATGAGCAATCGATCGATCCTTTCTACTTTTCTGCCCGTCGGGGCAGTGCTTGCCGCGGCCTTGGCCGTTGCCCCGCTTTCGGTTCACGCCGATGAGGGCCAGTGGCTGCCGGAACAACTTAAAGGCTTGGACTGGACAGCGCTGAAAGAGCGCGGCCTGGAACTGAGCGCCGAAGAGATTTGGAACGGGGAAGCGGGCTTGCTGTCTGCCGCCGTCAACCTGAACGGATGTTCGGCGAGCTTCGTCTCGGAAGATGGTTTGGTCGTCACCAATCATCACTGTGGTTTTGGCGCGATCAACGCGGCCAGCACCGTCGAACAGAACTACTTGCGTGATGGTTTCGTTTCGGAAGGCTTTGAGGCCGAGATTCCGTCATCGGGCATGCGCGTCAGTTTCGTGGTCGGCTATGACGATGTGACCGAAGAGGTTCACGCTGCCGCCGCCGCCGCGGGGGACGATCCAGCCGATCAGTATCGCGCCGTGCAAGCGAAGCGCGGTCAGCTCGCGCGCGAGGGTGTGGGCGAGTTTTCCGAAGCGATCGTCGTTCCTTACTTTGAGGGACGCATCTGGCGACGTATTCACCGCACCGTGTTGCGCGATGTGCGTTTGGTCTACGCGCCGCCTCGCATGGTCGGCGAGTATGGCGGCGAGACCGACAACTGGATGTGGCCGCGTCACACCGGCGACTTCAGTTTCTTCCGCGCTTATGTTTCGCCGGACGGAAAGCCAGCGACCTACTCCGAGGACAACGTGCCCTTCCAGCCTTCGCGCTACCTTGAGGTCAGTGAAGAGGGTGCAGGCGAGGGCGAGTTCGTGATGATCATGGGCTACCCGGGTCGCACGCAGCGCTACCTCAGTTCGACCGCGGTTGCGATTCGTCAGGAGTTCTACTACCCGGCGCGTCTCGAGCTGTACAGCATGATGATCGCTGGCTTGGAAGAGCGTGCAGCACAAAGTGAAGAGATGGCCTTGCGTCTGGCGTCGACGATTAAATCCTTGTCGAACGTCGAGAAGAACGCGCGTGGCATGATCTTTGGTTTGGATCGCAACGGCGTCGTCGCCAAGAAGGAAGAGGAAGAAGCGGCCTTCCAGGCATGGGTTGACGCCGATCCAGCCTTGCAAGCGAAGTATGGCGACCTGCTCGCGCGCTTGTTTGAGTTGGACGAAGCCGAAGCCGAGCGCATGCCCAAGGACTTTGTGCTCGATAACTTCCGCCGCGCTTCGACTCTGTCGCAGGCGATGCGTATGGCGAACGACGACGAAGCAGATGGCACCGGCTTGATGCTCGAAGAGGATCCGATTCGCGAGATTCTGTTCCGCATGGCGGGCGACTTGCCAGAGGGCCATCGTTTGCCAGCATTCGACGCATGGATGGAAGAAGGTGGTGGCGACTTGGCCGCGCTCGCGCGCAGCTTGGCGCCGGAACTCCGCGACCAACGCGCATTCCGCGATCGCCAGGCCGGCTTGCGCCAAGAGGTCGGCGCTCTCTGGATTGAAGCGCAAGAAATGTGGCGCGGCCAGCGCTTCTACTCGGACGCCAACTCGACGCTGCGCGTTTCGACGGCAACCGTGAAGAGCTACAGCCCGCGCGATGGCGTGCTACACACCCCGCACACCACGGTCAGTGGCATGCTGTCGAAGCACACCGGAGAAGGCGACTTTGATGCGCCCGATGCGATCTTCGAGGCCGTCAAGCGCGACCCGAGCGCACTGAGCATTCCGGTTTGCTTCCTCGCGGACGGCGACACGACCGGCGGCAACTCAGGTTCGCCGGTGCTCGACGGTAAGGGTCGATTGGTCGGACTCAACTTTGACCGCGTGTTCGAAAACGTCGCCGGAGACTTCGGCTGGAACGAAGCGCGCAGTCGCAACATCTCGGTCGACATCCGCTACGTACTGTGGCTGATGCGCGATGTTTGGCCGGCCCCGCGCCTGCTTGACGAGATGGGTGTTTCGAGCGCGCGCGCCGGTGGCGAGCCGGTCATGAAAGTGCGCGTCGGTCAGGCTTCGGGCGCGGAGGTACCCGCCGAGGGAAAGTAATCCGCTGGGCCGGCGCCGAGTTGGCGGTAGGTCCAGAGCACAGTTTCTCCTTGCAGTCGGTGGGTGTCGTCGAGATGCCCGGCGACCGAGGCTTTGGCGTCAGCTTGAAGCTGCTGCCGGGCAATGATTTTCTCGACTTCTCGATGCAGCATGTGGGCAAGCCGCTTGCGGTGATGATCGATGACGAGCCGGCGATCGTGCTGATGCTGCACGGCTCGATCGCAGATCAAGTCTTGCTGGCGGGTGATTGGACGAAAGCCGAGGCAGAGGATCTTGCCGGAAAGCTGGACGCACAACGCGGCAACGCACGGGAGTTGATCTCGGTGCGTGGCAGCGCTGCGGCGGCAACCGGCAAGCCAACGATGGAGCTAGCCGTGCGATTGTCTCCAGGCGACGAAGGTTACGACAACCCATGGGTGACGGCAGAACTCAAGGGTAAAGAGCTGCGCTTTGGCTCCGGCATCAGCTTTGAAGTCGACGCGGCCTTCCCTACACAGGATCGCGATGGTCGTATTGCGATTGGCTACAAAGTCGTCGATGTTGAAGGCTATCGCGCTTTCACGAAGAAAGTGGCGGGCCGCCAGGTTGGAATCTTCGTGGACGGAAAACTTCTGAGCGCGCCCACGGTGGAAGGGCCAATCGCTGGCCAAGGAGTCTTGAGCGGTGGGTCCGAAGGATTCAGCGAAGACGAGGCAACAAGGCTAATTCAGTACCTGCGCGGCGCGAGCATCGACTAGCGTTCCGAAGACTCGTCTTCGCATGACCGAAAACCGACGCCCGCTTGCGCTCAACCTCGTGGTTGGCATCACCTTGTTGCTGATCAGCGCGGGTTTGGCGCTCCACGATTTGATGAATTCGAATCGGCTGCACGAGTTGGAAAAAATTCCATTCGTCGTGGCATTGATGATCATGAACGTCGTGCTGCAGATCGGCGTGGCGCGGTATTGGGTGCTGCGGCTGCGCGCTCGTGCTGCAGATCCAAAGCCCCTGCACTTGGGCGACATTCTGCTTGGCGTGCTGATCGCGGCCTACCAAATCTGCAGTGTGATTCTGTTGCTTGCAGCGATCGGAACTTGGGCCTCGCAGCTAGCGATCTAGTTCGCCAGCAAGCCGACGACGCGCAAGCCGCGTTCGTACTTCGACTCAGGTGCCGCCGCCCAACCGAGCGATTCCATCAGTCGCAAATACAGACCGCGCAGCTCATCTTCCTCGCCCTTCTTCAGCTCAAGTTCGACCTGAAACGACTTGTCTTCGACGCCTTCGCCAAGCCAAGTGATGGCATCGGAGCTGACTTCGAGTTGCAGGCCGTCCGGGCAAATCGCGGTGTAGATGTTGCGCGTTTGCTCGACAACGAACAGGCGGCGCAACTCATATCCACCAACCAATTCCTTCAGCTTCCCACCGAGCGTGTGGCAAGGAAACAGCCAATCGGTGCGCAGCTTCTCCGGCGCGGGCTCTTCGATCTCTTCTCGTTTGGCCAAGCCGTTTTCGAGTGGGCGCAGGGCTTTCAGCGTGACCAACTTGCGCGTGCCCAAGTCACGAACCCGCAGTGCCCAGCCCGCCGCACGCAGGTGCAGATCCTCGGTGTCGAGATAGTGGTCGGTCGAGTAGACCAGGCCGGGATCCGTGACATAGAAGCCCTCCGCGTCGAGCGCCGCGGGGAGTTGGTGCAAGGCCAAGTGGTTCGGCGCTTGCAGCTTGGCTTCGATCTCCAATCGTTTACTCGCAGAGCGAGGCCTTAAACAGATCGCGGTTCATGCGCGCGATCGTATCGGCCGGGATCTCTTTCGGGCAGACGGCTTCGCACTCGTAGTGGTTCGAGCAGGCGCCGAAGCCTTCGGCGTCCATCGCAGCGACCATGTTCTTGGCGCGCAGCGAACGCTCGGGCTGCCCCTGCGGTAGTTGGCCGAGGTGCGTGATCTTGGCTGCGACAAACAACATCGCCGAACCATTTGGGCAACTCGCAACACACGCGCCACAACCGATACAGGCCGCAGCATCCATCGCTGCGTCTGCGTCGGCCTTCTTGATCGGCAAGGCGTTGCCGTCTTGTGCATTGCCCGTGTTGACCGAGATGTAACCGCCAGATTCGATCACTCGATCGAAGCTCGAACGGTCGACCATCAGGTCGCGAATTACTGGGAAAGCGCGCGAGCGGAACGGCTCGATGTAAATCGCATCGCCGTCTCGGAAGCTGCGCATATGCAGCTGACAGGTGGTCGTGCCTGAATCAGGGCCGTGCGCGACGCCGTTGATCATCAACGAACAGGTGCCACAAATGCCTTCGCGGCAATCGTGGTCGAAGGCGATCGGATCCTTGCCTTCGTTGATCAAGTCTTCGTTGACCTTGTCGAGCATCTCGAGGAAGGACATGTCCCCCGAGATGTCCGTCGCGGTGATCTGATCCATGCGGCCCGGATCGTTCGGGCCAGATTGACGCCAGACATGTAGGGAGAGTTGCATCGTGTATCCCTCTTACTTGTAGGACCGGGTGGTGAGCGCGACGTGCTCGAAAGTCAGGTCTTCTTTATGCAGCGCAGGCTCGACGCCCTCGCCTTTGTGTTCCCAAACGCTTGCGAAGGCGAAGTTCTCGTCATCGCGCTTCGCCTCGCCTTCTTCGCTTTGCGATTCTTCGCGGAAGTGACCGCCGCAAGATTCTTCGCGAGTCAGTGCGTCGCGGCACATCAGTTCCCCAAACTCCAAAAAGTCGGCGACGCGGCCGGCCTTGTCGAGTTCCGGGTTGCAGCCGGTGGCGCTGCCGGGTACGCGTAGATCCGACCAAAACTCCTCGCGCAGCGCAGGGATCCGCTCCAGCGCGCGGGTCAGGCCTTCTTTGTTGCGGGCCATGCCGCATTCATCCCACATGATCTTGCCGAGGCGCTTGTGGAAGCTCTCGACCGATTGCTTGCCGCCGATATTCATCAGGCGGTCGACGCGGGCACGCAGCTCGTTTTCGGCTTCCGCGAAGGCCGGGTGCTCGGTCGTGACTTTGCCTTCGGCATTCATCGAACCATGCTGCGCGAGGTAGTTGCCCACCGTGTACGGCGCGACGAAGTAGCCGTCGGCCAGACCTTGCATCAATGCCGATGCACCGAGGCGGTTGGCGCCGTGGTCACTAAAGTTGCATTCGCCCAGGGCGAACAAGCCGGGAACCGTGGTCTGCAATTCGTAGTCGACCCAAAGTCCACCCATGGTGTAGTGCACCGCGGGGTAGATCATCATCGGAACCTTGTAAGGGTTGTCCGCGGTGATCTTCGCGTACATGTCGAACAGATTGCCGTAGCGCGCACGCACGGTGTCCTCGCCGAGTCGTTTGATCGAGTCCGCGAAGTCGAGGTAAACGGCCAAGCCGGTTCTGCCGACGCCATAGCCGGCATCGCAGCGTTCTTTGGCCGCCCGCGAAGCGACGTCACGCGGGACCAGGTTGCCGAAGCTGGGGTAGCGACGCTCGAGGTAGTAGTCGCGTTCGTCTTCGGGGATGTCGAGCGGCTTGCGCGTATCGCCCTTCTTCTTCGGTACCCAGACGCGACCGTCGTTGCGCAGCGACTCGGACATCAGGGTCAGCTTCGATTGATGTTCCGAACTGACCGGGATGCAAGTCGGGTGGATCTGCGTGAAGCAAGGGTTGGCGAAGCCCGCGCCACGCTTCCAAGCCTTGACTGCCGCGGTGACGTTGGAACCCATCGCATTGGTCGACAGGTAGAAGACGTTGCCATAACCGCCGGTGCACAGCATGACCGCGTCGCCGGCGTGGCGATTCAGTTCGCCAGTCACGAGGTTGCGCGTGATGATGCCGCGCGCGTGGCCGTCGACCGTCACGATGTCCTGCAACTCGGTGCGAGTGTGCATGGTCACCGTGCCCTTGGCGATCTGACGCGCGAGCGCCTGGTAAGCGCCAATCAGCAACTGCTGACCGGTTTGGCCACGCGCGTAGAAGGTGCGCGAAACTTGCGCGCCACCGAAAGAGCGATTGTCGAGCAAGCCGCCGTACTCGCGCGCAAAGGGCACGCCTTGCGCGACGCAGTGGTCGATGATGTTGTTCGAGATCTCGGCCAAGCGGTACACGTTCGCTTCGCGTGCACGATAGTCGCCACCCTTGACCGTGTCGTAGAACAGCCGCCAAACCGAGTCGCCGTCGTTCGGGTAGTTCTTGGCTGCGTTGATTCCGCCTTGCGCAGCAATCGAGTGCGCGCGTCGCGGGCTATCTTGGAAGCAGAAGCAATCGACGTTGTAGCCGAGCTCGCCCAAAGTGGCGGCAGCCGAAGCGCCAGCCAAACCGGAGCCGACCACGATGATGCGGAATTTCCGCTTGTTGGCCGGGTTCACCAACTTCATGTTGAAGCGGTGGTTGGTCCATTTCTCTTGGATCGGACCGTCAGGAATCTTGGAGTCAAGTTTCATCGTCGTGTCCTCTTAGCTTGCGCCTCCGATCATGCCGAACAGAACGGCGAGCGGCATCGAGCAGTTGCCGATCGCGACGATCACGCCGAAGCCGATGCCAAACTTTTTGACCGTTGCGGCATTCTCACGGTTGCGGAAGCCGAGCGTTTGCAGCAGCGAAGCCGCGCCGTGCGACAGGTGCAGAGCCAGCACCAAGTTGGCCAAGACATAGGTGATCGCGGTGAGCGGATGGCGGAATCCATCGATGACCATCGCATAAACATCGGGTACCTCATGATCGACGCCCGGGATGGTCGTCATCTGCCCGTAGCTGCCGGCGAAGTCGATCCAGCCGAGCGTGAAGTGCATGACGTGGTAGGCCACGAACAGCGCCACGATTACGCCACTCATCAGCATCGTGCGAGCAGCGTAGCTGGTGACGAGGTCCTTTTTCTTAAAGGCGTAGTCGATCGGCCGCGCTTCGCGGCTAGCCCGCGAGACCTTGACCGCTGCCCAAACGTGGGCGACGAAGATCACCAACAAGCCAATGCGCATGATCCACAGGCCCGGGCCGAGGCTCTGCAGGAAGTGGGCGTATGCGTTGATCTTCTCGGGCTCCGAGAAAATCTGCAGGTTGCCAATCATGTGCGCTAGCACGAATCCCATCAAGGCAATGCCAGTGACGGCCATAAGGCCTTTGGCGCCGATGGAAGTTTGGACGGTTCTCGCGAGGCGGCTCATGTCCGGTCGGTCTCTCTAAGGCAGGGGGGCGGCCTTGGAAAGGTCGCAAATACTAGCAATGCCGAAGAATTCGCCGGGACACGCTTGTGAGGACTTGTGAATCCGAAGATCTCGGTTCGGTCCTGGAAATCCTGGCCTGATGGCTTAATCTGCGCGCAATATGCGTGTCTACCCATGGCTGCCTTTGCTTCCGCTCGTCATCCTTCTGTCCGCATGCGGCTCAGAGGAAGATCCGACTTCGGCCATAGGTGGATCTGGCGGCGGCAACACCCCTGCCGAGACCCCGGAGACGCCTCCTGCCGAGACTCCGGACACCCCTCCCTCGGACGAGGCTCCGGATACTCCACCCGCAGAAGCGCTGGAAGCGGCTTCGACTCACTCTGCCGAGGCCATCGCCGCGGCTGACGCCAAGTTCGCCATGATCTGCGCGGTTTGTCACGGCGCGGAAGGACGTGCCGATTCTCCCTTCGCAAAGAGTTCCCCGGTCACGCCCAAGGATTTGTCCGATACGGCATGGCAAGACAGCGTCGACGACGAATATCTCGCCAAGATCATCACCGAAGGTGGTGCCGCGGTTGGCAAGAGCGCGCTGATGTCAGGGGCCCCGGACTTGAAAGACAAGCCCGAAGTCCTGGCTGCGATGGTCGCGAAGATTCGCGGTTTCGCGAAAGAGTAAGGCAAGCGACGCCGATCGTTGCCCGGCTTACTCGAAGAGCACCGGGTTCAGCAGCGCAACGATCACGCCCATAATCGAGATTCCGGCGATCAAGCCGGCGGCGATGGGCACGACATACAAGTCGGCAGACTTTTTGTTGCGCTTGGTCCAGACGTGAGCGGCGATCGCGCCGATCAGCATCGACAAGGGGTATTGGAACGGCAAAACCAAGCCCAGGCCGATGCCGGTGGCCGAGGGCAGGAAGGATTTCCATTCCTTTTTACCGGCCTTTTCGACGGCGTACTCGAGCAGCACCATGACCGCGCCAAGGCCGAGGCCCCAGACGATCATCTGTTGGTGGGCCGGGTGCATGTTTTCGATGCCGGTCCGGAACACGTCGGCAATCGCCTTCCAAGCCACCGCGGCGGGGGCCGGGAACTCGGTGTTGCCGATGTATTCGGCCGAGGGCACCAGCAAACGGAAACCGATCACGGTCGCAGCGGTGCCGGCGAAGATGCCGAGGAACTGCGCGATGAACTGGCGACGCGGGTTGGCGCCCAGCAAGTAGCCCGACTTCAAATCGTTGAGCAGGTCTGCCGAACTGCCGGCAGAACTGGCCGTGATCGACGCGGTCATCAAGTTGGCCGACGCGTTTTGTGGGATCAAGGTACCGAAGGTCAGCTGCATGATCTTGCCCATGGCGCCGACCGGGGTGATGTCTGATTCGCCGGTTGCGCGGCAGGCGACCAGCGCCAGCAAGAAAGTCAGCCCGACTGCGAGCATGCCGTAGCCAAAGGGAATATCGAAGGCAGTGTTGGCCAACCAAGCAACGGCCAAGCCGCAGACGATCGTACCGATCGCGAACCAGCTGCTAGGCGGTTCGGTCGCCGTGCGCAGAGCCTCATCGGAACTAGCCTCGCCGCCCTTCGATAGGCCGGTGAAGGCGCGCACGATGGTCTTCCACTGCAACAGGAAAGCCAAGATGCCCGACGACACCATGATCGACACGCCCAGCCACAAGCCCTGTTCTTTCCAGACGGCGCCCGGCGCGCTGATCGCCGGGATTGCGCCACCACTTGGGGAATCCCATACGTTGGTCAAGCCCGATGGCCCGACCAGGTAGTACATCGCCAGCGCGCCGACCACCATGTAGATCGCGATGCGCAGCCCGACCAGCGCGCCCGCTGCGATCATGACCGGGTTGTGATCGAGCACCATCGTCCAATCAGAGGGCTGATTGGAGACCGTTTCGCCTTCGACAACCTTCGTTCCGCGGGCGGGGACCCAACCGTCGAAGATGCTCGAGGAGCTTGGCACCAGGCCGCCGCCATTCAGGATCTTCAAATCGATCAGCAAGGGGAAGATCGCACCAATCGTTGCTGAATAGGCCAGTGCCTTGGCCTTCTTCAGTGATTCCGTTCCTTCGGAATACAACGACTGGAGCGTGACCGCGGCCGCGGTTCCGGAAGGAAACTTCAAGCGCTCATGGTTAATCATGTTGCGCTTCATCGGAATCGCCATGACTGTTCCGAGTGCGCCAAGCAGCAAGGTCCACAAGATCAGCGTCGAAAGTGGAAGGTGCACCCCCTGAATCATCAACAGCGCCGAGACCGCTGAGACCATCGTGCCGCCGGTTGAATAGCCGGCCGAGCTGGCCGTCGACTGCATGCAGTTTGTCTCAAGAATGGTCATCGGAGTGCGCGCGACGCCAAGCCTGAGGAAGCCATTCCAAACCGCGTAAGAAACGATGCAGGCGGTGATCGCCACGCCCAATGCCCAACCCGTCTTCAAGCCGATGTAGAGGTTTGTGAAGGCAAGCAAGAAACCAAGAGCTGAGCCCATCAGGACCGCGCGCACCGTCAGCTGCGGGAAGTCCTCGCCCCGATAAACCTTCTCATACCACTCGTCCTCGTCCATTTTGAGGACCTCATCAGGCGGGATCGGCAGCGGTTTGTACTGCTCATACTCTTCTTGCGTTTTCGGGGGCGTCTGGAACAAGGCCATGCGAGGAGAGTAGCGTGCTCTTTGCGGCCGCGCCGCAAGCCCCTGGCCATGAACAAGCCGAGCATTTGCTTCGTCGTGAACCCGCGTTCTGCGGGCGGGCGCACCGGTCGCGCTTGGGCGGCGCGTGAATCAGCCATTCGTGGCGCTTTCCCGGAGGCCGAGGTGCAGTTGAGCAAAGCGCCCAAGGATGCGATCGGCTTGGCGGCCTCCGCCCAAGTGCGCGGCGTCGAGATTGTGGTCGCGGTCGGTGGCGATGGCACCGTTCATGAAGTGGTGAACGGTTTGATGTCGCGCGGCGCAGCAGAGCTTGCCCCGAACCAACCTCAGCGCTCTTGTTTGGCGGTGCTCCCAAGCGGCACCGGTTGTGACTTCGCGCGCGCACTCGGCATCGGCCCAAGTTTCGAGCAAGCCTTCGCGCAGCTGCGCGCCGACCGGCGCCAGATTATCGATCTTGGCCGCGTGCACAAACCGGGGCAGCCCGAGCGAAGCGAATGGTTCAACAACGTCGCGAGCTTTGGGGTGACCGGGGAAATCGTGGAACGCATCCAACGTAGCCGCAAATGGTTAGGTGCCAAACCGACTTACCTTTGGGCGGCAGTGTGTGCCCTGTTGCGCTATCGCAATGCTTTGGTGAAGATCGCGTTGGATGGCGAAGTTGCTCGCGAACAACGCATCAAAGCCGTGGCGATCGGCAATGCCAGCTATTTCGGTGGCGGTATGTGCGTCGCACCCGACGCACGCATTGATACCGGAAAGTTGCAGGCCGCGGTCTTCGGTGACCTTGGGCGGATCGAAGCGGTGCGCCGACTCGGCGAAACCTATGCTGGGAAACGGATTGAACACCCACGCGTCAGCTATCACGATTGCCGCAGCCTGTACGCGGAACCGGCCGGTTCACGCCGGATAGGCGTCGAGCTAGACGGCGAAGCCTGGGGTCATCTGCCGGCACGGTTTGAAGTCGTGCCGGCAGCGCTGCAAGTCATCGTTGCTTAACCGAGCACGAAGGCGTTGAGCACGGCGACGATCACACCAATGATCGAGACGCCGGCAATGATGCCCGCCGAGGTCGGCACCATGTAGTCATCGTGCGACTTCTTGTTCTTGCGCTCCCAGGTCATGGCGATCAGTGCGCCACAGAACATCGATAGCGGGTAGTAGAAGGGCAGGATGAAGCCCAAACCGAGGCCGGTGGCCGAGGGGATCCATTTGCGATTCTGCTTCGGCACCATCTTCTCGAGCAGCACCAAGCCGGCGCCAATTCCGAGGCCAGCCCAAATCGCCGCGCGGTGGGTCGGGTGCATGCCGCCGATCCCGGCTTCGCTGCTGAACAGGTCGGCGACCGCCTTCCACGCCACCGCAGCCGGGGCCGGGAAGTCAGGTTGCACAATCGTGCCGTCCGCCAGAGTCGTCGGGTTCAAGGCGGTGGCATTCGGGACCAGCAGCTTGAAGCCCGCAACCGTCGCAGCCGTGCCGCCAAAGATGCCCAAGAACTGGGCGATGAACTGGCGGCGCGGGTTGGCGCCGAGCAGGTAGCCCGACTTCAGGTCGTTGAGCAGGTCAGCACTCGATGAGGCAGCACCCGAGGTGATGCCGGCCGTCATCAAGTTGGCGGTCGCGTTCTGCGGAATCAACACGCCATAAGTGATCTGCATGATCTTGCCCATCGCGCCGGTCGGCGTGATGTCCGATTCACCGGTTGCGCGGCAGGCGACCAGGGCCAGTACGAAGGTCAGCACAACTGCGAGCGCGCCAAAGCCGATCGGAACGCCGAAGTATTGGTGGGCGATCCAAACCACGCCGGCACCTGAGAACAGCGCGCCCCAAAGGAACCACGATCCAGGAACTTCGACTCCGTCTTGCGGCGAGCCTTCCTCGGTGCTCGAGCCAAAGCCGCTAAAGGCGCGCGCGATGGTCTTCCATTGCAGCGCAAAGGAAAGCAAGCCGCTCGCGACCATGATCGGAGCGCCGAGCCACAAACCAATCTCACGCCAAGCGCGCCCGGGCGCAGAAACCGCGTACAGGGTTTCACCATCCGGCGCGATCCAGTCGATGCCGTATCCCCAGGGGCCGAGGCCATAGGCCAAGATCAAGCCCGCGGCCAGCATGCTGACCGAAACGCGCATGCCAACCAACATGCCGGCGCCGATCATGACTGGGTTCAAATCCCATTTGACTGTCCAGTCCGAGGGCTTGAACGGCAGGCCGGTATCGCGGTCGATGCCACCACCAGGGAGGAAGTCGAGCCACTTCTGTGTGCCGATGAAGATCGTGTCGCGGCCCTCGATCAGCCGCAGCTTCATATCGATCAACGGAGGCCAGATCGCGCCGAACAGCGCGGCGTAAAGCAGAACCTTGGCTTTGCGCGCTGCCTCGGCTGCATCGGCGTACAGCGACTGCAGCGTCGAAGCCGCCGCAAGACCCGAAGGGAACTTCAACTTCTCTTGGTTGATCATGTTCCGCTTCATCGGGATGGCCAGCGTCACGCCGAGCACCGCGAGGAAGAAGGTCCAGAGCGCCAACACATGCCAGGGCAAGTGTTGGCCTTCCGGGTTATCCGGCGTCGCCGAGATCATCAGCAGCGCGGCGATCGCCGAGACAAAGGTGCCCCCGGTCGAGTAGCCGGCGGCCGAGGCGGTCGACTGCATGCAGTTGTTCTCGAGGATCGTCATCTGCGATCGCACGATGCCGGCCGAGAGCATGGCCCGCCAGATCGAGAAGGACAGGATGCAAGCGGTGATCGCAACCCCGAGGTGCCAGCCGGTCTTCAGACCGATGTACAGGTTGGTCATCGCGAGCACGCCGCCGAGCAGCACGCCCATGATCACCGCTCGCACGGTCAGCTGAGGAACGGAGTCGCCGCGATACGCCTTCGCGTACCACTCGTCTTCATCCATTTGGGCGACCACACCGGGCTCGATGTCGAGCGGCCGGCTGGCCTCCATCTCTTCGGGGGTGACGGGGGCTTTCTGGAACAGGGCCATCGTGCCCAACTCTAGCAGCGCTCCAGACCTGCGGCGGCCCGCAAGCTGGCACTCGGCGGGTATCCTGGAGGGCCGTGTTGCGTCTCGCGCGAATCCTGCCGTTTGCTCTTGCTGGTCTGCTTGTTGGCCTAGCTGGCTGCAAGCTGACCCCTCCAACCGATGATGATTTCGAGTTCCTGACGGTCTTCGAGGACGATTTTTCGAGTCTGAAGGGCCGCGCCTGGGATGCCGCGATCCGTCAGGGCGGAAAAGAGCCGCGCGTACGAGGTGGTGTGCTTGAGTTGCGTGCCGAAGATGCCGACTTTGGCGTCGCGCGCTCGCTGGTCGAGTTGCGCAAGAAGGGTTACTACCACGCCTTCGAAGCGCGCATGCGCAGCAGCAGCACGGTCGATGAGTCGCGTGCCGAGTTGAGCCTGGGCTATCGCGAGGGCGCCGAGAATCCCGTGTCCGTCAGTGCGGTTTGGCGGGTCAGTTATGCCGAAGGCGACACGCGCTGGACGATTCAACCCATCGTGCTCGACGAAGATCTTGCGGCGATCGAGACCGGCCCGACCTCGACCGTTGCTGCAGGTGAGTTTGCTGACTATCGCGTCGAGCTCGACCTGCTGCGTGGCACGGTGACCTGGCGTGTGGATGGCAGCTTGTTTTGGCAAACCACCCGTGAGGCGATGTCGCTGGACAACGAGAGCGGACCGATGATCACGCATTTCATTGGCGGTTCCACCGAAGTCGATTCGGCTCGCGCCGAACGGCTCGATCGCGCTGCCGAATTGCGCTTCGATCAAGTGCGCGACAGCGACCGCTCGCCCAGCCGAGTTGAAGTCCTGTTTTCGCTGCGCGATGTGGATGATGCGCCGATCGTGATCGGTCGCACTCGCCTTGGCTTGGACCTGGTTGCCGAGGTTTTGGAGAACGGCGCGCCGTTGGATGACACCGAGAGCCCGGTGCATTTGCGCGGCGCCGAAGAATTGGATCTCGATTTGGTCTTAGTGCTCGACTACACCGAATCGATGCGCGCCGCAGGTGGTGGTACGGGCATCGAGACGATGCGCGAGGCCGCGCGGCAGTTGATCTTTGATCGAGCGGATGATCACCGTATTGCAGTGGTGGAGTTTCACGACAACCAAGTCGGCGACAACTACTCCACCTTGGTCGACTTCACGACCAATAAGTGGGTGGCCTGGAATGCGGTGCGTGATTACGAGCCATTCCATGGCTTCTCGTCAGCCTGGGATGCAGTCGATAGTGGTCTCGATTTGTTCCCAACTGATCCAGACCCCTCGCGCGTCACGGTCTTGGCCTTCCTTTCCGATGGCTTCGATACCGCGAGTGTGGCGACCCCGCAGACCATCATCGATAAGGCGATCGCACAGGATGTGCGCATCTTCAACGTCGGGGTCGAGGATGTGCGCGGAGTGGATGAACTGGAACTCGAACGCATTTCGTCTGAGACCGGCGGGCGTTACTTCCACGCCGAGCAGATCGATCAATTGGTCGCGCGATTCGACGACATCGATGCTGAACTAAGCAGTCAATACAAGGTGGCCTACGTCACTCCGCAAACGGGAAGCTTTGAGTTGACCCTGTGGACCACGGTCAACGGCACCCGGGTGCTTGAGCCGATTGAACGCACGATCGATGGAGCTGCGATCAGCGGCGACACTCGCGAGGGCTTGCTCACGGTCGGACCCGTCGAGGCGGCGAGCGGCAGCGCAAGTTTTGCATTCATCGCAGAACACACGCCACGGCGGATCAGCGCTTTGCGTTTCCAGTTTGATCCGAGTGGCACGCCGATCACGCAAGACGACATCGTGGTCCGCGTTGACCCGACGGGTCCGCTCGCATTCTGGACGATTACCCGCGGTACCGGCGATTGGTGGGAAGCCAGTGGCCCTGAAATTGGCTTCGGCGATTTCGGCCGCTGCTTCGAAGTCGAGCTGAGCAATATCGGTGGCGGCGGGTTTGACCTGCCGTTTACTTGGGATAACTCGCTGTACTCGAACGGCGTCTTGTTCTTCGGCGGCGATCCTGGCGAACTCGTCGGCGGCGATTGGCAATCGCTGGTTTCGATTCCGTAGATACAAGGAATTGTGCGCTCCAACGAGAAGAGCCCGGCCATAAGCCGGGCTCTTTGCTTGAACTACTTTCGAACTAGGTGTTCGCGGTGACGAGCGGCTCGTCGGTGAAGGTTTCCTGGTGCTCGGTCGGGATGAACTCGCCCAGGTAATCGAAGCTGCTGGCTTCTTTGACGAGGTTGCGAGCGATCACCAAACGCTGCACTTGGTTGGTGCCTTCGTAGATCTGCAGGATCTTTGCGTCGCGCATGTACTTGGCGATCGGGTAGTCCTCCATGAAGCCGTAGCCGCCGAAGACCTGCACGGCCTCGAGCGCGACATTCATGGCAGTATCGGTGGCAAAGCACTTGGCCATGGCGGCGGTCTTGTTGACCGAGACACCAGCATCGGCCTGAGCCGCGCACATGTAGACCAGCCAACGAGCGGCCTCGGTCTGCTGCGCCATGTCGGCGAGCTTCGACTGAATCATTTGGAAGCCAGCGATGGGCTGCCCAAACTGCTTGCGGCGCGTGGCGTAAGTCACGGCCAGCTCGAGTGCGCCGGCAGCGGTGCCGACGCCTTGCGCGGCCACGCCCGGCCGGGCCCAGTCGAGGGTCATCATCGAGTGCTTGAAGCCCAAGCCCGGCTTACCGCCGAGCAAGCGGTCATCCGAAAGGTGGACATTCTTGTACTCGGTCTCGGCGACCGGGACCATGCGGATGCCCATCTTGTCTTCGAGCTTCTTAATCGCGAATCCGGGGTCGTTTTTCTCGACCAAGAAAGCCGAGATGCGACGCGAGCGCGATTCCGGGTCGGTGACCGCGAAGCAGGTGATCAGGTCGGCGCGCGAACCGTTGGTGGTCCACTTCTTCTCGCCGTTCATCACCCAACCGCCATCGGTCTTCTCGGCGCGGACAGAAAGGCCACCAGCATCCGAGCCAGCGAACTTCTCGGAAAGGGCGAAGGCGCAGCTGACTTCGCCGCGGGCGACGCCCGGCAGGTACTTGCGCTTTTGCTCCTCGGTGCCCCCCATGATCAAGGGGATCGAGCCGAGCGCGTTGACTGCGAAGGCGACGCCGAAAGAAGGATCGGCCTTCGAAAACTCTTCGACAATCAGAGCCAAGCCGAGAATGCCGACGCCGGTACCGCCGTATTCGGGCGAAATCCAAGTGCCCAGCAGGCCCATTTCGGCCGCTGCGGACATGGCGTCCTCGTTGTACGAGTGGTCGCGATCGTGCTTTCCGGCCTGCGGCAGCAGGTACTTGCGCGCGATCTCATGAGCTTTGGCGCGCACATCAAGGTGCGCGTCGGTGAAGATGATGTTCTGAAGGTCCTGCATCAGATGGGAGGTCGAGCGCACCCCAAGAAAGCGGGGGGACACCTTGCCGACCCCAAAGTTTAGCGGCGCGATCGCTTTCGCTGTCGCGCCGCTTTCAGATTTCCAACTTCCTGTCAGGCGGCCAGTGGCCGCGGACCCAGACCGAGCACTACCAGCCCAAAAAGGACTTCTGCTCTTTCTTGGCAATCTCTTGTTCTTCGGCCCAGACGATCTGCCGGGTCTGGGTATTCACCGCGTTAAGCGTGAACTTGTACCAAGAGGCAGCGGTGCCGCTGCGTTCCTTGCGGATCTCGGTAAAGCGGCCATAGAACACGTATTCCGCGCCGAGCTGCTTGCCGATTTCAGCAGCCGAAGCCAGGTCAACCGCGCCGGATTGCTGGTAGGCAACCTCGGAGTTGATCTCGCCGATGCCTTGGGTGTTGGCCAGCACCGTGAACTTCTGCGACTGAATCAGCGAGGTGCGGATCGTATCGGTGATGTTCTCGGTATCGATGTGCTGACCCGTGCGGTTCGCAATGCCACCAAAGGTGACACGCGGCCGGTCGCCGCCCCAGGCGTTTGAGCCCAGGAAGGATTGGGTCATGTCGTTGGCGATGGTCTTCAGGTCGTCGAAGCCGAACGCCAAGTTGATGTTCTCGGGATCGTTCGGATCGATGTCCTCGACCTTGTGCGAACAAGACGAGATGGCCAACAGACCGATCAGCAGTGCAGAGAGGCGAAACATGGCAGGAACAGCTTAGAGGGTGCTCTTGATCGAGCGGACACGGATCTTGACCTGAACGGCAGATTCGGTCGGGGATTGGATGGAAATCAGGCGCGACTCATCGCCGGGAATGACTTCGTAGCGCTCGGAGGATTCGCCCGCGCCTTTGCGCAATGCGATGCCGTCGGCGTCGAGCCAATCCCAGGTGATGTGGACGCGGATCGGGAAATCGTCCTCGTTTTCGATTTCGAACTGGGCAGCGACGCGGCCGTCGATTTGCCGAACCAGGGTGTGGTCGACCTCGATGTCATCGACTTCCGAACGGACTTCGGCGGAGTAGGTGACTTCTTCGCCGTCGACGATCATCGTGCCTTTGGCTTTGGTCGTCGCGCAAGCGCCCAAGGACGCGAGTGCCAGCAGAATGAGCAGGGTCTTGAGGTGCAGCATGATTAGCGCAGGCCGTCTTTGGGTTCGCGGACTTGGACTTCACAGCGGGTCGCGAGCGCCGAGGGCGCGATCGACTTCAGCGGCTGGTAGCCATTGGGTTGCATGTTGACGCGTTGCCAAGTGCGCGAGGGGTCATTGATCTCGAAACCCTCCATGTCGAACCAACGCGAGCGCCATTCGATCCAGCGTTCTTCGTCGTCTTCGTTAACCAAAGTGACTTGGTAGACCGCGAGGCCGGAGTTGTCGTAGCGAATGATGGCGTCACGCAACTCGACGTCGTCGACGTTGCCCACCGAAGCGGCGTCGCCTGAAAGCGGGCCATAGTCGGCTTCCGTCGACGAGCAGGCTGCCAAGGGCAATGCCGTGCTCAGGAGGAGGACTGAAATGAGTCGGTTCATGAATCTGAGGAGTCAGGTGCCGCGATCGCGGAGGACGCCGGAGCGTCGGGGACTGCGAGCGGGCCGACTTGAGCGTAAAGCCGCCCGCCGATTGAGCGGACAGTGACGAGTACGGGCCGGCGCGGCTGGAATGAGTGCTTTCCCAGCACGACTTCGCCGCCGCCGGGAAGTTGCACGGTCAAATCATGCTCTCCGGGCTCGACGGGGATGCGCAAGACTTCGATCGTTTGCGGCAGCGTCGACCAAGAACGGAGGTCGGCTCGTTCGGTTGCGACCTGAAAAAGACTGCCGACCACGCTGGTCAAAAAGCCCCAGCCTTCGCCGTGTTCGTCGCCAACGGTCTTAGCCGCGCGGTCGACGATGATGGTCTTGGCAGCTGCGCGTCCAATGCCCTTGGCGACGATCCAAGCCAGGCGGTCGTCCAAATTTTGCTTGGCCACGGTCAGCACGTCTTCCAGGACGACCGTATGGCCTTGAGACTGACCGTCAAGATGGACCTCAAGGCCCGTCTTCGCGAAGCCTGGCATGCCAAAGGCCGGCAGCGAGACTCGTCCTAGACTGCGCCGCGTTTGGTACTGGAACTCAGTTGGGATCTTGTTCGGCATACGGCCCGCTTCGTAGACCACGACCAACTGGGAAAGGCCGCGTTCTGCGACCCGATCCTCGCTCTGCAAGCGAGCAAGTCGATCGAGCGAATACTGCACGGCTGGGTGCCCCGGTGCCTCTTCTTCGAGTTGGTTGAGGTCGATGCGGGCGTTGTCGAAGTTGCGGTCGGCTTCTTGTGCTAGTGCCGAGACGAAGCGCGCGAAGCGGTTCATGCCGTAACGACTGCCGTAGCGATCTTCCACTTTCAGCTGGATCTGATAGCCACGAAAGACTTCGACCATCGCTCCGTCCAGGTCACTCTGGCGCAGGAAATCCCAGGCCATGAGCCCGTGCAAGAGCGCGACTTCGAAGTCTTCGCCGTCATAAGGCAATGCCTTTTCATTGACCAGCGCGCTGACAAAACCCTCGGTGAGCGAGCGCCCGCTAATCGTCGGGCGGTCACCGAAATCTTCGAGCACGCGTGCGGCTTTCAGCCACTGCTGAATTGCGGCTGCCGGATCTCCACCCACATGCAAGGCCATGCCAGCTTCGGCGTAGGCCAGAAAGGCGTCGTCTTCATCGGCTTCGCGAATCGCACGGAACTGCTCGGCAGCCGCTTCGAATCGTCCTTGAGAAAAGGCTGCTTGGCCCGGTCCGGCCCGCTCGGGGTAGTCCGTGAACAGATTGCTCGAGCAAGCCGGAGTGAGGGCAAGCGCGAGGGCGACAAGGACGGCGCGGAATCTGCTCAACAGGGGAGATACGGGCGAAACTGCCCCCAGCATAGGGATTCCTATCCAGTGCTTAGCGCAAGGTCAGCATGGCTTGGATCGCGAGCCCGGTGGCGGCGACGGGGCCGATCAGCGGATTGTCGATGAAGGAGCCGTCGGCGCTGCGGCAGCGGGCGAGCTGGCGAAGGGTTTCTTCTTTGACGCTGGCACGCAACTCATCCCCGACGATCTCTCCGGAAATCGCGGCCAGTGCTTCGGCTCCGGTGGCGTAGTCATAGGTGAGGTAGTGCGAACCCTGAGTCTGTGGGCCGCAGTGCATCAGTGCGCGGCGCGATTGATCGCCATAAGTCGGCAGGTGCTCGACGTAGCGTTCAAAAGGAACGACCATCGTTTCTGCTTGCAGTCGACCCGCTTCGACCAATGCATGGGTGCAAAGCGGCCCGCGCGCGGCGCCGCCCAAGATCTCGACTTTTCCAGCTTGGCGATTCTGTGCGCCGGTGACCATGTATTCAAACGCGGCGTTGCTGCCGCGCATGCTCTCCAAGCAGTCGTAACCGCGATCCATCACCTCGGCATCGACTTTGAACTGATGGCGCTGCGCATCCGCAAGCGCCATCAGCACGGTTGCGGTCGTGAAGCTCATGGCCGCGATCGTGGCCTCTCCGCCGACCTCGCCGGATAGGTAGTAGCTCCAACCGCCGTTCTGTTGCTGAATGCGAACCAGGTCGCTGACGAGCGAACGGATCTCGTTATGAATCTTCCCGAGCTGATGACGGGATGGATTGATGTTGCCTGCGGCGAAGTGCTCCAGCACCGCGACCAGGCCAAACAGACCGTAGGAGGAACCCCAGCAGGTGTAATCCATGTAGGCGACCTCGCGCGGATGCTCGCGGACGAGTGCGCGATTCGCGAGGTAGCTCTCGAGCCCCAGTCGCGCGGCATCTCGGCTGGCTTTGGCTCGACCCGAGTCATCCGTTGCGGCGGCATAATCGAGCAGTGCTTTGATTGCGATGGCTTGCGAGGCCATCGTGACGGGATCCGGTGCCAGCTGCGTTTCGCCGATGCCGTGTGGCGTGCGCCAATGGCCATCCTTTTCCTGCGCGGCAATCAGCCATGTGGTGGCGTCGTCAAGAGCGGTCTTCGTTTCCAGTACATCGACCGGAGTGGCGGCAGCCGGGATTTGTGCCGCTCGGAAGGCATAGTCATCCGGCCAACCCAAATCAGGTGTGGTGTCGACCTTGAACGCCGGACCGACGAGCGCAGCGGCGGCTTGCCAGGCTTCCGGTTGATCGGGAAGTTCTTCGCAAAGCGTCTTGGCGATCTCCATCGCCTTTTGCTTCTCGCCTTGAGCCCAGGCGAGCATGATCTTGCTCAAGGACAGCTTGGCGGAATCGGAATCAGAGAGCGTCGCGGAACCAGTGCTGCTCTCGGACAGTTGGGCGAGAGTCGCGATGTGTGCAACGGCCTCGTCGATTTGCCTCGCACCGATGTGCAGGCCAGCGAGCTCAAGCAGCAGCGCGTGGCGAATCGCAGGTTCTGGATCATTGTTCAGGCCATAGCTTGCGGCGGCAATTCCGGCTTTGGCATCGCGCATGATCCGGTGGTAGCGAGCGCGCTGCAGCGAGTAGGCAGGGTCTTCCGCGGTGCCCGAGGCCGGAAAAGGAATACTCCATTCAGCGGCGGACTCCATCATTCCGTGATCGAGGGCAAACTGAAGTCGCTTGGCTTTCGATAGATCGGAAGGGAGTGTCGGCGATGCACTTCCTGGCACTCCAGCTAAGACCGATCGCAGGGCCTCCGCAACAAATAACCCATTCGGTAGAAAGACCTGGCGCACGACTTCGCCACTAGGCTTCACGATCAGCAGGCCCGACCCAAAGGTCGAGGGGCCAAGGCCAAAGACCTCTTCGTCAACGAAGGGCGCGTCCTTGCCGCGATGCCAAACGAAGCCGACGAAGCGCTTGTTCATCAAGGTGATGACTTCCGGATCCGAAAACGGACCCTGCATCAGCGGGTCGCCCAGGTTGAAGCCCGGGATGGAGTGGATCGCGACGACGATCAACTTGCTCTCGGCTTTGGCGCGAGCCTCGGCGTCGCTCCAGTGCGGCGCCCAATCCACCAAGCTGCCGCAGCGCGCCGCGAGTTGCGCCAAGCTTTGCTGCTTCGCGGTTTCAGCGTCGACTTCGATCAGTCGGAAGCTCTCCAGGACCTTTTGCGCGTTCGGCCAATGCTCGTCAAAGTTCTCTTCCGGCGCATGGAACTGAATTCGGTACTGGAATCCATTTGCATGCAAGAAGCACAGGCGAACGCGGAAGTCGACTCCCGAATCTGTTTGCTTGACGACAATGCCGTGCGCTGTCTTGCCGTCGATCGAGAACTCGATCGCTTCGCCTAGTTCGATTTGCGGCACGTTCGCAACCTGATCGCGAATGGTGTTGATCGCGGCCAGGCTCGCTTTCGATCCGTCATCTTGCGAGCTTGTCACCAGGATCGAAAGCTGAACCAAGCCGCCCAAAGCAGGTGGGCCAGCGGCAAGCACACTCAGCCGTCCATCGGCCTCTTGAGTCGTGTGTTCCCAACCTTCGATTTCGACCGAAAGAGAAAAACCTGCGCCAGGAGCAACGACTTCGCCTTGCGCTGCTGCGGGGGCACCCCAGGCGAAGGTCAAACTGAGCAGAGCGAAGAACAGGGGGAGAGGGCGCCGCATGGTTTTGCTACGCCGCGCAGCCTACTCTGATTGCAGAAGTGGCAGCGTGATTTGCAGCAACTCCCGGTCGCGGCGGGCGCCGAAGCGAATCCGGCCATCGGCTTCGAAAACGGGCGGCCCGACGGCATCAAATGCCTCAGTCAGCCCTTCTCGCACGCCCTTCTTTTCGATGCGTAAGGTGAGCAAATGCCATTCCTTGCCCTTGCGAACCGGAGTTGCGAGCCAATCGCCCTTCTCGGAAAAGACCGGTTGGCCGATGAAATTCCAACCGCTCGACATCACTTGCCCGTCGAGAATCAAGGACCACGCGACCCGATCGCCACCATTTTCTTCATCGCCGATCAGCTGCATATCATCCAACACAATCGTCTGCCCCGACACGCTGACGGAAGAAGTCGAGCTTGAGGTGCTGCCGACGAAGGCGATGTGCTTCCCGTCTTCGGAGAGCGAAATCTTGCCGATGCGTCCGAATGATTCACCGACGACTTCGCCGTCATATTCGACGACGAGTTCGTTGTTGCGCTTGGTCGGAAAGGCGAAATCCTTACCCTTCCCAGCGAAGGCCGGCGGGCCAAGAGCGGCGGCGCCTTCGGCATACTCTTTCTTGCCAATGACGATTGCGCCACGGCCCGAGCGCGGCACACCGACCCAACCACAGGTCTTTCCGGACGACGCGAAAACCGGACCCGATGCCGAGGAGTAAGGGCCGTATTCCTTCTTGCCGACTTTGATGTAGAGGCCGTCATCGAGCAACTCGAGGTGGGCGATCTCTTTGCCGTCGGCTCGATAGACCGGCGCGTATCGTTCTGGAGTCGAGGGGAAACGATTCTTGGTTTCCTTGCCGCCTTGCACGATGAAGTACTGGCCACCATTGCGCCCGGTCGCGCTACGGGCAACTCCATTCGGCACGCCGCCTTTGGGATCGTGGCGTACGCCTTCACCGGCCCAGTAAGCGACCTCGCGGCCATCCGGACGCAAGGCCGGCGGGCCGACCCAGGTGTAGCTGCCGTCCTGCCGTCCATCGAGCACCACTTCCCATCGTTGGGTCTCGGATTCGATGACTTTGCCACGCCGGTACGCCAAGTGCTTGCCGTCGCTCGAAAAGCGCAGACTATCGAGGAAGTCGTAAGGCTCGCTGAGCTCCCCGTCGCGCCAAAGTCGCCACACACGGTCTTGCAGGCTGCCCTCAGCGATGAGCACCGCCGCCGCGCTGCCGCCTGGAGCGAAGACGCTGCGCGATCCTTCCAAGACGAGATCTTCGGGAAGCTCAGCCAAGACAATCGGGTCTTGAGCTGGGCTGCAAGCGAGCGCGAGGGCGGCGAGCGTCAGCATGCCCGAGGATAGTGAGGACAAGCCGGCCGGTTCCGCCTTGTTTAGAATGTGCGGCCCCGCGGTTGCGACCGCGATGAGAATCCGTGAGCAAAAGCCCCACTAAGAAGAGCCCGCAAGAGACGCCGATGATGCGTCAATTCTGGGCCGCGAAGAAGAAGCACCCCGAGGCGCTGCTCTTCTTCCGGATGGGTGACTTCTACGAGCTTTTTGGCGACGATGCCAAGCTAGCCTCGAAAAAGCTTGGGCTGACGCTCACCTCGCGCTCGAAGGAAAAGGACCTGCCGATGGCCGGCGTGCCGGTGCGTTCCATGGAGGGCTACCTGGTGCGGCTGGTCAAAATGGGCCACACCGTTGCGATCTGCGAGCAGATTCAAGATCCAAAGGAAGCCAAGGGAATCGTCGAGCGCGATGTGGTGCGCGTGGTCTCGCCGGGCACGCTTGTCGAAGACGAGAATCTTGACGGCAGCGAGCCACTTTTCGTCTTGGCCGTGCATCTCGAAGCGCCGAGTGGGCGCGGTAAAGATGCAGTGCGTCAGGATGACTATGTGGTTGGCCTGGCTTGGGCGGATCTATCGACAGGAACTTTCCGCTGCTCGACGACCACAGTGGGGCGACTGGGCGAAGAGCTCGCACGCGTGCAGCCCGCCGAGTTGCTATTGCCGGATTTAGGTGAATCAGACGCACTGCGCCCGGTGCTGGACCGGGTGCGCGCATTGGTTCAGCAAGAAGAAGTTCCGGTGGCATTGCGCGCGCCCTGGTCCTTTGATGCGCCGCGCGGTCGACGCGATCTCTGCGAGCAACTGAAGGTTTCGACGCTCGAAGCCTTTGGGGTCGATGATTCGACCGAGTTGCTTTCGGCTTGTGGCGCACTGCTTGACTTCTTGCGCGATACGCAGAAGAGCGCGGTCGAGCAGATCCGCGATCTGCAGCGCCACCGGCCATCGCGTCACTTGGTTTTGGATCGCGCGACCCGTCGCACGCTGGAAATCACGCAGTCGCAGCTCGATGGAGGACGCGAGGGAACTTTGCTATCGGTTGTCGATCGCACCGAGACTCCGATGGGTGCGCGCTTGCTGCGCGACTGGTTGCTGGAGCCCTTGGTTGAGCACGCGGCGATTGTCGAGCGTCACGATGCGGTGGCGGCCTTGGTCGAAGGCACGACGGTGCGGCGTAGTTTGCGCGAAGCGCTGGATGGTCTCGGCGATTTGGAGCGGGTTGTGGCAAAGATCGCCGCCGGGCGGGGTGGGGCGCGCGAGCTCGTCGCCCTCGCCGGAGCATTGGAACGCGTGCCGGCTTTGCGCGTACAACTCAGCCATTTCGGTTCGAGCGAGCTACCTGGCGAGACGCCCGCCGCGTTGCAGTCCCTGCACGAAGCCTTGGACCCTTGCACTCAGCTCGCGGCTTCGATTCGCGCCATGCTGGTCGATGAACCGCCGCTCGGTCTGAAGGAAGGCGGCCTGGTTCGAGAAGGCTTTGACTCGCAGGTCGATGAGTTCCGTGGGCTCGCGAGTGGCGGCAAGCAATACCTTGCCGAGCTGCAAGCGCGCGAAACCGAGCGCACCGGCATCTCGAATCTGAAGCTCGGATTCAACCGCGTCTTCGGCTACTACATCGAGATCACGAGTAGCCATGCCTCGCGAGTGCCCGAGGATTACATTCGCAAGCAAACGCTGAAGAACGCCGAGCGATACATCACGCCCGAGCTGAAGGAATACGAAGCCAAGGTGCTCGGCGCGGAAGAGAAGCTGCACGCGCGTGAGTACGCGTTGTTCTTGGCATTGCGCGATCAGGCGGGGCAGGAAGTGGGTCGATTGCTGGCCTGCGCGCGGGCCGTGGCGGAACTGGATGTCTTGTCCGCGCTTGCCGAGTTGGCGGTGCAGCGCCGCTACGTCCGTCCGGAACTGATCGACACGCAGCAAGACGGAAATGCGGGCGAGTTTGGCGCAGTGCTCGACATTCGCAACGGGCGTCACCCGGTGGTCGAGGCGGCGCTGCTTGAAGACCCCTTTGTGCCCAACGACGCACGGCTGGGTGGCGAACACGCGCGGCTCGCGATTTTGACGGGCCCCAATATGAGTGGTAAGTCGACCTATCTGCGGCAAACGGCGCTGATCGTGCTGCTGGCTCAGATGGGCTCATTCGTGCCAGCCGATGCGGCGACGATCGCTGTGGTCGACCGCATCTTTACCCGCTTGGGTGGTGGTGATGACATCTCGCGCGGTGCCTCGACCTTCATGGTCGAGATGGTCGAGACGGCGAATATCTTGCGCCATGCGTCCGAACGGTCGTTGTTGCTGCTCGATGAAGTTGGGCGTGGCACCAGTACCTTCGATGGCCTTGCGATCGCTTGGGCGGTGTGCGAGCACGTGCACGATCAGCTGGCGGCGCGTTGCTTGTTTGCGACCCACTACCACCAATTGACCGATTTAGCGGATTCGCTGCCTGCAGCGCGGAACCTGAATGTTGCAGTACGCGAGTGGGGCGACGAGATCGTCTTCTTGCACCGCATCGACGAAGGCGGAACAGATCGTTCGTACGGCATTCATGTAGGCCGCCTTGCTGGCCTTCCTGAAGCTGTGCTTGCGCGTAGCCGCGCTGTGTTGGCGAAGCTCGAACGCGACGAAGAGGGGCTGTCCGAGCGCATTTTGGAAGGCGCTGCATCGACGCCCTTGGTTCGCGAAGTTGCAGTGCAGCAGCCTGGGCTCTTCGACGTTTTGGAAGACACGAATCCTGAGTTATTGGCCGAGTTACGTGGTGCCGAGTTGAACAGCATGCCGCCCATCGAGGCGTGGCAACTGTTGCAACGCGTGCAAGAAGCTCTACGCATGACCTAGGAAGGAGTAGCGTGGAGTGGTGGCTTTTCCATCACGCTGTCTGTTCCTGATCGCCGCCCTGTCAGCCTTGCCCTGCTGTGCAGCTGGCACCTACCTCGGCGACCGAGGCCGTGACTTCGCCGACATCTTCACTTTGACCGGATCGATCGGCCCGGAGATCAGTGCTGACGCCAAGCTGACCGAAGCCGCGCATCTTGCCGTCGGGATCGGCGGGCATCTGGAGGCGGGCATGATCAAAGGCGAATGGGGATCGGCGCCAGTCATTACTTTGGGCTTGCCCTTTGCGCCCTTCATGGAAGATGGGATCTTGCATGGCCGCTATGTCTTCACCGAAACGGGCGGAGATTGGGACGACCTGCAGGTCCAGGATGAGTGCTACATCATTCACTTCCTGGATGTCGGAGCGACCAATCCGCAACGCCCCTGGGTGGACCGTTTTGACCTCGAACTGGGCGTGACCATCGGCATCGGCGCGCGAGTTGGTTTCAGCCCGGGGCAACTTGTCGACTTCCTCGGCGGTTGTTTCGGCTGGGATCCCGCTCAGGACGATCCGCAGCCCACCTCTTCTGCGGATACCATCGATACTCCTACGGAGGCCGCTACCGCGGAGACCGATTCATGATTCTTTCCACACTCTTGCTTGCGGCTCCTTCCGCAGTCCTGCAGACACCAGCGCAGGAAGTCGTGCCCGTCGTTGAGACTGCCGAATCCAAGCTGGCTGCACTCGAGAAGCGCTACGCTGCTTCCAAGCTCAACTACCCCGATCGCTTCGCGTTGTTCCAAGCGGAGTACGCAGCGCTCGCCGAACAGAACCGTGGCAGCGAAGTTGGCATGAAAGCCGAGGTCTTCCTGCTAACCGGAACCTGGTGGTTGGACGAAGCCGAACGCTCCGATGCCGCGCTCGAGCGCATCGCGCAGATCCGCAAGGACTATGGCAAGAGCAAGTACATCGTGCAGATCATCGAGCCGATTGGATACTTGATTGCCGCCGATCAACGCGGCGCTTTGCTGGAAGAGCTCAGTGCGTCGAGCCCGCACCCCGAGGTGCAAGGCGTCGCTCTGCTGTTCCGCGCGAAGCTTGCCAAAGGCGAGGAACGCAAAGCGATGTTGACCCAACTCGATCAGAAGTTCGGCCACCTCCGCTACAAGTATTCCAGCCTGCATGACATTGCAGACGCGTTACTACATCCGCACCCGAAGGCCAGTCTGGCAGTCGGGATGCAAGCTCCTGAGATCACGGGTGTCGACCTCAACGGCAAGCCAATGAAGCTCTCGGACTTCCGTGGACAGGTGGTCGTGCTCGACTTCTGGGGCGATTGGTGAGGTCCTTGCCGGGGTATGTACCCTCATGAGCGGTCGCTCATGGAGAAATACGCGGAAGCACCTTTCATGATCGTTGGCGTGAACAGCGATGACACTCCGGAGAAGATTCGAGCGATCTGCAAAGAGAAGAATCTGTCTTGGCCTTCGTTCTTCGACGGAGGTGGCACCGATGGCCCGATCTCCACGAAATGGGGCGTGCGCGGCTGGCCGACGGTCTATGTGCTCGATCACACCGGCGTCATTCGCTCGACTCGAGGTCGCGGTCCGGCATTGGACGAAATCCTCGAAGAGCTGATTCCGGCGGCAATCGCTGCTCAGGGCAACTAGCATGATCGCATGAGCGCGATACAAGGCTGGCGGCAACGCCTGTACGTCATCATTTTCGAGGCGGACACTCCCGCCGGGAAGGCCTTTGATGTCGCGCTCATCTTTGCCATTTTGGCAAGTGTCGTGGTGGTCATGCTCGAGAGCGTGACTGCCATCCGAGAGGAGTATGGGGCAGCCCTTTGGGCGGCAGAATGGGCCTTTACGATTCTGTTTACGGTCGAGTATCTGCTTCGGATTAGCTGCACGCGGCGTCCGCTGCGTTACGCCCGCAGCTTCTTTGGCATCGTCGACCTGGTATCGGTCCTACCGACTTACTTGGTCGTGCTTTTTCCCTCCGCGCGCTACCTGATGGTGATTCGCGTGCTGCGACTTTTGCGCGCATTCCGCGTCCTGAAGCTCGCGGCCTATGTGCGCGAGTCCGAGTTATTGATGCGCTCGCTCGCAGCCAGCCGGCGCAAGATCACGGTCTTTCTGTTCGCCGTTTTTTCCGCGACTCTGATTCTTGGATCGCTGATGTATTTAATCGAGGGCGAGGAGCACGGCTTCACCAGTATTCCGCGTGGGGTGTATTGGGCGATCGTCACCTTGACGACGGTGGGCTATGGCGATGTCTCGCCAGAAACGCCGCTTGGTCAAGCCGTCGCAGCTCTCGTCATGGTCATGGGTTATGGCGTCATTGCGGTCCCGACCGGAATCGTGAGCGCCGAAATGGCGGTTGCCGCGACCGGGCGTCGGCAAGCGCGGCAATGTTCGTCCTGCTTAAAACCTGGGCACGGCGAAGGAGCGAAGTTCTGCTCGGCCTGTGGCGCCGAGTTGGATAAACAAGCTCCTTGACGCGTTTTCCCCGCTAGGGCGCGCAAGGTTTTCCATCGCAGCGAATTGGACCCTTTTTTTGGGTTCAATTAGGGCTCGTGTCATGCTGGCGTCACGGCGACCCAGCAGATCCTTCGCTGATGCGTAAGGCATTGGGTCGAAGGTGTTTACAGAAGGTGGCGTGGATCGATCCGCGAGCATTCTGAGAACCCCTTGTGAACTGCGTCACGGGTCGACAGCTCGCGACGAAATTCAAAAGAAAACAGCATCCAACAAGGCTTTGTCTAAGTAGTAATATAGACAAACGATCAAGGGCAGCCCGCCCCTGATCACCGAAGCCCGGCGCGGCTAGCGCCAAGCAACCATGCGATTCCAGGACCTCATTCAGGATCTGACTGTCGAAACTTTCGACGCCGACGCCCGACGCTTGATCCGTCGGTTGGACCGGAACCAGGAACAGATCACTTGCCAGTTCGAGCGCTTGCACCGCGCACCGGTCGGATCGCATGACAACATCTTGGCGATCTACCGTCGCGAGATCTCTGCAGTGCCTCAAATGGACCGTGCGGAAGAGCTGAAGTTCATCATGGGTGTCGAACTGTTGTGGCGCCGTTTGCAGACCGCGCGGCGCGCAGCGGGTTTCTCGAAAGAGGAAGTCGAGCGCTACCCCGGCACGGATGACCTGCGTTGTGGCACTTGCCCTCCGGGCCGCCAGCGTGTCTGCATGGGCTGCGCACCCATCGAGCTGGAAGCGGATCTTCGTGCGCGCCTACGCGATCGCACGCAAGAGTTCGTCGCAGCCCGCAACGAGCTGATGGAGCGCAATCTCGCGATCGTGTTCCGCCTCCTCGAGCGCTACCGTTACTCGGGCGTTCCGATTGAAGACCTGATCCAAGAGGCAAACTACAGCATGTTCAAGGCTGTTCAGGGTTTTGATTTCACCCGCGGGGTGCGCTTCAAGACTTACGCCGGGTATTGGGTGAATCAGGCCTTCTTGGCCGCGATTTACAACCAAAGCCGAACGGTTCGGGTCCCGGCCTACATTCAGAAGGCCATGAAGAAGATCCACGACGCAACCAGTGGCCGCTCATTCGGTCTGGAGAATGCCGAGGCAATCAGCGAGAAATCTGGCGTGCCGATCGACCTGGTGCGCAGTGCGCTCGTCGGAAACCGCTACACCTTGTCGCTGAATAAGGCTGTGGATGAGGATGGCTCCGAGATGGTCAACTTGGTAGAAGGTGAGGACGCCGCGGCAGATCCAGATTTCCGTGAATCGGAAGCATTGGCTGCTCACCTCCACGAGGCGGTTGGTCGACTGACCGAACGGGAGCAGAAAGTCCTGACGCAGCGATTTGGCTTGGAAGGGGAGCCAACGCGGACGCTCGCCGAAGTGGGAGCGGATTTGGGAATCAGCCTGGAACGAGTTCGGCAGATTCAGAAGGCTGCGCTCGCTAAGATTCGCCAGGGGGAAGAAGGCGCGCTCTTGGCTCAGTACGCATAGCAATCATTGAGTGTTTGCGGCGGAGTCAGGCGACCAGCCTGGCTCCGCCAATTTTTCGCGATGCAAGAACACGATTCGCCGATTCCTCGCAAACCCAGCCTGATCGGTGGGCTTCAGGAGTTCCTTCGTCTCGAGGCGGCGAGCGGCATCCTGTTGGTGATCGCCGCAATCTTGGCGATGATCGTCGAGAACTCCCCGTTGTCCACGTGGTATGAAGCACTGCTTGGCACACCGGTTGAAATCCGGATCGGCGACTTTCAGATCGCCAAGGCCCTTCTGCTTTGGATCAACGATGGCTTGATGGCCGTGTTTTTCCTGCTGGTCGGCCTCGAACTCAAGCGGGAAATTGTGCGCGGCGAGCTGCGCGATCGATCACGGGCCGCTTTGCCCGCGATTGCAGCGCTGGGTGGTTTTGCGGTACCCGCGCTGATCTACAGCTCGTTGAATTGGGGCGACCCACTCGCGATGACCGGCTGGGCGATTCCGTCAGCAACTGACATTGCGTTTGCGCTCGGTGTGCTCTCCCTGCTCGGCGATCGTGTGCCTGCGGCGCTCAAGCTGTTCCTCTTGACGCTCGCGATCGTCGACGACCTCGCGGCGATCTTGGTGATTGCCTTCTTCTACACGGCAGACCTCTCGGTGCTTTCCTTGGTGGTTGCTGGGTCCGCGGTGGCGGTATTGACGATCTTGAATCGACGCGGAGTCCTGTCGATCTTCCCTTATCTTGCGGTTGGCTTGGTGCTTTGGGCAGCCGTGTTGAAGTCCGGCGTGCACGCCACCCTGGCCGGGGTGGTCTTGGCGATGTTCATTCCGCTCAAGCGCGAAGATGAAGAAGGGAAATCGCCCGCGGAGAAGCTCGAGCACGACCTTCACCCGACGGTGGCCTTCGCCATCTTGCCTCTGTTTGCCTTCGCGAATACCGGAATCTCGCTGAGTGGCCTGACCTTTGATTCCCTAATCGCTCCTGTGCCCTTGGGAATTGCACTTGGGCTGGTGTTTGGCAATCAGATCGGAGTCATGAGCTTGGCTTGGATCTCGGTCAAGCTCGGAATTGGGCGACTGCCCGATGGCGTGAGTTGGAAGATGATCTATGGCGCCTCGTGTCTTTGCGGCATCGGCTTCACGATGTCCCTCTTCATCAGCTCCTTGGCTTTCGAGCAAGGGGCACAGTCGCTGGCAACCGACGACCGACTGGGGATTCTGATGGGCTCGTTGATTTCCGCGGCTTGGGGTGTGTTCGTTTTGCGCCGCGCGCTTCCTAAGTCGGCCGACGAATTGGAAGCCACTGCGGTCTAATTCGCAGAGTCCGAATCGAAGAACAGCAACTGGGTGCCCTCAAAGGCGGCCGAGCCACTTGGCACCGCGCGACTCTCCAAGCCAGCTCCGACGATCCCGGTTGGGTGTTGCGTGCTCCAATCTTCTTCGAAGAGATACCAAACACGCTTGGCGTCGCTTGCTTCGGTAGGGTCGTTGAGCATGCCGGGCACTCCCAAAGCTGGCTCGGCAACCAGAATGCGTCGATGCTCGGGGAGTGCGCAGGCCGGATCCGTCTCTTCATAGAACAGGAGCGAAGCCAAGCTGCGCATGTGCACGAGTAAAGTGTCGCCAGGTTCCATCTGAGTCGCGAGATGACGCACAGCTTGGCGAGTCTGAACCGCACCTTGCGGACGAACAAACAGCTGGCTGCTTGCAAGCGCGGCGAGCAGTAAGACCAGGCCAGGGGCGGCCAAGTTGCGCAACAATGCGGTGAATCGAACGGCGGAACCCGGCGAATGCCGCACTTCAGGAAGCAGAAGAGCTTGGCAGCCAGTTCCGATCAGTAGCGCGACCGCGGGCGCAAAGACCAGCAAGAATCGACCGGTGAAGGGATAAAGCCCGAGCGCGGAGGCCAAGGCCGCGGCAAGAACCGGGGCAATCAAGAAGCGCAAGCCGCCAGCCATTTCGCGGCCAGGGGCGAGGCTGCCAAACACCGCAAGGAAGGCCGCGAGGCCGGCTACCAGTGGCGTGAAATCTCCACTGGGATGGAAGTAGCGAGTCGCAAAGGGTGCCTCGAAGAAACCAAAGAAGCCACTGACGAGCAGGCCTAGATCGCGCGGGCTAGTCGGCGGGAAAGGAAGGAAGGCACTCTTCCAGTAGTGAGCGAAGTTCTCGTTCGCAGCGGTTTCGGAGGCAACCAAGAGCCAGAGGCCGAAAAAACTCAGCGCCCAGCAACTGCCGAGTCCGATCACGCGGAAACGGCCCGGCTGGCCGGTCGGCCAGGCCTTCACGAGCATCACGATGCCGATTCCAGCAAGGACAAACACGCTCGCGTAAGAGAACCACGGAGCGACAATGCCCGCGAGCAGTAAGGCGATCCAACTCGCACGGCTTGGCGCTTGGTCATGGCGCAGAGCGAGCAGGCTTAGCAGGACCGCAGCGCAGCAATCGAGGGCATAAGGCTTCACTTCGGCCGCATACAGCACGCAAGCGGGCAGAAACGCGAAGCATGCCAGCGCGATCGCCACTCCGGCGGGCGGCAGCAAGCGCTTGGCGAGAGCGGGAAAACACAGCAGGCTGATCACCGAGGCGAGCAGTGCCGGGAAGCGCAAGGCGTGCTCGCTCGGGCCGACGAGCATCACGCAGAGTTTGCTCAGCCACAGCGAGAACGGCGGCGCCGCTTGGTCGCCTTCGAGCGGGTCGAGCAGTCCCAGGTAGTCCCGCTGCACAATGTTGAGCGAGACCAGCGCTTCGTCCAGCCAAAGGGAGCGGTCGAGCCAAAAGAAAAGCAAGCGCAGGGCCAAGCCCACGAGCACGATCCCCATCAACCAACGTGAGTTGGACCGATCCCAGGCTGGTGTCATCAAGTTGCTCATGCCTGGCGATCGTAACGCCTAGCAATAGCCGACTCGTGGAGGGCTCAGTCGTTTCCGTCGCGGTCGAGTTCGATGTTTGACCATCGTCGAGCCTGGGAACCCGTCATTTCCTGCGCAACATAGCCTTCTGCGCGGAGTACATAGGAGTGCCGCCGGATAATCCGACCGACCAGGATGCCTTGCGAGTCGCTGACGCCGGCAAGCACGTCAAAGTCGGAATCGCTGCGAAGCAAGCGGGCGTTCGCGATGGGTGAGCCGCTGACGCGGTCGGTCACGCGCAGTACCGCCTCGTCGATCGACTGCTTGCTCCCGCAAAGCACAACGTCTCGCTTGCCTGCTGGAAAGCGGTGCACATGCGGCGGAAAGGCGACGGTCGAGTCCAAGAGTCCGGTGTAAAGCGCGACTTCGCCTGACGATTCTCCAAACAGACGGAATCTGCCTGCCGCATCGGTCCGGGTACCTGCAATGAGCTCATCCGTCACTCCGTCGCGGACTTCTACGAACTGATGCACCGCAGGGAACATTTTCAGCCCGTCTTCGTAGAGAAGCCCTTCGAGCGCAATCGGCTGCTGCGGGAGATCGATCACCCAATCGATGCGTTCGGTTTGCGCGCCGAGCGTGATGTTTCGGCTGAGCCAACCCACATCGACCGGGGAGCGCATGCTCAAGGTGTACTCGCCAGCCGGAAGTTGGGTCCAGACCCTCGACCCTTGCTGATCCAAATGATCGAGACTGCCGCTGAGCTGCGTGACGAATGCCTGTTGGGTCAGCGCGTGGCTTCGCAGGCGGACCTCGAGGTAGGGGATCGGGGCGTGAACCGAGTCCGTGACTTGGAGTTCCAGTCGCGTCCCCGATGTAAGCGGAAGCACGGCCAGCGTCGGCTGTTCGGTAGCGGGCATATCCACCGGCGCACAGCTGCCCTCGTCGGCGTGAAATGCGGTCGCTCGCCAGCCACTCGTGCTTACGCCTGAAGGTGGCCAGGGGATGGATAGTCGGCCCTGTTCGTCGGTCCAAAATCGTCGATAGAAGCTCGTCCGTCCGTCCGCGCTGCGAGCGAGGTTTACGGTTGCATCGGCAACCAATAAGCCCGTTGGGCCGCGCACTTCGATCTCGAGCTTCGCGTGCGGCCGCATCAGTCGGATGACGGTGGTGCTTGCTGCTTCCAGCCAGACTCGTTCCGGTTGCAGTGCGTCGAATTCGGAGGCAGGCTCGATGAGCGAGAGTTTCCAAGTCCCTGCGCGGAGAGAGCCGGGAAGCTCGAGGTAGCCGTTTTGGTCGGTTTTGCATGCCACAGCGAGGCCGCCCCACTGAGACCTTGCATCGACATCGAGCCCGGCGACGGGAATCGCGGTGCGACCGTCCACGATCTGGACGCGGGCTTTCTCCTCAGTGCCTCGCGATGCAGGCAGCGATTCTGGCTGGCGCGCAGGAGCAGATTCGGTGCGCTCGGCCTGTCCTGCCGCGGCATCCGAGCGATCGACCGCAATCGGCGCTTCCCGTTGTTCCGCATCGAGGGCCTCCAATTCTGGCCCGCAAGCTTCGTTGGTCGGCCACGCCAGCCAAGCAAGCGTCACGGCAATCAGGCAAAGGCCCAGGCCGAAGCCAAAACGGAGGGAACGGGGGTCGGGCAAGCCCTGAGACTAGGCCACTCGGTGAGCTCGGCAACCGCTCTCGGCCCAGGCGGAAACCCGTGTTGCCACTGCAGCTGCAAGCTCTCGACTTCTCGACAAGCCAGGCTCGTGGGGGCCTATATAATCACCGGTTGATTCCACCGCCCTCATGCCAACTAGCAAGCCAAAGCCGTCGTGGCTGAAGATGAAGCTCCCCACCGGGGAGACCGTCTCCAAGCTGCGTAAGTCCCTACGGGAGAGGTCTTTGTACACGGTGTGTGAAGAGGCCCGATGCCCCAACCTGGGCGAATGCTGGGATCAGGGCACCGCCACCATCATGTTGATGGGTGATGTCTGCACGCGCGGATGCCGATTCTGCGCGGTCAAGACCGGAAATCCGCGCGGTTGGTTGGATCATGATGAACCTGCCAAGGTCGCGTCCACCGCGGAAATTCCCGGTCTGCGTTACCTGGTCTTGACCAGCGTCGATCGCGATGACCTGCCTGACTTTGGCGCGGGGCACTACGCCGAGACGATTCGTCTGCTCAAGCAGAAGCGTTCCTCGCTGCTGGTCGAAGCACTGGTGCCCGATTTCCAGGGCAGCCACGCGGCGGTACATACCTTGTGCGATTCGGGCGTTGACGTCTACGCGCACAACATTGAAACGGTCGACCGTTTGCACCGCCGGGTGCGCGATGTGCGGGCGACCTACCAGCAAACCCTCGACACCTTGGCCGAAGCCAAGCGCTATCGTCCCGATGTGTTTACCAAGTCCTCGATCATGTTGGGGCTCGGTGAAACCGAAGACGAGATTCGCCAAACCATGGCGGACTTACGTGCGCACGGTGTCGACATTCTGACGCTCGGACAATACTTGCAGCCGAACAAGAAGCTGTTGCCCGTCGAGCGCTATGTCACTCCCGAAGAGTTTGACACCTTCAAGCAATGGGCCGAGCAAGACTACGGCTTTGCTTACTGTGCTTCGGGTCCGATGGTTCGCAGTTCCTACAAGGCTGCGGAGCATTTCGTCATGAGTCGCCTCCTTCCCGATGCGCACATCCCACCACAATCCAGTGAAGCAGCATCGTCCGCCGAGGGCTTTGCCGGCAGCATGGTTGTTTGAGACTCCACGTCCAGCACATGAGCGAGACTTTGCAGATCATCGATCCCAGCGGCAAGAAGGTGGGAACCGCGCCACGCCTCAAGAACGAGGTGATGGTCGCCATGTTCCGGGCTATGGTGCGCACGCGCGCCTTTGACGATCGCTGCATGAAGTTGCAGCGCACCGGCAAGATCGGTTTTTCGGTGCCGAATAAGGGCATCGAAGCGACCTCGGTCGGCGCGGCCGCTGCGCTGGACGCCGCACGCGATTGGATTGCCCCGCACTACCGTGACTTTGGCATTCCTATTTTCCATGGCATTCCAGCCGTCAGCATGATGGACAACATGTTTGGCAACATCGATGACGGTGCAGTGGGGCGGCAGATGCCGGTGCACTTCAGCTTTCGTGATCAGCTGAACTACCTTTCGATTAGTTCGCCGCTCGGCACGCAGATTCCACAAGCGGTCGGCGTCGCCATGGCGATGCAGCGACGCAAGGAAGACGGCGTCTGTCTGACGACCTTCGGGGACGGATCGACCAACACCTTGGGTTTCCATTCGGGCATGAACTTCGCAGGTGTTTATGGCGCCCCGGTGGTGTTCCTGTGCCAGAACAACGGCTGGGCGATTTCGTGCCCGGTCGAAAAGCAGACGGCCAGCGAAGGATTTGCGATCAAAGGCGAGGCCTACGGCATCCCCGGCGTCACCGTCGATGGCAACGATGTGCTGGCGGTCTATCGGGTTGTTTCCGAGGCTGTCAAGCGCGCGCGAGCGGGCGAAGGCCCTACCTTGATCGAAGCCGTGACCTTCCGCATGGGCGGTCACTCCACTTCGGACGACCCAAGCAAGTACGTCGACGCGAAAGAGTTTGAAGCGTGGGAAGCACGCTGCCCGCTCAAGCGCTTCCGTGCTTACCTGCTTGCAGAAGGCAAGCTGACCGAGGCCGAAGCCGCGGCGATCGAAGAGGAAGCAGCAAGCGAAATGATGGCGGCTGCGAAAGAAGCCGAAGCCAAGCCGGTGCCGCCACTCGATTCGATCTTCAGCGATGTCTTCGCCGACATCCCGGCGCATTTGCGCGTTCAATCCGACTTCGCGGTCGGTCACTACTCTTCGCGCGGCGAAGGCGTCAACGAGAAAGGAGAATTCCCGCTGTGAGCGAACTCACAATGGTCCAGGCGGTCAACGACGGCCTGAAATCGATCATGCGCGAGGACGATTCCGTTCTAGTGCTCGGCGAAGACGTCGGCCCGAAGGGTGGAGTGTTCTTGGCAACCGAAGGCCTGACCTCCGAGTTTGGCGAAGAGCGCTGTTTCGACACTCCTTTGTCGGAAGACGGCATTGTCGGCGTTGGCGTTGGCATGGCGATGAATGGCCTGAAGCCGGTCTGCGAAATCCAGTTTCAGGATTTCATCTTCCCCGCCTTCGACCAGATCGTGAGCGAAGCCGCCAAGATGCGCTATCGCTCAGGCGGCCAGTACACGGTGCCGATGGTCATCCGCACGCCGTATGGCGGTGGCATCCGTGGTGGCCTGTATCACTCGCAATCAGGCGAGGCCTACTTTGCGCACACTGCGGGTTTGAAGGTCGTGATACCTTCCACGCCGTACGACGCGAAGGGCCTGCTGATTTCGTCGATCCTTGATCCGGATCCGGTCATCTTCATGGAGCCGAAAGCGCTGTACCGCGCGTTCCGCGAAGAGGTTCCCGACGGCGTGTATACCGTCGACCTGTCGAAGACGCGCGAAGTCACTCCCGGTGACGATGCGGTGATCTTCTGCTACGGCGCCATGGTGCCGGTCGCGACGGAAGCCGCGCGGCGCGTCAAAGAGTCGCGCAACAAAGATGTGCGCGTCGTCGACTTGCGCACGTTGATGCCACTCGATGAAGAGTCGGTATTGCAGGCCGCGCGCGATTGTGGACGCGTGGTCATCGTGCAGGAAGCTCCACGCTTCTGCGGTTACGGCTCTGAGATCAGCGCGCTGATCGCCGAGCATGCGGTCGAAACACTCGAGGCGCCGATTCGTCGCGTCGCGGGATTCGACACGCCTTTCCCCAACACCCTCGAAAACTACTACCTGCCGGATGCCCGTCGCGTGACGGATGCGGTGGAAGAAGTCCTCGACTTCTAGACAACGATGAGCACACTCGAATTCAAACTTCCCGACATTGGTGAGGGCGTCCACGAGGGCGAAATCGTGCGTTGGATTGTTCCGGTCGGCGGCGTCGTCAACGAAGACGACCCGGTCGTCGAGGTCATGACCGACAAGGCGACGGTCGAGATTCCGGCGCCAAGCTCGGGCACGGTCACCCAGCACACCTTTGCCGAAGGTGATGTCGCCAAAGTGGGCGATGTGATCTTCGTCATTGAAGCAGGTGACGGAGCGGCGAGTGCGCCCGCAGCAGCTCCCGCTGCCGCGGCCCCGGCTGCAGCGCCCGCTCCCGAGCCACAGGCGGCAGCCGTTGCTGCCCCGGCCGCGCCAGCGCCGACCGGTGGCGGACAGCTCGAGTTCAAGCTTCCCGACATTGGCGAAGGGGTACATGAAGGCGAAATCGTTCGCTGGATTGTTCCTGAAGGTGCTTCGGTCGCCGAGGACGATCCGGTGGTCGAAGTGATGACCGACAAGGCAACGGTCGAAATTCCGGCGCCAGCCGCCGGCACGATTGCGCGCCATATGGTCACTGAAGGAGAGGTCGCCAAAGTCGGCGATGTCATCTTTGTGATTGCAACCGGCGGGGGAAGTGCCGCTGCGGCCCCGGCAGCTGCCGCGCCTACGGCGCCCGCTGCAGCTCCAGCGAGCAATGGAAGCGCTGCTCCGGCACCGGTTGCCGTTGCCGCGCCGGCCCAGCCGGGCAAGAAGGTTTTGGCTGCTCCAGCGACGCGCCGTCTTGCTCGCGAGATGGGTGTCGACCTCACGGGCTTGGCGGGATCGGGCCCGCGTGGTCGGATCAAACCCGAAGATGTGCGCGCTGCCGCGAGTGCTCCGGCCGCCGCGCCTGCGCCCGCTGCTGCTCCCGCTGCTGTGGCTGCCCCGGCACCTTCGACCGGTGGTGCTGCCGCAGAACCGGCCGCCCCGGTGCGCAGTTTCCCGATGGTCGCAGGCTCACGCGAAGTCGACCGCGTGCCTTTCCGCGGGATTCGCCGCAAGACCGCCGAAGCGATGGCGCGGTCGAAGTACACCGCTCCGCACTTCTCCTTGATTGAAGAAGTCGACTGCACCGACATGGTTGCGGCGCGCAAGAAGGCCAAAGCCGTTGGCGAACGTCACGGCATCAAGGTCACCTTCATGCCGTACATCATGAAGGCGACGGCGATCGCCCTGCAGGAGTTCCCGCAGCTCAACGCAGAACTCGATGTCGAGGCCAATGAGATCTTGGTCAAGAAGTATGTCAACCTGGGCATCGCGGTGGACACCCCGAACGGCCTAGTCGTGCCGGTGGTCAAGGATGTGCACCTCAAAGGCATCCTGCAGATTTCGGCCGAGCTCAGCGACATCGCTGCGCGCGCGCGAGTCGGCAAGTTGGCTCCGGATGACTTCAAGGACAGCACCTTTACTCTGTCCAACGCGGGCAACATCGGTGGTGTCTTTGCGACGCCGATCATCAACTTCCCCGAAGTCGCGATCATGGGTATTCACACGATGCGCAAGATGCCGCGCTGCGTGGGCGATGACATCGTCGCGCGCGAAGTGATGATGCTGTCGATCAGCATTGATCACCGCTTGGTCGACGGCGCCGACGGGGCACGCTTTATGGTCCGCGTTCGCGAGCTGCTCGAAGATCCGGACCTAATGCTGCTCTAAGCATGGTCAAGACCGCGTCGATTCGTCGAGCTGATCCGGGCACCTTCCCGCTGCACAAAGTCATGCGGGAAGACGGTTCGGGCCTGCTCGATGGGGTCGACGAGGCGTTCTTGCCGAGCGAGGAGAAGCTGCTCGAGATCTACCGCGCGATGTTGACGACTCGGGTGCTCGACGAGCGCATGTTGAAGCTACAACGACAGGGCCGAGTGGCCTTTGTCGGCCTCGCGACCGGTCAAGAGGCTGCGATCCACGCCAGTGGCGCGGTGTTTGGCGCGCAAGACTGGATTTGGAGCGCGCTGCGCGAGGGCGGTATCGCCGTGCAGCGCGGGATGCCGATGCGCGAGTACATCGCACATATGTTCGGCAACGCCGAAGATACGGCGAAGGGACGGCAGATGCCGAACCACTTTCAATGCGCCGAGGTCAACTTTCCGTCTTGGTCGAGTGTGCTCGGCACTCAGCTGCCGCACGCGGTCGGGGCAGCGATGGCCATGCAGCGACGCGGCGAGCCCCATGTCTGCGCCGCCTATTCCGGAGACGGGGCAACCAGTTCGAACGGTTTCCACTGCGCGATGAACATGGCCGCCGTTTACAAGGCTCCAGTTGTGTTTGTGGTCGTCGATAACGGCTGGGCGATTTCGGTGCCCAGTGCGAAACAGACCGCCGCTCGTTCCTACGGAGCCAAGGCCAAGGCCTACGGCATGCCGGGGATCGATGTTGATGGCAATGATGCTTTGGCCTGCTATCAGGCCGTTGCTGAAGCAACAAACCGCGCGCGTGCTGGGCAAGGACCTTCGCTGATTTGCCTGCGCACCTATCGCATGGGCGGGCACTCGAGTTCCGATGATCCCAGCCGCTATCGCGACGATGCCGAAGTCGAGCATTGGGAAGGACGCGATCCACTGCCGCGACTCGAGGCCTACCTCAAAGCGCAGGGCTTGTTTGCATCTTCGGGCTGTGCGACTTGGCGCGACGAGCTCGTCGATTCAGTTGCGGAAGCGGTGAACCACGCGGAATCCGTCGGCCCGCCGCCACTCGAATCCTTAGTCGAGGATGTCTACGCCGAGCCGCCGTTGCACCTGCGTCGCCAGGTCATTGAAGCCCTGCGGATTGTTGCTGAAAAGGGTGACGCAGAGGCCGTCGAAGGCAAGTTTCCGCTGTAGGGAAGGGCCTTGTAATTCCGCCGCAAAATGGCGGTTTTTTCGCGGCTCATGCCGTCGAGTGTCACGGGCGTCGTTACACTATCGCGCCATTAGGGCACCGTTCTGCAAGGTACGTGCCTAAAAGACCTTCCAACCCCCCTCTGCCGTTCCCATTCCGGGCCGTGGCATGGGGTCCGTCTAGCGAACGATGAGCCTCTACCAGTTCCCGCGCTGGAGCGACGCGATCCGCCCCATCTTGGGCGTGACCGCTTTGGGCGCGCCCGTCTACCTCGTGTTGCTCTTCTACTACGGCGCGTCGCCAAAGACGCTCGCAGTTGGTTACGAGCCGACCCAACCGGTCCCTTTCAGTCACGCCGTACATGCGGGTGAGTTGGGAATGGACTGCCGGTACTGTCACAACACTGTAGACACGGCCGCGCACGCTGCGATTCCATCCATCTCGACCTGTTTGAACTGTCATGGCGACGGCGAAATCGGGAAGGGGCGAATTCACCTGGATAAAGAAACGCTTGCGCCCGTGCGCGAAGCCGGCGCCGGGGGCGACCCACTCGAATGGGTGCGCGTACACGACCTTGCCGACTACGCGTACTTCAATCACTCGGCCCACGTCAACAAAGGCGTGAGCTGTGTCGAGTGCCATGGTCGTGTTGACCAAATGGATGTCGTTCGCCAAGTCGAGCCTCTGTCCATGGGTTGGTGCATCGAATGCCACCGCAACCCGGCACCGCGCCTTCGACCGCTCGACCAGATCACGAATCTGGGTTGGGTACCCGAGGATGGGCGCACCCGCGAAGAAGTCGGCCTGGAGCTGATGGAGAAGTACAACGTTCACCCGCGTCAGGACTGCTCAACATGCCACCGCTAGAACGATCCGATTCCACCCGGAAGTACTGGCGCAGCTTGAACGAGCTGGAGCAGACTCCCGAGTTCCAAGAGCTCGTCAAAGAAGAGTTCCCGGCAGGCCCCGAACAGGAATGGACAGAGCCTTCGCGCCGTCGCTTCCTGCAGTTGATGGGTGCTTCGCTGGCACTCGGCACTGCTTCGAGCTGCCGCTGGCAAAAGGAGTACATCACTCCGATGGTCGACCGGCCGGAGGGCTGGGTTCCCGGCTCGCCGCGCCACTACGCCTCGATGATGCAAATGGGCGGAGTCGCCCAGCCGCTCGTCGTCACCAGTTACGACGGACGTCCAACCAAGGTCGAGGGCAACAAAGCTCACCCGTCGAGCCAAGGTTCCACCAGCATCTACGCTCAAGCGGCCACGCTTGAAATGTGCGACCCGGACCGGAGCCAGGCTCCGATGCGCATGGTCGACGGCGTCGAGCAGGAATCGAGCTGGGAAGATTTCGCTGGCTTCGTGCGGGATCATCTGCGCGGTCAACTCGGATCGGGCCAAGGCCTGGCCGTGCTGGCTCCGTCGAGTTCCTCGCCGGCATTCGCCGCCTTGCGCGCGCGCTTCCTCGAGACCTACCCGCAAGCTCGCTTCGTCGAATGGGAGGCTTGGAGTCGCATCGAGGAACAGAAGGGTCTGCAGGGCATCTTCAACGCGAACATTCGCCCGATCTATCAGTTGGCTGCGGCCGACATCGTGCTGAGTCTCGACGAAGACCTGCTCGGCATTCACCCGGATCAACTGCGTCACGCGCGCGACTTCGCAACCCGTCGTCGCCCGGAAGACCGCACGATGAACCGGCTCTACTCGGTTGAGCCCTCGTTCACCCTGACGGGTGCGGCCGCCGACCATCGCTTGCCACTGCGTGGCTCTCAGGTCGCCGGTTTGTTGCTCGCAGTGCAACACGAGCTTGCCGAGAAGCACGGCATTGGTCAGGGCGGAGCGCCTGCGAGTGCTCCCAACACCGGCGTCTTCGCGGAAGAGCAGGTCAAGAAGTTCGTCACTGCGGTGGCCGGCGACTTGGCTGCCCATCGCGGATCCAGTCTGGTGGCCGCTGGCCCGACCCAGCCGGCCAGCGTTCATGCCGCGGTCGCCGCGCTCAATGCAGCGCTTGGCAACCGAGGTCAGACCGTCGAATACCACGTCGCCGAAGGCGCGCCTGCTGCGGATCCATCCGAGTTGGTTGCTTTGATCAGCGCGATGGATGGCGGTCAGGTCGACACGCTGGTTTGCCTCGGAACCAACCCGGTTTACGACGCGCCCGTCGACCTTGACTTCGCTGCGGCCTACGCCAAGGTCGCGAACAAGGTTCACTTCGGTCTATACCGCGATGAAACCGCGGTGCAATCGGATTGGCACCTCAACGCAGCGCACTGGCTGGAAAGCTGGGGCGACGCGCTGGCTTGGGACGGCACCTACACCATCGCCCAGCCTCTGATCGCTCCGCTCTACAACGGCCAAGATGCTTACGGCTTCTTGGGCATGTTGATTGGACGCGGCGAGATCGAAGCCCAATCGTGGATCCGTCAGCAGTTTGGCGCGGCCTTTGGTCCAGACGAACTGACTTGGCGCACTGCAGTACAGCGCGGCTTCCAGCCGGGCACCAGCTTCAGTCGATCCCGCGAAACCGCGGTCATCGCGGCGGCTCCGAGCTTCGATGCGGCGGCAGCAAAGGTCTGGGAGAAGGGCGATGCGTTGGAAGCAGTCTTCCGCGTCGACTCGACTCTCTATGACGGTCGCTTCGCCAACTTGGGTTGGCTGCAAGAACTGCCCGATCCGATGACCAAGCTGACTTGGGATAACGCGGCCGTGATTGGCCCCGCTACCGCGAAGGCTTTGGGCTTGAAAGACTTCGACCTGGCCGAATTCACGGTCGATGGCCGTTCGATCCAGATGGCGGTTTACGTCATGCCGGGTCAAGCGCCTGGCACGGTCGGCATGCCTCTGGGTTATGGCCGCACGGAATGCGGTCACGTCGCTGGCTTGAATGCAGACGACATCGACCCGGTCGGCTTCAACACCTACGCCTTGCGTGCTTCGAACGGCATGGCCTTTGCGGCCTGCTCGGTGAGCGCCAAGACCGGCTTCTACCAGCTGGTTTCAACGCAGGATCACCACGCGATCGACGCGATTGGCCTGGCCGGCCGCGCAGATCGTCTCGGCGACCTGGTTCGTGGCGGCTCGCTCGACGAATGGCGAGATCACCCTGATTTCGCGCAGCACCAGGTGCATCACCCGCCGCTCAAGTCGCTCTGGAAAGAGCACGAGTACGAGGGTTACCGTTGGGGCATGGCGATCGACCTGAGCACCTGTACCGGCTGCTCGGCTTGCACCATTGCTTGTCAGTCAGAGAACAACATTCCGATCGTCGGCAAAGACGAGGTCTTCCGCGGTCGCGAGATGAACTGGATCCGCATGGACCGGTACTTCACGGGCGACGAAGAGAACCCCGAGGTGCAACAGCAGCCCGTCGGCTGTCAGCATTGCGAGAATGCGCCGTGTGAACAGGTCTGCCCGGTTGCGGCGACGGTGCACAGCAGCGAAGGCCTGAATGACATGGTCTACAACCGCTGCATCGGCACTCGCTACTGCAGCAACAACTGCCCCTACAAGGTTCGTCGCTTCAACTTCCTGAACTGGAACAAGGATCTAGCTCAAGAGGGCGCCGAAGTCCGCAAGGTTTCGATGAACCCCGATGTGACGGTGCGTGTGCGCGGCGTCATGGAGAAGTGCTCGTACTGTGTGCAGCGGATCGCCGCGGCGCGCTCCGAGCGCACGAACAAAGGCGAGCGGATTCAAGACGGCGATGTCGTCACCGCCTGCCAGCAAGTCTGCCCGTCGGAAGCGATCCACTTCGGTGACCTGAACGACGAAGGATCGGTGATCCGCAAGAAGCACGAAAACGATCGTGCCTATGCGATGCTCGCCGAGCTGAACAACAAGCCGCGGACCGCCTACCTGGCCGCGATCCGCAACCCGCATCCGGATCTTGCGCCGGCCCATGCGGTCGATAGCCACTCCGATCACGAGGAGGAGCAGCATGGCTAACGCCGAAATTACGTCAGCCGAACTCGACAACATCATCGATCCGCCAGCCCTGGTCCAGGGCAAGGGCGATCTGGCCACGATCACCGAAACGGTCAGCCGTGTTGCTGAGATCAAGCCTCCCAAGGCTTGGTACGTCGGCTTCGCACTCTCGCTGGGCATCCTCGGCATGCTCGGGGCTGCCATCGTCTACCTGATCATCACGGGTGTCGGCGTTTGGGGTAACAACCAACCAGTTGCCTGGGGTTGGCCGATCGTCAACTTCGTCTTCTGGGTCGGTATCGGTCACGCTGGCACGCTGATCTCCGCGGTGCTGTATCTGTTCCGCCAAGGTTGGCGAACGGGTATCAACCGATTCTCCGAGGCCATGACGATCTTCGCGGTCGTCTGTGCGGGGATGTTCCCCGCGATTCACGTCGGTCGGATCTGGGTCATCTACTGGGTGTTCCCGATTCCCAACCAGATGAACATGTGGCCGCAGTTCCGCAGCCCGCTGCTCTGGGACGTGTTTGCGGTTTCGACCTACTTCACCGTCTCGCTGTTGTTCTGGTACATGGGCCTGGTGCCCGACCTGGCCACGCTGCGCGACCGTTCGAAGACCAAGATCCGTCGCTTCCTGTACGGCATCTTCGCTTTGGGTTGGACCGGCGCGAACCGTCAGTGGCACCGCTACGAGCGCGCCTACCTGCTGCTCGCCGCCTTGGCCACGCCGCTGGTGCTCTCGGTGCACTCGGTCGTGTCCTTTGACTTCGCGACTTCGCAGCTTCCTGGCTGGCACACCACGATCTTCCCGCCGTACTTCGTCGCCGGCGCAATCTTCTCGGGCTTCGCCATGGTGGTCACCCTCGCGGTGCCAGCTCGCGCGATGTTCGGCCTGCGTGATCTGATTACGCTGCGCCACCTCGAGTTGATGAACAAGGTCATCATGGCGACCGGCATGTTGGTCGGTTACGCCTACGCCATGGAGTTCTTCATGGCCTGGTACTCGGGCAACAAGTACGAGGGCTTCACCTTCGTCAACCGAGCCTTCGGTCCCTACGCCTGGGCGTACTGGATCATGGTCAGCTGTAACGTGATCTCGCCGCAGATCTTCTGGTTCAAGAAGGCGCGTCGCAGTATCCCGATCATGTTCGTTGTTTCGATCTTCGTGAACATCGGCATGTGGTTCGAGCGCTTTGTGATTACGGTTACCTCGCTGAACCGAGACTTCCTGCCTTCGAGCTGGAACTACTTCTCGCCGACCTTCGTCGACTGGGCCACGCTCATCGGCAGCTTCGGCCTGTTCTTCACCCTGTTCTTGTTGTTCTGCCGCTACCTGCCACAGGTCGCGATCGCCGAAGTCAAGATGCAGACCCCGCACGCCCATAGCCACTCGGCTCACTAGGAGGTTCGGGACATGAGTGACACGAATAAGAACTACGGCATCCTGGCTGAGTACGAGACGGTCGACGAGATTCTCTCGGCGGCTGCCAAGGTCCGCGATGCGGGCTACTCCAAGTGGGATTGCTACACACCCATGCCCGTCCACGGTTTGGACGACGCAATGGGCGTGAAGCCAACTCACCTGCCTTGGTTGACCCTGTGCGCAGGTATCACCGGAGCTTCGCTCGGTGTCTTGATGCAATGGTGGATGAACGCGGTCGACTACCCGTTCCTCACTTCGGGTAAGCCGCAATGGTCGATTCCCGCGAACATTCCGATCGTCTTTGAAATGACGATTCTGTTCTCGGCGCTGACAACCTTCTTCGCGATGTGGATCATGAACAACCTGCCAAGGTGGTTCAGCCCGCTCTCGCACCTGGAGCGTTTCGCGCGTTCGACCGACGACCGCTTTTTCATTGCGATCGAAGCGAGCGATCCGGCCTTCGATGTTGCCGGTTCGGAAGCTTTGCTGCGCGACTCGGGAGCACACGCGGTCGAAATGGTCGCCGAACCCGAAGGTTCGGCTACGCCGCCGACCTGGTTCCGCCACGGTTTGATGATCGGTGCGACGGCGCTGTTAATCCCGCTGACGGTGATCGCCTACGCGCGTTTCAACACCACCGAGCAACCGCGGATTCACTTGGTCCCAGACATGGACTTCCAAGAGAAGTACAAGGCTCAGAATGCGAGTCCTTTGTTCGAAGACGGCCGTGCGGCACGCTCGCAAGTGGCTGGCACCTTCGCCATGGAAGATGACCACCTCGTGCTGGAAGATCCGGGTTACTACACCGGGAAAGAAGGCGGGGAATACCTGACCGAGCTACCGATGCCGGTCACCCGCGAGTTGCTTGACCGCGGCCGCCAACGCTACGTCATCAACTGTGCGCCTTGTCACGGTTACGACGGCGCGGGCAAAGGCACGGTCAACGAGCGCGCACAGTCGCTGCAGACCGCGGGATGGATTCCGCCGTCGAACCTCCACCAGGAGTACATCGCGATTCAACCGAAGGGGCAACTCTTCGAATCGATCTCGGTCGGAATTCGCAACATGCCGGGTTACTCCTCGACGGTCACCACCGAGGACCGTTGGGCCATCGTGGCTTACCTTGAGGCTTTGGGCGGCACGCAAGAAAGCGGAGCCCGCAAGTTGTGGGGCGCAGCGCCGGTTGTCGAAGAAGGCGCAGTCGATGAAAGTCCTTTGGTTGCCAAGGGTCGCGAGCTGTACATGACGAAAACCTGTGTGGCTTGCCACTCGCTTGACGGTGCCCAGGGTGTCAGTACTTCCTTCCTCGGCCTTGCCGGCTCGGAACGCAAGTTCACGGATGGCACGACTGCGATCGCAGACGCCGCCTACATCAACGAATCGATCCTTGACCCGAACGCGAAGATCATCGAAGGCTTGACGCCAGGTTTGATGATTGTGCCGCCGATCTCGGACGAAGAGCGCGAAGCGCTCGTCGCCTTCATTCTCTCGCTGAAGCAACAGTAAGGAGTCCCAGCGATGCATTCCCCTGAAGTCGTCCGCGAGCCAATCATGGCTACCGACACTGCCGCCCGCGTGGCGCGTGTTGGAGCCGCAGTTGGCGTACTCGGAGTCCTACTTGCGGTGGCGCTTGGCGTCTCGGAAGGCGATGGCATGCGCCATTTCTTCTGGGCCTACCTGGTGGCCTTTGCCTACGTCTTCACTTTGACGTTAGGCGGCATGTTCTTCGTGTTGATTCAACACATCACCGGTGCCAAGTGGTCCGTCACGGTTCGCCGCCTTGGCGAGTTCACGATGAACACGGTGCCGCTGTTGATCGTGCTGGCTCTGCCATTCCTCTACCCGCTGTTCACGCATAACGGCGTCGAAGAGTTTGGTGGCCTGCTGTGGCCCTGGATTCACGCCCATGGCGAACACGCCGAGTTGGTCGAGCATAAGTCGCCGTTCTTGAACGCGCCGTTCTTCGTGGGACGGATGGTGTTCTACTTTGTGATCTGGATGGTCATCTCGCGCTACTTCATGAAGCGCTCGTTGCTCCAGGACACCGATCGCGACCCGGCCTACCCGCACACCGTCAAGATGCGCAAGATCGCGGCTCCGTCGATCATTGCCTTCGCCTTGACGATCAGTTTCGCTGCCTTCGACTGGCTGATGTCGACCGACCCAGTTTGGTTCTCGACCATCTTCGGCGTCTACATCTTCGCTGGCTGTGTGTTGGCGATCCACTCGTGGATCGTGCTGTGTGCAGTCTTCCTGCAGAAGCGCGGTCACATGACCAAGCTGGTCAACGCCGAGCATTACCACGACCTGGGTAAGTTCATGTTGGCCTTTACGATCTTCTGGTCGTACATCGCTTTCAGCCAGTTCATGCTGATCTGGTACGCCAACATTCCCGAGGAAACCTGGTGGTTCCACCATCGCATCACCGATGCATGGTCGGGTTGGTCGTACATGCTGATCGCCAGCAACTTTGCGATCCCGTTCTTTGGCCTGCTTTCGCGGCACGTTAAGCGGAACAAGATGGCACTCGCGTTCTGGGCGGCTTACACCCTGATCGTGCACTTCATTGACCTGTACTGGCTCGTCATGCCGAACATGAACTCGGAGGTCAACCCCTTTGGATTGATGGACGTCATGATCGTCATTGGTCTGTTCGGATTCTTCGTCTTTGCGTTCGCACGCCAAGCAACGAAGAACTCAGTGTTGGCTTACGGCGATCCGAAGCTCAACGACTGTGTCGCCCACGTCAACTACTAGGAGGGCAGCAAGATGGCATGTGAAGAAGACAAGATTCCGGTTGCTCCTCTGGCGACTATCACCCTGGTAGGCACGCACGTCTGCTTGGCTGTGGCCTTTGCGGTGGGCGCACTCCTCGGCATGGCCGAGCGTGCTCACGAAGCCGAGACCGGAGCCAAGCTGAAGAGCCCCTACGCCGCTTCGATGGCCGAGCAAAAGGCCGCTGTGGCGAACGGTGCCGAGGGCGGCATGTCCGTCGACCGCGCCATGGACCGGGTGGTCCGCAACGCAGAAGCGAAGTAAGCGATGTTGCAGCGCCAGCGCCTCTCGATCTTGCTGACTGCCTTCGGGCTGTCGGTGGGGGCGGGTATCGCTGGTGCGCAAACTCCAACCCCGCAGCCGCTCCCAGAAACGCTGCGCAATCAACTCGATACCCAGGTTGGGGTCGACGAGAAGCTTGGCGACAAACTGCCGCTGGATCTGCGATTCCGCACTCCAGAAGGCGAAGAAGTCACGCTCGCGGACTACTTCCCAAACGACGGCATGCCCGTCGTCCTGACCTTCAACTACGCTGACTGCCCATCGCTGTGTGTTTCACAACTCGATGGTCTCGGCGAAGCGATGTCGAAGATCGATGGTTGGGCCCTCGGCGACAACTACCGTGTCGTCACGCTTGGTCTCGACCCAGTCGAAAGCAGCGAACGCACCATTCAAGTGCGAGATCGCATGGCGGGTTTCTACGCGCCACTCTCTGAGGAACCCAGTTCTTGGGCTTTCCTCAACGGCTCAGCCGAGGATGTCCGAGCGGTCGCAGATGCGGTCGGCTTCCGATACTCCTTCGACGAAGCCACGGGCCAGTACCTTCATGTACCAGCCCTGATGTTGTGCACCCCGGACGGACGGGTCGCGCGCTACCTCTACGGTTTGCGCTTCCCGGCACAGAACTTCCGCTTGGCCTTGGCCGAAACCGCGGATGGGTCACTTCGTTCGACCACTGACCGGATCCTCTTGTTCTGTTTTGCCTTCGATCCGACGGCAAACAGTTACGTGCTCGCTGCGTGGAATCTCACGCGGCTCTTCCTCGTAGTCTTCGCGTTGGCCCTCGGCGCGTTCATTCTGCGTCTGTTCCGCCAGGGCCGTCAACCTAAGACGCCCTCCGAAGCATGATCAACCTCGTGCCGCACTTGCTCGCATTCCAGCAGAGCTCCTCAGAACAAACTCCTGAGGGCAGCCTGTTCTTCCCGCCGAAGGCTTCGAACTTCGCCGCGGAGTCTGACTGGCTTTACAACTTCATCTTCTGGGTTTCGACCATCGCGTTCGCTCTGACGATCATCGCGACGGTCTACTTCGTGCTGCGCTACCGCAAGAGCGTGGCGCCCGAGCCACAACCCAGCCCCACCCACAGCACGAAGCTGGAAGTCATCTGGTCGGTCATCCCGTCCATCTTCCTGGTGATCATGTTCTGGAAGGGTTTTGAGTTGTTCGTCGACTACCGCAAGGTTCCGGCGGGGGCTTACCAGATTCAAGCGAGCGGCGTGAAGTGGAAGTGGACCTTCCGCTACCCGACCGGCGCTGAGTCGGACGTCTTGCATGTTCCGATGGGCGAACCGGTCGAGATCCTGATCACATCGAAGGATGTGCTGCACAGCGTTTTCATCCCGGCGTTCCGCGTGAAGCAAGACGCGGTTCCGGGCCGCTACACCAAGCTCTGGTTCGAAGCCACGATGCCTGGCACCTTTCCGTTGTACTGCACGGAATACTGCGGCAAAGATCACTCGGCCATGAACACGACCACGGTGGTTCATGAAACACGTGGCGAGTTCGAAGAATGGCTGAAGGGTGCACTCAACCCGTACGAGGGCATGACCCCGGTGCAATCCGGCGAGTTGGCCTACACCCGCCGCGGTTGCAATGCCTGCCATTCCAACGATGGATCGGCAAACACGGCTCCTAGCTTCCAGGGATTGATGGGGGCGACTCGCGAGTTTGAAGACGGCACCTCGCTCGTTGCAGACGAGAACTACATCTTGGAGTCGATCACGAATCCGAAAGCCAAAGTCGTGAAGGGCTTCCAGCCAGTCATGTTGCCTAACGGCGGTCAGGATCTTTCCGACGAGGAACGCGATTTCCTCGTTGCGTACATCAACTCGCTGCAGGCGAACTAGTTCAGGACTGAATACGGAGAACGACGATGACGAACACCACTCCTGACGTCCACTACTTGAACTGCGACAAAGGGTTCAAGTCTTGGTTCTGGACGCTCGATCACAAGCGCCTGGGGCTCATGTACATGTGGTCGGTGATCGCTGCCTTCATTTTGGGCGGCATCTTCGCGCTGCTGGTTCGCATGGAACTCATGCAGCCAAACATGGGCATCGAAGAGAATGCAGCGTTGTACGGCTGGAGCAAGGAGCTCGGCCCGGCCAATCTGTACAACCACTTCTTTACGCTGCACGGGGCGATCATGGTCTTCCTCGTGATCATTCCGGGCATTCCGGCGGCACTCGGTAACTTCGCGCTACCGATGATGCTGGGCGCAAAAGATGTGGCCTATCCGAAACTCAACCGCTTCAGCTACCACCTGTGGCTGAGTGGCGCGATCTTCTTCGTCCTGGCGCTCGTCACCAAGGGCCTCGATACCGGTTGGACTTTCTACGCTCCGTACTCGCTCGAGACGGATACCGCGGTGGTCTTTGCGACCACGGGCGCCTTCATTCTGGGCTTTAGCTCGATCTTCACCGGCTTGAACATGCTGGTCACGATCCACAAGCTGCGCCCGGATGGCATGACTTGGTTCAAGATGCCGCTGTTCCTGTGGGCGATCTACGCCACCGCGATCATCCAGATTCTCGCCACGCCAGTCATTGGTATCGCGCTGCTCATGCTGACGATCGAGCGCGTGCTCGGTGTCGGCATCTTCGACCCGACGCTCGGCGGTGACCCGGTGCTCTTTGAGCACATCTTCTGGTTCTACAGCCACCCTGCGGTTTACGTCATGGTCCTTCCGGCCATGGGCGTGGTCTCCGAGCTGCTCGCAAACTTCAGCCGCAAGCCGATCTTCGGGTATCGCTCGATCGCCTTCTCGTCGGTTGCGATTGCGATCTTCTCGTTCATCGTTTGGGGTCACCACATGTTTGTCTCGGGTCAATCGGACCTGGTCAATGTGGTTTTCTCGGCGCTGACTTTCTCGGTGGCGGTTCCGTCAGCCATCAAGGTGTTCAACTGGATCGCGACCCTCTACAAGGGCTCGATCAGTCTCGACACCCCGATGTGGTACGCGCTGTCGGTGATCTGGCTGTTCGGGATCGGCGGTCTGACCGGCCTTTGGCTGGGTACCCTCGGCACCGACATCCACTTGCACGACACTTACTTCGTCGTCGCGCACTTCCACTTCGTCATGGTTGGCTCCGCGATCTTCGCCTTCATTGGTGGGGTCTTCTACTGGTGGCCAAAGATGTACGGGGTGATGTACAACGAGACCGTCGCAAAGACCGGCACGGCGATTGCTTTCATTGGCTTCAACCTGACCTTCTTGCCGCAGTTCGTTGCCGGCTCGAAAGGCATGCCACGGCGGTACTTCGACTACGCCGAGGAATTCGCCAGCTACAACTTCTGGTCCTCGATTGGAGCTATGACACTTGGTGTTGGCCTGGTCATCGCCCTTTACGCGCTGCTCAAGTCACTGATGGGTGAGCGCAAAGCTGCTCCTGCCAACCCGTGGGGTGCCGTCACCCTCGATTGGCAGTGCACTTCGCCGCCGCCTCCTCATAACTTTGATCACGCTCCGCCGGTTGACGGTCCCTACGACCACGAGTTGGTCCGCTGGAACGAAGACCTGCAGGGCTACGAGCCTGTCGACCCAGTCGACGGCGATCCGAACCTCGCTCGTATGGGCTCGGCCAAGTTGGCCTGATCCGACGTTCTTACCCAGTCACTGGCCCCGTTCGCATCATGACGACAGCCTCCGCCGACGCTCCCGGTCACGACGATGACCATGGGCACGGGCACGACCACCCGAAGCACCTCGCCCACCACTTTGACACGCTTGAGCAACAGTTTGGTAGCTCGAAGCTTGGCATGTGGGCCTTCCTGCTGACGGAAGTCTTGTTCTTCTCTGGCCTGTTCGTGGCTTACGCCACGCTGCGCGCCAACAACTCTGAAGTCTTCAGCTACGCGTCGAGTTTCCTCGACACAAAGTGGGGCGCGATCAACACGGTCGTGCTGCTGATCAGTTCCTTCACGGCTGCGATGTCGGTGCGCAATGCGCAACTTGGCGAGACCAGCAAGCTGAAACGCAACCTGATCATCACCCTGATTTGCGCTGGCGGCTTTATGGGCATCAAGTACGTCGAGTACTCGCACAAATGGCACGCTGGCTTGTTGCCTCCGGGCCTCGAGAACTCGATGTTCAACCCGGAGACCCCTTGGATTCCGGAAGCCGGCCATCACGATACCGACTACCTGAACCTGCAGCGCGACACGATGGACATGGCTCCAGCCGAGCGCGTGCACTTCATGACCACGCTGGGGCGGTTCTTCGGTGTCTACTTCTTCCTAACCGGCCTACACGGTGTTCACGTGTTAATCGGGATGGGCGTGATTAGTTGGCTGATTCTAAGAACAAGTCGAGGGGAGTTCGGCCCCGACAACTTCACAGCGGTTGATCTCGTGGCGCTTTACTGGCACCTGGTCGACTTGGTCTGGATCTTCTTGTTCCCCCTCCTGTACCTGATCGCCTAGGCGGAGAATCGATATGACTGCACACGCACACGATTCACACGACGATCACCATGGCTTGGGCCACATCCTGCCAGTCAAGCTGCTGGCCGGTGTGCTTGCGGCCCTGTTGTTCCTGACCGTGCTCACCGTGATTACCGGTAGCACTTACTTGTACGGCTTTGACCTAGGCATCGCGATGGTCATTGCGACAGTCAAAGCAACGCTGGTATGCGTGATTTTCATGCACCTCAAGTGGGATAAGGGCTTCCACGCCTTTGCGTTCTTGGGATCGGTCCTGTTTGTCGGTGTCTTCTTGGCCTATACCTTGACCGATACCAAGCAGTACCAAGGCGATGTCCGTAGCTTCGGCGATGACGTCTCGCTGAACTCACCCTTCGCTCAACCGCTGCCGGATCCACATCCGTCGACGCATGACCACGAGGATGAAAACGCCGAGCACTAGGCTCGCATTTCGGCGATGAAACCGCCGACCACCTTCGAGCGCCCGCAGCAGCTTCCGGCTGGCACGGGCGCTCTTGGTCTTTTTTGGCTGTTGCTCTCGCTGGGCATGCTGTTCCTGACCACGCTGGTCGCCTTTTGGGTGGTCCGTGGTGGCATGGAGCTTGAGAAGCTCAGCGTCATCCCAGGTGGCATGCCTTGGGGCGTGTGGCTGGCCTCGGCAGTGCTCGTGGTCCTGTCGCTGACCGCCGAGGCGGCAGCTCGCAAGCCGCAGCCCGATCCGAAGCTGATGCGCATCGCGGGGACGAGTTCCCTGGTCTTCTTGGCCGTGCAGGTTTGGAACTGGTACGAGCTCTACGCAATCGGACATGGAGCGGGAAGCGGTCTCTACGCCTTCTGCTTCTTCGTTCTGACTGGTCTCCATGCGGTCCACGTGATCGGCGGCGTGGTCTATCAGTTTCATGCGATCAAGTTCGCGGATGAGCAGGGCAAGCGGCGCGCGGCGGCCGTGTACTGGCATTTCCTCTTCCTCTGTTGGATCCTGATTCTTGGCACGGTGCATGGCACCGCGACCGAGGCCGGGCCGTTGTGGGTGGGGCGCGTCTTCTTTGTGATCGCGTGCGCCAGCGCAGTCGTCGCGACGCTCTGCTGGCTGGTCACGGTGCGACTGATTTGGAAGAAAGACGGCGCCGGTTTCGGCGCGCTCGCGATCTTCCCCTTGTTCTCGGTCGTTTTTGGCTGGGTGCGCTTTCAGGAGCACGACAACCTTCGCGTCATGATCGCATGGCAGATTTCCATCGCTGTGGGCATGCTGGGTTGGATCATGAGCGCCTCTCTGGTTTAGGCTCGGTCCAGCATGTTGCTGAATCGATTCGAGCGCCTGGTGGTCAATCAGCCGCTGCGCCCTTGGCTGCAGCGTTGGATCGAAGCGCCGCCTTTGCTCCGGCTCGGCGGACGACTCGATGGGATGCAAGTGCTTGAACTCGGCTGCGGACAAGGCGAGGGGCAGCGCATCTTGCGCCGCGACTTTGGCGCCGCTGCTGTGCATGGCTGCGACTTGGACCCGCGCCAACTGGGCCGCGCCCGAGCGCGCTTGGCTCCCAACTCACTCATGAGCTGGACGCACGCCAATGCGCAGCAGCTGCCCTATGCTTCGCTTGCTTTCGACGCCGTCGTCTCGTTCAACGCATTGCACCATGTGCCCGATTGGCAGACAGCGCTCGCCGAAGCGAAGCGGGTGTTGCGCCCCGGTGGTCGACTCTTGCTGCTGGAGACTCTGCGCGGCTTCATCCAAGCTCCACCGATGCGGCAATTGATGGAGCACCCGCGCGAGAATCGTTTCGATGCAGGCCAACTGCGCTCCGAGCTCGACCGTCTCGGCTTTCAAGTCGACGGGATGCGCCGTATTCCTGGCTGCTTCTTGTGGCTCGCTGCGCGTTTGCCATGAATGTGCCGCGCGTTTCCGTTGTGATGGCGGCGCACAATGCGGAATCGACCATCGGAGTTGCGCTGCGATCGCTGCAGCGCCAGATTCTGCAAGACTGGGAGTGCCTCGTCGTCGATGACGCATCAAGCGACTCTACTGCGAGAGTCGCAGCCGAGTTAGCTGCGCACGACTCCCGAATTCGATGCCTCTCGACTTCACCCGATCACGCGGGCGTCGTTGCAGCTCGCAATCGAGGAGCCGGGGCTGCGCGCGGCGCGGCAGTCGCGATTCTCGATGCAGACGATTGGGCGCATCGCGAACGGCTTGCGTTGCAGTGGCGCCAATTCGAGCGGCAAGGTGGCGGAGTCGTGAGCTGTTTCTCGCGTTACTTCCCGCGTGGCTGCGTCGGTCCTGGCATGCTTCGCTATGAAGCTTGGTTGCGTCGCCAATCTAGTGGCCCGCAGTTACTGCGCGCGCGCTACATCGAAATGCCTTATGCGCACTCCAGCCTGATGGTGGAGCGCAGCTTGGGCGAGCGTTTGGCCTGGTACCGCGAACAACCTGGCCCGGAGGACTACGAGTTTGCGCTTCGACTTGCTGCTAGCGGAGCGACGCACGGAGTGGTCCCCCGCGTCCTGCTTGGCTGGCGATTGCGAGCCGATTCTGCATCGCGTACTCAAGAGCGCTATTCGCTCGCAGCCTTCATGCACTGCCGCGCCGAGGCGTTGGCGCGCGACTATCTCGGTGGACACCCCGACTGGATCCTTTGGGGCCATGGCCCGACTGGCAAAGCTCTGCGTCAAGAGCTTGAGAGATTCTCCCGGAGGCCGTGCGCCATTCTCGAAGTCGATCCGCGCAAGATCGGTCAGACGATCGAGGGCATGCCCGTGCTCGACGCACAAAGCTGGTTAGCAAAGCCCGGTCCCGAGAAACTGGTCATCTCGGTCGCCGGATCCAAGGCGCGCCAAACCATGCGAGAAGCCCTCGCCTCGACCGGGAAAGTCGAAGGCGAGGGCTTCATCTTCGCCGCTTAGTGCAGCTCGCGAGCGTCTTTCAGCGTTCGCACTAAGTCGTCGCCGCTCCAATGCGGCTGAACACCGACGAAGGCCTGCGCTTTGCCCTGCTTGTTGTGCGGGGCAATCCAGACGACGGCATCGAAGCCGGGCATCTCACCCAAGTAGTTGAGCAAGCGCTGGCGAGACTCCTCATCGGCTGGGCTGTACAGGCCCACTGCCGCACGCGCACCAGCAAGCGCCTCGATGACGCGGGATTCATTCTCGCCGTTGTACTGAGAGTCGACCATGCCAAAGCCAACCGTAGCGAGTTGATTGCGCAGGTCATCGACCTGTTGCTCCTGTTCCGAACCCAGTTCGCTGTACTGATCAAGAATCAGAACGCGACCCTTTTGGCGGGCGATCGGGAAACTCGGATCGAGGTCGCTGTTTGCGCCCATGGCTGCGGCGTGTTGCGTCGGTGCGCTAAACGGCGCCTGATCTTCATGCACGTACGACAGCAGACGTGGACCCGTGACCCGGCCCTCATCGGCACTTGGAGAAGGAATCGCCACCGATTCGCCGTTGCGCGTAATCACGACGGCAGGAATGCTGCCATTGCCGTAGCTGACGGATTCGGTGGTCACTTGGATCGAAGATCCGAAGTGGCCAGAATCTCCCGATGTCGCGACAGCGTGCGACTCGCTGTAGCTATAGCTCGTGCGTGATTCCGCGACCAATGCCACGGCCGCTCCACCGACGACCAGCAGGGTAAGCGCGGCAGCCCAGCCACCCCAGGTCGGTCCGCCGGTGTGGCGCGCTTTGCGCTCTTGGCGTGCAGCGCGACGAGCGGCACGACGTTCTTTGCAGCCAAGGCGGGAAGGCTTTGGCGCAACACTCGCGATCGCATCGCGCGTGTGTTTCGGCAGCTTGGCGACGAAGGCGTCTTTGCGCTTGCCCAAGTCGGCGCGCACCGCAGCGGCCTTCTGGCGCGCTTCGGCCATCTTCTGACGGGCACGCTTGCGCGCATCGCGGGTATCCCAACCGGCGGCACGCACGGCTTCCAGGGCTTGCTTGGCTTCGCGTGCAGCGTTGAGTGCTTGCGCGCGTGCCTTGCTCGGCACTGGCGGAGGCATGCGGTGCACACTTTCCTCGGCGAAGGCGCCGGTGTCGGGGCCTGGCTGGTAGCTCGGACCTGGGATCGGCGGGGGAGGAGAGGAAGCCGCTGCCGGTTGCGGAGCACGAACTGCCGCGGGGAGCGGAGGCAAGGCCTGAGTCGGCGGTGGCGTCAGCAAGTCGATCGGCGGCTTGCCGCCCATCGATGGGAGTTGCGCGGGGCGCACGCCAAAAGGATCGCTAGCTTCTTGCAGCTTGCGGACATCAGCGAGCATCTCGCCTGCGTCGCGATAGCGGCTGTCCAAATCGGCCATCGCGCGTCGCACGATCCACTGCACGCCGTCTGGGCAGCGCTTGGAAACCGATGACAGACTGCCGTGAGCAGGGAAGGAATTCTCGACCAGCGAGAACAGCACCGCGCCCGCAGCATAGAGGTCGAAGCGCGCGCCATCGACTTCATGGACCTTTGCGCCGCGCAGGGCCTGACGTACCAACTCCGGATCGCGGAAGTACTCGGTGCCGTGCGTGGTCAAGGTCATGGCGGAACCAAGCGGCGTGACCAAGCCGAGGTCAACCAAGTGCGCGCGTCCGTCGCGCACGATGATGTTGTCGGGCTTGACGTCTTTGTGCCACAGGCCAGCGGCGTGGAATCGGTCAAGCGTGACCAGCAAGTCGGCCATGTAGCCAAGCGATTCCTGGATTTGCTTCTGGCCCAGACCTTCCTTTCCGGACTTCGCGTGCATGCGCTCGGACACCAGCGAGAGGTTCTCGCCGGGGACATAAGGCATGACGTAGAAGTAGCGGCGCTCGTCGAGCCCGTGCTCGAGCACCATGCCCAAACGCTTTGCCGATTCCAGCGCGCGACTCTCGCGCACAATCTGTGAAAGGTTGGAGCCCGCGTCGAGTTGGAAGCACTTGATGACCACTTGCGCCGGGACCTCGACACCCGAGGCAACTAACAAGCTGCGTTTTTCGGCTTCCAGATCGGCAACGAAGATGCGCGCGCCGGAGCCGCCGGTCGGCAAGCTGCCGACGACGCGATAGCCATCGAACTGATCGAGTTTGCGTGGCTTGTCCTTGCCCGGGGCAGCGCGCATCGCAGCGGCGCGCACTTTGGCAGCAGGCTTCGGCTCGCGGCCGGCCAGGAAATCGCTCGGCGATTGACCCGGTTGCGGCTTGGGCACATCAGAAATCACGCCACCGTCTTCGTCCATGACGATAATGTGCGCCTCGAAGTTCAAGGCGTCGAGCAGGTTGCCGATGACGAGCTGATACCCGAGGCGCCCCGCTCGGATGACTTCCACTTCAACGGCTTGCCCGTGGTGACGTAC
>JBDQJC010000007.1:0-70148 GCA_040264055.1 Planctomycetota bacterium
AATGTCGAGATCAACCAGCCCACAGCCGCCGACGCTGGCCCAGCCGTGCGCTCGGGCCCTGCGGTTGTCGAAGAGGCTGAGTTCACCAATCGGCCCATCAAGGTCGGCAACGGCCGCCATGGATTAGGTGGCCAGGTGATTGATGAAGACGGCAAGGGCGTGCCCAACGCTTGGGTCGGCGCGTACTCATCACCCTTCGCCATTGCTGACTTCATCGACAACCCGGAAGAAGTCCTCGAGAAACCGCTCGAATTCACCCTTGACCCGGTCGCCGCGGTCCGCACGGACAAAGACGGGTTCTTCGACCTCGCCGGACTCCCTGGGCGCTCGCTTTACCTGACCGCTCGCGCTCCGATGCGCTTGTCGAACGGACGCCAACGCGTCAACCCGAGCGACCTCGGCTCGGAAGGCCAGGTGGTCATTAAGGCCTATGCGGCTTCCCAGCTCGAAGGCACCGTGCGCGATTCGGATGGCAATCCGGTCGCCAACGCCGAGGTGCTGGTCTACCCAGGTTTGAAATACGTGGTCTCGGCGATCCGGAAGCGCGACGTCTTCTTCGAGCGCGCTTACACCGATGGATCGGGCAAGTTTGCCCTCGAAGCCGTTCCTGCGGGCATGGTGCTGAACGCCAGCGCTTTTGCTGGGCCCACTCACCCGGGCACCAGCGAGTTTGGCCCGGGCGCGCGCAACGCCAATCTGCGTACGACCGTCAACTTGGTCGAACTTGGCCGCCTCGAAGGCAAGGTCATCAGCGTCGACGAAGATCCGGTCAGCCGCGCCCGCGTCGCCGCAATCCCCTTGGACTTGCGCATGATCATTCCTGTGCTTCGCAATGTACCTGGCTGGATTACAGAGAGTGACGGCGGCGGAAACTATCGCTTCGACGGCCTGCCGTATGGCCAATACCTCCTGGTAGCCCAAGGCGAGGAAGGTCGTTCGGCGCCCTTCACCGCGCGCATTCTTGGCCCATCCGGGAACGAGAAAGACATCATCATGGATACGCGCAATGAGGTGCGCGGGCGGATCATCGACTCTGCTGGCGATCCGATTAACGGCGCAAATATCGCGCTGATGTCGATCCCTGATTCAGCTGACGCCAGCGACGGCAGCGGCGGTATGTGGGGAGGTGGCGGAAATCAGATGAACTTCTTGCTCGAGATGGCCAAAGAGGCCTTGCCCGAGATCCTGCCGGCCGACACCGAAGCGCAATCCAATCGTCGCGGCGAGTTCCGCATCGCCGCATGGCGCCAGGCTCGCGTTCGCGTCTCAGCCCCCGGCTACATCACGGGCGACTTCCGCTTCGCAAGCTTGCCGGATGAGAAGCAACCGGTCATGGTCCTGCAGAAGCCAGGCGGCATGAGTGGCAAAGTCATGCGCTCCGCCGACGAGGAAGCGATTAGCTTCTTTGTTCTGCAACCCGAGTTACGCGAGAACGCTCTCGGCAATAATCGTGGTGGTCGCAGCCGTGAAACACAAGGGCTTGTCATGGCAGAACCCATCGCCGAAGACGGCGAACACGATCACGACCATGAATCCGCGGGCACTCCTCCTCCGGTCGTCGAGACTCCGCGTTCCATTCTGGAAGGCATGCTCGCTGAAGAGGAGGCTCTGCTGCTGCCCGAGGCTCCCAACCTCGACCAACTCAAGAAGATGCGCTACGCCGATGACCCCAACGGTGAGTTCAAGATCGTTGGGTTGACACCTGGCCGCTGGCAACTCCGCGTTCGGGCCGATGGCTTTGAAACCGCCCGCGAGACGGTCATGGTGACGGAAGGCGGCATGACCGAAGATGTTGAAGTGCGACTTGGCCAGGGCTCGATCATGCGCGGCATCGTCGTTGACAAACGCGATGGGAAGCCCGTCGAATCCGCCATGGTCTCCGCAAGCCGCAACAAGGAAGGCGGCTTCACGCTGCTCGCACAGGGCTTCATGGAAGGCTCTCCAGTCACGGTGTCCAAGGGTGACGGCAGCTTCGAGCTGCGCGGCGTCGAGGACGGTGCCACTTGGATGCACGTGATGGCCGAAGGCTACGCATCGCACAACATGCAAATGGAAGCGGTCGAGGACGGTGAAGTTCGCGACAGTCTCAAGCTTGAGTTGCTGCCGGGTGGCTCGATCACTGGCAAAGTGACCGACCGCCATGGCGCCATGTTGGCTCGCCGCATGGTTGTGGCCTTCTCGCCAGGTTCGCAAGACTTCCAGCAAGGCGCGACCGACGAAGCGGGCATCTACCGAATCAACAACCTGCAGCCTGGCAACTACCTGCTGATCTCGGTCTCGCTCGACGATGAGTCCTTGTTCACCGGCGACTTCATGTCGATGCTCTCGGGTGGACGCTTCGTGCCGGCGACCGTCACCGAAGGTGAAACCACCACAGTCGATATTGTCGACACGTCGGCCGGCGGCTGTCGCTTGAGCGGACGCCTCACCAAGAACGGCGTGCCAGTTAGCGGGGCCATGCTCAGCTCGGTCGCCATGGGCGGAAGCGGCATGTTCGACTTCCGCATGGCAACGGCGCGCACCGACGAGAACGGTAACTTCACCTTCAAGAGTTTGGCTCCTGGTGAATACTCGCTCAACGTTGAGTCACGCGACTGGCGAGGTGCCCTCGACCTGTTTGTCGATGACATGCCCGAAGATTACATCGAGCTGCGCGTTCCTGAAACGATCGTGACTGGCCGCGTGGTCTCTGCATCGACCGGTGCCGGCTTGAAAGGCGTGAGTGTGCGGCTTGTGCGCGAAGATGCGCCCGGCGGCATGGCCGCGATGTTCGGCGGAGGCGGTGGTGGCAGGCGCACTCGAGCGAACACCGATGATCAAGGTGTCTTCACCATTGAAGGCGCACCCGCTGGCGATTACCACATCATTGTCGAGCCCGATGCCTTCGGTAACTTCAATCCAGAATCGCAAGAGTTCGAAGGTTCGGACAGCTCCTATCGCAAGTACAAGTCGAAGAGTTTCTTCCTCGATGAAGACGAGCGCCGGGAAATGGATAGCATCGAACTCGAGGCTGCCGGTGCAATCCGTGCGACGGTGCGCGATGCCGAGGGCAAGAAGTTTGAGCGTGGTTTCCAAATGGAAGCAGTGCCTTTGGTCGGCGACCAAGAAGAGAAGTTCGACGGCTGGGGTTGGAATGGTGGCGGCACACTCGCGGGCTTGCCAGCCGGCAGCTACCGCCTGACCTTGTCCGCGCGCGGTTTCGCAAAGCAAAGCAAGACGGTTACGGTCGCTTCGAGCGAAGTCACGCCGGTCGAGTTTGACCTGCTTGAAGGGTCAGAGCTCACGGTACGAGTATTGAACAACGGCGGTGGCTCAAACAGCTCTGCCTTGCTCACGATTTATGACGACTCCGATCAGATCGTGCACCAAGACGCGGGCGGACAGGAAAGCATGTTCCGCAACTTCTTCGGAGGAAGCGGTGACGGCGCCCGTTCGGTCGGCAGCTTCGCCCCAGGTCGTTACCGCGTGGTCGCCGTCGACGGCAACCGCACCGGCGACACTTGGGTCACGTTGAAAGCGGGATCATCTGAAACTGCTTCGGTGACTTTGTAAGCGCGACCGGCAGGGTCAGGCTTAGTCGGGCTTGCTCGACACCTGACCCAATCCTTCGCGGCGTGGATCGGCGACTGCTGCCCATTCACTGCCGTCGCGGAAGATGGCGTTAACGTCGCCGATCGACCGCGTCTCGGCCAACCCTTGGCCGAGTTCGCGCAGCTTCAAGAGGTTCGGTCGGCCCAGCCTCCCTGGCTCGTAGCGCAGAGTTGGCGGGCGATCCTGACGATGGAAACGCGGCGCGGCGACCGCGTCCTCGGGCGACATTGCAAAGACATAGCGGTTCAGCAGGATCTGCAACACCGTAGTCAGAATCGTCGGGCCGCCGGGTGAACCAATCACGGCATCGACTTGGCCATTGCGCACGACGATGACTGGACTCATCGACGACAACGGCCGACGCCCGGCGATCACGGCGTTTGCTTCGCCTTGCGCGAGGCCGTACTGATTCGCGAGCCCGGGCACAGCGGCAAAGTCGTCCATCTCGTTGTTCATCAAGAAGCCGCCAGGCGCAGCCACCTTGGCTCCATAGCCGCTATTCAAGGTTGTGGTAATCGAAGCCGCTCCCCCATTCGCATCGAGCACTGAGAAGTGCGTGGTCTCAAGACTCTCTTTGCGAGGACCTGGGAACGAGTCGTCCGGCTCGGTGTAACGGTCGGCTCGAAATGCTTTGGCGCGCCGATCGAGATAACGTTGGTCGAGTAGGTCGATATAGGAACGCGTCATGCTGGCTGGATCGCCCAGCCAACGATTGCGATCGCGGAAGGAGGCCGCTTCCACTTCCCCGAGCAGTTGCACGGTGCGCACGTCGCGGAAGCCCCACTCTTCAAGCGGGAAGCGATCCAGCGCATCCAGAGTCTGCGCGAGGAATACGGCTCCACTCGATGGCGGCGTCACGGTGAGCACCTCCATGCCGCGCCACTCGACCGTATGCACCGGGCGAATCATGGGCTCATAGCGAGCGAAGTCCTTGCCGCGCAAAATGCCGCCAGCCTCATCCGAAGCCGCGATCAGCGCCTGGACGATCGGACCTTCCCGGAATGCCGCTTCGCCCTGTTCCGCAATCGCGTGCAAGGTCGAGGCCAAGGTAGTTTGCACCAGCAAATCCCCTTCCGCCCAATCGGCTCCGTCGGCGCGTACGAACATCTCGGAGGTGCGCAGGTCCGCCTCGAAGGCGGAGCGTGAGCGATTCAATCCGGCGGCTTCGCTAGCAGTGATCCTAAAACCCTGCTCGGCGAGGTAGATCGCCGGCTTGACTAACTCGTCCCAGGGCATTGAGCCCCAACGTTGATGGGCCTCCCACATACCGAAAACGCTACCCGGGACTCCGGCAGCCTTCCAACCACGCAAACTCGCGCTTTGGTCAGGCGAGCCATCCGCGTTGCGATACATATCGTGGGTCGCAGCAAGCGGAGCGACTTCGCGGAAGTCGAGGAACCAACTTTCCCCTTCCGGGCTGCGATACAAGAAGAAGCCGCCGCCACCGAGATTGCCTGCCGCCGGATAGGTCACGGCCAAGGCGAAGTTCATGGTCACCGCAGCGTCCACGGCATTGCCACCACGCTCGAGGATCTCGAGCGCCGCCATCGTTGCGTTGGCCTCGGCGCTTGCCGCTGCGCCGAGCACACCGGATTCGATCGGAGTGCTGATGGCCGGTGCTGCTCCACCGCGCGCACCGGTCGTACGTGCAGCTTCGCTGCGCTCCGAAGGAACTTGGCAGCTGAAGAAGCCAAGGAAGAGCAGGCCCAGGACCGTGGTGTGCTTGACGAGGTTCATGTTGATTTCCAGTTTGCGATCGATGCTTCGTTTCTATTGAATCTCGGCGAAGACGCGCCCGGCAGCGGCGCCGGCTTCGTTCGCAAAGATGGCCCGGACTTGCTTGCCCCACAACTTCACGTCGCGGAGGTACGCATTGCGTGGCGCCGGATCGCGCTTGAGTGCGACCGCAAATTCCACCGCATCGGCTTCGGTATCCCAGACCGAATCCCACACCATCAAGCGCGCGCCACCCGGGCCGGTGCACGAGGCATAACGATCGCCTCCCCATCCGGTCGCCGCCGCATTGGTCCAGCGCCCGGCAAGCTGTCCGGCCGCCGTGGTCAGGTCGGGCAAGGTCTCGGCGGTCATCACATAGCAGCCAAGCTCGCCGAGAGTGTCTTCATGGCTCAGCTGCCATCCTTCGCCGAGTTGGCTCACAATCCCCGAGATGTCGACTTCGATCGGCTCATCGACCTGGCTTGGATCCCAATACTTTTCCAAGTGCAGGACCTGCTCACTCGAGCGTGGCGGATTTGCGAAGGCCGCGCGCAAATCCGCATCGCTTGGCGGCGTCATCGAGGCCTCGAGCACATTGGTCTTGCGGGTCAGCAGCTTATTGCCCTCCATGTAGGGCAAGGCCAGTGTCATGACCAAGTAGGGCGGAGCCGCTTCGAGCGATTCGGACTGGCCTTCCATTTCGGCCATCATCGCGGCCGGGTCGAGTTCAAGCCACCCCGAGAGCGCGCCGCGCACTGCATACAGATTCATCAAGGAAGTTCCGCTGCCTTCGACCACGGCACGGACTGCGAACTCCTTGTCGGCGCTGTCGGCACCTTCCATCAGAGCCTGCAGATCAAAGTACTGATCATCGAGAGCGTGGGTCAGCTCGTGCGCCAGAATGATGTCGGCCGTCGCTCCCTGGCGATAACTATCGATCATGTAGAAGCGCTTGCTGCGCGGGTCGTAGTAGCCACCAACCTGGCCGCGCAAGAGATCCATTGTGGTCTCGAACAAGTCCATCTCGGGGTCGATCAAACCCAGCAGACGGTAAGCCTCGGCCATCGCGCGGAAGGTCTCCATGCCGTATTCCTGCTCGAAATCTGCGATCGCGAACTCGATGAACTCATCGGCGGATTGCAGTCCCGCTGGGACATCGTGCTTCCATTCCATGCCGCGCATCTCGGCGACCCGGGGAGCAATTTCGGCCACGCGCGCCTGAAGCACGGCATCCGTAAATGGCTCACCAAGCGTGGACTCGTCGTCTTCGTCTTCGAAGATGTCGAATTCGGGATCGAGCTCGAACTTCTCCTTACGGTCGCGCGGCGCTTCCTGGATGGGCGGTTCGGCCGCCTTGGTCGGCGCGGCGTCCATGCGCGAACCTGGGGCATGACACCCGGAGGCAAACAGAAGCAGGAGAGCGGCGAGCCGAAGCATCCTAGACAGAGTAAACTCTCGCCCAGGCATGAGTAGGAAGGGCGTTCTCGTCGTTGGAGCAGGCATCGCAGGTGCCTCCACTGCCTACTTCTTGGCCCAGCGCGGGCTGCGCGTCGTGCTGATCGATCGAGAGGCCACCCCAGGCACCCATTCGACCGGCCGCAATGCTGCGATTCTGCGCACTGCCATCCCCGAGCCGGCCCTGCACGCTCTCGCGGCCGACTCGCGTCGCTTCTACGCCGCGCCTCCGGCTGGGTTCAGCGAAGTCCCCTTGTTCGATGAAGTGGGTCTGTACCTGGGCGCGCCCGTAGCCGCCGCCGCAGGGCTGCGCGACTGGTCGACCCGATCGGAATGCGCGGTAGGCGGCAGCGAGGTTCCAGTCGAAAATCTGTACGCCGCCTACCCTCAGCTGGCGCAAGACCTCGCCATCGCGATGTACTTCCCCAAGGAGGGCAGTCTCGATGTCGACGCGATTCTGTCCGGCTTTCTGCGCGGCGCGCGCGCGGCCGGAGCGGAGCTGCGCCTCGGAGTCGAAGCGCTCGCGCTCGCTAAGCGCGGCGAGAAAGTGGTCGGCGTCGAAACCAACGATGGCCTGATCGAAGCAGATGAAGTCGTGCTGGCAAGCGGTGCTTGGGCGGGCCGTCTCCCGGGTGCTGCCGGCTGGCCAATCGGCCTCACACCAAAGCGTCGTCACTTGCTGGTGACCTCGCGCCTTCCCGAGCTCGACCCTCGCTCCCCGGTCGTTTGGCTAGCCGGCGACGAGTTCTACTTCCGACCCGAGAGTGGCGGCCTGATGTTATGTGCCTGCGATCAGGACGCGGTCGATCCCGATAAGGGCGAAGAGGTTCGTGACGAGGCGCTGGAATTGATCGCTGAAAAAGCGGGCCGCTGGCTACCAGGGTTTGAGGAATTGCAGGCCGCCCATTGTTGGGCTGGCATGCGCACCTTTGCCGACGACCCGCTCTTTGTCGTCGGCCCTGATCCACGCGCACCGGGCTTGCACTGGGTTGCTGGCTTGGGCGGCCATGGCATCACCACGGGAGCCGCGGTCGGGCGCTTGGCCGCCGAGTGGATCGCGGAAGGTTGGTCCGCCCACCCGTATGCGCAAGCACTCTTGCCGCGGGTGGAAGACCCCTCGTCGACGGCGATGCGGATCTAGCCCATCATCGCAAAGACTGCCAAGTCCCCCACGACGCACCAAGCAAGCCAGCATGCTGCCCAAACGAGGAGGCATGTGATTGGTTTCCATCCTTTCCTTCGTCCGACGAATTGAAAGACAATGCCGAGCGCGAAGATGGCGGCAACGACAGAAACGACGGGTCAGGAAATGTCATCCCAATCGAATCGACCGGAAGCCGGATCGTATAGCGCAACAAAGGGGCCAAGGCCGGCGACTGCAAAGCCTTCCCATGAATCAAAGACGACGGAGTTTGCGAAGCCGAGTACCGCGATCACAATCGCCGCGACTTTGAAGTGCGCGCGTGAAAAGACTCTGCTCTTCTGCTGACCGCCCTTCGAAGGATCACGCACTAGCCGTGCGTGAGGTCGCCCGTCGCGAGCCGAAGCGGTGCGTCGATCCAGCCAAGGTTGATCAAGGCGATCGTTGCGACGCAGGCAACAACCAGGAAGCCAGCAAGCCACGGCAGCTTGCGACTGACGCGCGGGCTGAGCGCTTCTTCACGGCGTTCCAAGTAGAGCTCTTTGATCACACGGAAGTAGTAGAATAACGAAACCACAGACAGGAGGGCCAGCAGCAGCGCCAAGCCCGGCCGGTCGCCGGCCCACAGCGCGGCAAGCAGTCTCCATTTGCCTGCGAAGCCCGCGGTCGGCGGTAGACCAATCAGACTCGCGAAGAACAGCACCAAAGATCCGGCAGCGAGTGGGTATTGCCACCCCAAGCCGCTCCAATCGCGCAGGTCTTCGCTTCCCGCTCGTACCGCAATCGCAAACACCGCGGCGAACGCGCCGAGGGATGCAACGCCATAAACGATCGCGTAGGTGCTTGCGGCATGGAAGCCATCCGCGTTGAGGAGGGAAATCGAAGCCAACAGGTAGCCGGCATGCCCAATCGACGAATAGGCCAAGAGCCGGCGCAAGTGCGTCTGGCCGATCGCAGCGAGGTTGCCCCAGACCATCGAAACCGCGGCGAGAATCGCAAGCACGAGGCCGAAGCTGGCACCAAACTCGCTGGCCACCGTCGTAACCTCGATCAAAGCGGGGTCGGATTCGATGCCATGCACCGCCGTCGCGAAGATCAAAGCCAGGGTTCGAATCAGCGCGCCGAGTGCGACCAATTTCGAGCCAACCGCCAGGTAGCCCGCAATCGCGGTCGTGGTGCCTTGGTAGACATCGGGCGCCCACCAATGGAAGGGCACCAAGGCCAGCTTGAACAAGAAACCCGCGAGCAACAGCAGGGTGGGCAGCAGCACTTGCACCGCGTGCCCTTCCAGCAGGGCGCGGTTGACGCCAAGCGCAATGTCCGTCATCTGGAAGCTCGCCCCGCCTAGGCCGAACAACAAGCTGATGCCGTACAGCATGATGCCCGAGGACAGCGCGCCATAGACGACGTACTTCATGCCGGCTTCGGCACCTGCTCGGTCGCGCTTGTGCACATCGGCGAGTGCGTAGGAACACAGCCCGAGCATTTCCAGGCCGAGGTACAGCATCAGCAGGTGCTGCGTCCCAACCAGCACGAAGCCACCGAGCGTCGCGCACAGGAACAGGAACTGCGTTTCAATCCGCCCGCGGTCCTGCGGGTAGCGGAACTGATGCAGATTGATGAACAGCGCCACGGCCGCCGCGGCGGTGATCGATAGCTGGAAGACGGCGCCGAAATGGTCGACTCGCAGCAGGCCACCAAAGGCATCGGCTGGTGCCGCTTCGAAGCGCTGCAGCAGCAGATAGGCAACAACTCCGAGCAGACCTAAAGCGAAGACGCCCGTTTCCCAAGCGCGCCGGCGCTGGAAGACCAGATCTGCCAGCAGCAGCAGGCACAATCCACCCGAGAGCACGAGCTCCGGCAAGATCAGCTGGAGTTGCTCATTCATCGCAGGCCCTCCGTGATCTCGATCGAAGTTGCCGGCAGAATGTCAGGCGGCAAGCCGGCCAGAATCGTGCGCAGCGTTTCCGCCATCAGGTCGAGGACCAAGAAGGGCGCGACTCCGAGAGTGACGCTCGCGATGACCAGCGGCACCATCGTCGACAGCTCGCGACGATCCAGATCGCGGAAGCTCGCGCAGGCATCGGGAGTGCGGCCCAGCAGTACGGAGCGGTAAGCCTGCAGGAGGTAAACCGCGGTCAGCATCAAGCCAAAGGCCGTGACGACCACATGCATTGGCCACGCTGGCCATGCGCCGAAGAGAGTCAGCGCTTCGGGCACGAACCCGGCGAGCAAAGGCAGCCCCAAGGAGCTGAAGAAGCCGACCGTCGCGATCGCAAAGTAGCGCGGCATCACGCGGCCCAAACCGCCCATGCGACCCAAGTCGCGATGGTGCGCGCGGTCATAAACCGCCCCCACCAAAAGGAACATCAGCGCCGCCGAGATTCCGTGGGTAATCAGCTGCAGACTCGCACCGGCCAAAGCATTGAAACGCGTGCCGGCCTCGAAGTGGGCTGCGCCATCTGCGGCGACTGCGACCCCGGCCATGCCGAGCAGGAAGAAGCCCATATGGCTGATCGAGCTATAAGCGACCAGTCGTTTGAAGTCGGTCTGCGCTAAGGCAACCCAGGCGCCATAGACAATGTTGATGACCCCGAGCGTCGCAACCAACCAAGCCAAGTCGGCAAAGGCATCGGGTGCAAACGGGAAGGCGACGCGCAGCATTCCGTACGCACCGAGCTTCAGCAGCACGCCGGCAAGAATCACCGAGACCGGAGTAGGCGCCTGCACGTGCGCATCCGGTAGCCAGGTGTGGAAGGGCACGACCGGAATCTTCACCGCGAAGGCGAGGAAGAACAGCAGGAAGATCCAGCTGCTGAAGTCCATGCCAAACATGCCACCGCTATCCGTCATCCAGCTTGCGGCTTGCGATTGCAATGCATAGATATCGAAAGTCGGCGCAACTCCTTCGGCGCCCGAGCGCAGATAGACCGCGACCAAGCCGACCAGCATTAGCACCGAGCCGAACAGGGTGAACAAGATGAACTTGCCCGCCGCCCGCTTGCGCTGTTCGCCACCCCAGATTCCGATCAAGAAGTACATCGGAATCAACATCAGTTCCCAGAACACGTAGAACAGGAATAGATCGGTTGCGAGAAACACGCCGTTCACGCCGCCAAAGAGCAGCAGCAACAAAGCGTAGTAGCCCTTGCTTCCTGCGATGTCGCGCGGTGTTGCGATCACCGCGATGAAGTGAATCAGCGCGGAAAGCAGCAGAAGAACGAGGGCGAGGCCATCCAAGCCAAGCGCCCAGTTCACGTGGAAGGACGGAATCCAGGCCGTTGATTCGGCGAACTGCAAGCCGCCACGCGCCGTGTCGAAGCCTCCAAGCACGAGGCCAATCAAGAACGCAAGCGCCGCGGCCATCGTCGTGCCGGCGACAAAGCGTTGCCCGGCTGCGCTTTGCTTGGGCAACAGAGCCACAAACAGTGCCGAAACAAACGGCAGTGCCACAAAGGCCGAAAGGAGGTGCTCGCCCATCTCAGCTGACGCGCCACACCGCGAAGAGAGTCAATGCGAGCAAGCCCGCATAGGTGAGATAGATGTAGGACTGGATGCGCCCGTTTTGAGCGCGCCGCAGTTGTTCGCCGGCGCGGATCGCAAGCTTGCCGAGCCCGTGCACGGCTCCGTCGACAACGCGTCGATCGAATCCTGCGCAGGCACGCCCGATCAGCTTTGAGGGCACGACGATCGCAGCTTGATAGAAGTGATCGACTCCGTACAGCCCGCGCGCCGCGCGGGTGAAGGGCCCGAAAGCCGCACTTGCACGGGCAGGGCTGGCCTTCTTGAATTGGAAGAACAAGAGAGCAGCGCCCAATCCAATCACCAGCGAAACGCCGGCAAGCAGCGTTGCTGTCGTGTGTCCGGATTCGGTGGGGTGCGGCTGGGCAATCCACAGCAAGCTGCCCACTGCGGCACCGAGGCCGAGCAGAATCAAGGGCACGCTCATGGGCATCGGAACTTCCTTTGCCTGCGCCGCGTCTTCCGAACGAGCCTCGCCGCTAAAGGTCAGCAAGAACATGCGGAACATGTAGAGCGCCGTGAGAGGCGCCGCGAGCACCAGCAGAGCCAACGGCAAGTAGGCCGCCGGGCCAGCGCCTTGGCTCCATGTGTCCGCAGCGAAACCAAGAATCGCGTCTTTGGAGTAGAAGCCCGAAAGGAAGGGCACTCCCGAGATGGAAGCGGTGCAGAGCAGCATGCTCGCGTAGGTCAACGGCATGCGTTTGCGCAGCCCTCCGAGTAGACGCAGATCTTGTTCGTGGTGGCAGGCGTGAATGATTGCGCCCGCGCCCAGGAACAAGCCCGCTTTGAACAGACCATGCGTGAAGACATGAAACAGGGCACCATCCGGGCTGCCCATGCCCACCGCTGCAATCATGTAGCCCAGCTGCGAGATCGTCGAATAAGCCAAGACCTTCTTGAGGTCATCTTGGGTCAAGGCGATCGTGGCAGCGAAGAAAGCGGTGAAGGCTCCGATCACGGCAACCAAAGCGAGAACACCGGGTGCCAGCACCGGGAAGGCGCGCGCCATCAGGTAGACACCGGCTGCGACCATCGTCGCAGCGTGAATCATCGCAGAGACCGGAGTTGGGCCTTCCATGGCATCGGGAAGCCAAACATGCAGCGGGAACTGCGCCGATTTCCCGACAGCCCCGAGGAAGACCAGTAGGCCTGCCGTCTCGAGCCATTGCGGCCACCCCTGGTGGCGCTCGATCATCTCGGGCACCGCGACTTGCAGTTCATGGAATTGCAGGGTGCCAAAGCCATTCCAAAGCATGGCGAGTCCAAGCAAGAGCGCGACATCACCGACCCGCGTCGTCAAGAAAGCTTTGACTGCCGCCGCGGCCGCCCTGGGTCGCGGGTTGTCGCGATCGAGTGAATCGTGGCCGATCAGCAAGAAACTGCACAGGCCCATGACTTCCCAGAAGCCGAAGACGAACAGCAAGTTGTCGCTGACGAGCATCGCAAGCATGGCGAAGCTGAACAGCGCCAGGCCAGCGAAGTAAGCACTGTACCGGCTGTTGCCTTTCATGTACCCCGTTGAGAATAGGTGGACCAGGAAACTCACTCCGGCCACCATCGCCAACAAGGGCGCGGTCCAAGCGTCGTACCAAAGGCCTGCGCGGAAGGCTGCCAAGCCCTCGCGGAATGCTGGATCGGAGACCAACCATTTCCAGCCGTGTCCCCCGCCGGTCGCAGAAGTCGACCACACGAAGTACTCGTCATCGAGCCCCCATGCACGCAGAAAGAGCAGCACCGCGACTACGAATGCCCCGAGCATGGCCCCGGTCGGCAGCCAATCTCCGCCGCGTGGCAAGCGACTTCCGAATAAGACCTGCAGCAGCCAAGCGCCGAGCGGCAAGAGCGGCACGGCGAGCAACAGCGGGAAGAAGTCAGCGGTGGGCATTTAGTCGCGCAGAGTATTCATGTCATCCGGGCGGATGGAACCAAAGCGAGAGAACACATTGAGCACGATTGCCAGAGCGATCGCAGCTTCGGCAGCGGCAAGAATGATGACGAAGATGGCGCCGATCTGACCATCCAGGCCTGACTCGGGATGGAAGCGCTGGAAAGCGACCAAATTCAGATTGGCCGCGTTCAGAATCAGCTCGAGCCCGATCAAGACGTAGATCAAACTGCGCCGCGCTGCGGCCATCACCAGTCCGATCACGAACAGCAACAAAGACACGAAGAGATAGGCCTCGAGTCCCATTACGCGGCCTCTTCGCTGCGTGGTTCGGGTCGGCGGCGGGCGATATACACCGCACCAACCAAGGTGGCGAGCAACAATACCGACGCAAACTCAAAGGCAAACAGCCATTCGTCAGCGCGCAGGAAGGCCAGCCCGATTGCCTCGGCCGTGGGCTCGGGCGCGGGAAGTTCATCGGGGCCGGGAACGCTGCCATTCATGCCGCCAAATAGCTTGACGAGCAAGATCAGTGCGAGGCCACCGGCGAGTGCCGCACCAAGGCCAATTCGGCGCAGATTGCGCTCGTAGCGACTCGGCTTGGTCAGCATCAAGCCAAACAGGTAAAGCACCATGATTCCGCCGGCGTAGATCAGCACCTGGGTCATGGCGAGGAAGTCGGCGCCCAAGGTGAGGTACAAACCGGCAACCCCCATAAAAGTGCCGAACATCGCAAAGGCGCTGCGAACCACGCTGCGTTCAAACAGCGCGACCAAGGCGCCGCCCAGAGCGAGGGCGGTGAAGATCGCGAACGCAACTTCGCTGCCGCTCATTCTTTGGCGTCCTCCGCTTCTTCAGCTGCAGCTTTGGCCTTCTTGGCGGCGAGCTTCTCTGCCTTGGCCTTTTCGGCTGCAGCAATGCGCACTTTCTGTTCCTCGGTCAAGCCGGTGTAGCTCAAGAGGTCGAGCACAAAGTCACTGCGGTCCTCGCTGACCATCGAGTATTCCGTGCCCATGTGGATGCAATCCTTCGGGCAGGGATAGACGCACAGCTCGCAGAACATGCACTTCTGGTAATCGAGCTGGAACTTCTTCCATTCCAACTCTTTGCCATGCCGGTCCGCGTCCATTTCAATGCAATCCACCGGACAAGCTTTGGCGCACTTATCGCAGTTGATGCAAAGCTCTTGCTCGAGATAGTGAATGCCGCGGTAGCGCTCGTCGAGTTCCGGCTTCACATCGGGGTAGTGCACCGTCACCTTCTTGCGGAACAGATAGCGCATGGTCAATGCCATGCCCTTCGCCGTCGAAGTCACTGTGTCGGCGATGTTGCCAAAATAGCCCGGCTTGCGCCGCGGCTCGGTCGGGGCCTTCGGTAAGGTCACGCTTGGCCTCCGAGGTGCTTGATGTACTCCCAACCCGCGGCAAGCAAAGCCATAACCATGCTGAGAGGAATGAGGTACTTGTAACCCAATGTCATGACTTGATCGATGCGTAAACGCGGCACGGTCCAGCGCACCCACATCATGACAAAGACGAGGAAGAAAGATTTGAGCACGAAGCTCGCCGTGCCGAGCAGAAGCAAAGCGGTGGAGTCTTCTTCAAAACTCTGGATGCCCGGGAAGTTCCAACCGCCGAGCCAAAGCACCGCCCCCACCGCGCTGAAGACAAACATCGCGGCGTACTCCTCCAGGAAGAAGAAGCTGAATCGGATCCCGGAATACTCGGTGTGAAAGCCGGCTACGAGCTCGGATTCCGCTTCCGGCAAGTCGAATGGCGCGCGTTTGTTCTCGGCGAGAGCCGCAACAAAGAACAATAGAAAGCTGGGGATCGCGATCCAGAACGCATCGCTGAAGATGTACCAGCCCATGCCGAAGCTGCCGGTCTGCGCCTCGGTTGCCGCTTTCAAGGAGAAGGTGCCGAAGTAGATGATCGGCGGCATCAGCGACAGGCCGAGAGGGATCTCGTAGCTCGCCACTTGCGCAGCCTCGCGCATCGCGCCGTAAACGCTCCACTTATTGAAGGAGCCCCAACCGGCCATGATCACGCCAATCGTCGTGACCGAAGCGATTGCAAGAATGAGGAAGACGCCGAGGTCGATGTCGGCGACCATCAGTCCCGGGCCGAAGGGCAGCACGACGAACATCGCGAATGCTGAAGCAAGCACGAGTGCTGGCGCAAGTTGGAACAACGTGCGATCTGCGCCGCGCAGGATCAGGTCTTCTTTCAGTAACAGCTTGATCGAGTCCGCGATGGACTGCGCCCAACCCTGGAATCCACCACCGGTTCGCATCGGCCCGACGCGATGCTGGATCCAGCCGGCAACCTTGCGCTCGGACCAAACGAAGAACATCGCCATCACCGTGATGAACGCAAGCACGACCGCAAGCGAAACGGCGGTGGACAGCAGCAGTTCGGTCATCGGGGGCAGGGGTTCGGGGGACTAGCGATCGGTTTCACCGACAACAATGTCAACGGAGCCAATGATGGAAGCAGCGTCGCCGAGCATCGAGCCCGGCATCAAATGCTCGGCGACGGACATATTGCAAAACGAAGGTGAGCGCACGCGCACACGGACTGCAATCTTCGTGCCGTTGGAGACCACATAGTGGCCAAGTTCGCCGCGCGGGTTCTCGATGCTGACGTAAGACTCGCCAGGCGCTGGACGAATCACGGCACCGACCTCTTCGTGCATAATCTCGCCGTCTGGGATCTGGGCCAAGCACTGACGCAGAATTCGCACACTCTCGGTCATTTCGAACATCCGGACGAAGTTGCGGTCAAAGCAATCGCCGAGCGTTCCGCGGTAGCCGATCCCTTTGACGACGTCGAACTCGAGTTGATCGTAGATCAAGTAGGGTTGGTCACGGCGCAGGTCCCAATCCACACCCGAGCCGCGCAGCATCGGGCCAGTGCAACCCCAAGAGAGAGCTTGCTCTTCCGTCAGCACACCAATGTTGGCGGTGCGCTCGATGAAGATCTTATTCTCGACCATTAAGGTCCAGTACTCATGCCAGGTCTTCTCGAAACGATCGAGAAACTCGGCGACCTTAGTCAGCCAGCCTTCCGGCGCGTCATTCATGACGCCGCCAGGTCGGATGTAACTGTAGGTCAAGCGTGCGCCGCAGATCTTCTCGAAAAGCTCCAGGACCTCTTCCCGGTCACGCAACGCGCTAAACAAGGGCGTGAACGCGCCCAAGTCCAAGCCATACGTCCCGACCGCAAACAGGTGCGAAGCAATGCGGTTGAGCTCGGCGCAAATGACGCGCAAGTATTGCGCGCGCGCTGGGACCTCGGCGCCCAGCAGGCTTTCCACAGCCAAGCTATAGCCGAGATTGTTGTTCATCGCTGCGAGATAGTCGTAGCGATCGGTGTACGGCAAATACTGCAGCCAATCGACGTTCTCGCCGATCTTCTCGGCGCATCGGTGCAGATAGCCCAGGTGCGTTTGCGCACCCGCCAGGATCTCGCCGTCGGCCTTGAGTAGAACCCGCATGACGCCGTGGGTCGCTGGGTGCTGCGGCCCCATGTGGATCAAGCAATCCTGCGTCGCCACATCTAGCTCGACCTCGCGGCCGGGCAGATGATCAAACTCTGCGGCGGGATGGCTGCTCATTCCTTGCACGACACCCCGTTGTATTCGTCTGGGTACTCGTAGTCTTTGCGCAACGGGAACCCGACCCAATCATCGGGCAGCAAAATGTTGCGCGGATCGGGGTGGCCGACAAAGGTGATGCCATACATCTCGCCTGCTTCCCGTTCGTGCCAATCGGCCGCTTGGTAGATCGACGCCACGCTTGGCACCGAAGCCGCGGCTTTGTCCACCCGTGATTGCAGAATCAAGCGAGCCTTCGACTTCAGGTTGCGCAGGCCGTAGATCAGCTTCAACTGCGTCTCGTCGGCCGCTGGATCACAAGCGGTCAAATCGTAAAGCTGGGAATAGCCCAGCTCGTCGCGGCAATGCTGAAGTGCCTGAGTCACCTGGCCCGGTTCGCTCAACAGCAAGTAGGCATCACCACGCCAAACTGGTTCGGCGTCCTCTTCTTTGGCGCGGCGCACCAAGTCCTTGGCTTCCCCTTCCGGAGCAACCCAAGGCAGATTGGGAACACAAAGCTTGAGCTCAATCCCAACAGCCTGCAGCGCCTGCGCTGCTTCGCTTGCAGCCACACGCTGGACTTCCATCGGCCCCCAGGCAGTGTCGCGCTGACTCATGTTGCTGGTTGAGCCCCAATCCCGGCAGGAAGTACGACCTTCTTCGGCTCGGCGCGAATGACTCGCTGCCGCATGATTTTCTTCTGCAGCAACATCAGCCCATCCAAGAATGCCTCCGGGCGCGGTGGGCAACCCGCGACATAGACATCGACCGGCACGATGCGGTCTACGCCCTTCATGACGGTGTATCCAAACTTGTGGTACGGACCGCCACCGGTGGCGCAGGCGCCCAGCGCCATCACGTATTTCGGGCCGGGCATCTGGTCGTACAAGCGCTTCACGCGCTCGCCCATCTTGAAGTTGACGGTGCCGGCGACAACCATCAAGTCTGCTTGACGCGGCGTCGCGCGAAATGCGCCTGCCCCAAAGCGATCGACGTCAAAGCGCGGCCCTCCGACCGCGATCATCTCAATCGCGCAGCAGGCCAGGCCAAAGGTCATCGGCCAAAGTGAACTCGCTCGCGACCAGTTGATCATCCAATCCACGCGCGTGGTCAAGATGCTGTCGGGAAGGCTGTTTTCAAGAATGCCCATGTCTTAGTCCTCGACGCTTCCGGATTGCTGTCGCCCCGCGTCCGCCTCGGCGAGTTCGTCAGGGACTTCCATGCGCCGTACATCTTTGTTCTGCGCCTCGCTCAACTCCTTGACCCAGTTCAAATCGCCCTTGCGCCAGACATAGGCCAATCCAAGTGCAAGGATGGCGATGAAGACGAGGCCTTCGAGAAAAGCAACGCCGCCGATCGTGGGGTCATCGAAGGCTATTGTCAGGACTCGCGCCCACGGAAACAGGAAAGCAATCTCGACCGCGAACACGATGTAGACCAACGCCACCGTGTAGTAGCGAATGTCAAAGCGGAACCACGCCGAACCGATGGGTTCTTCGCCGCACTCGTACGGCTCGAGGCCGGGCGCGTCGCGATCGCGCTTCGGACGCAGCAGCCCCCCCATGAACATGCCGAGGAAGACCAATCCTGCGCCGGCAAAAGCGAAGATCAGAACCTTGGCGTAGTCGTGGAACACGGCCTGTAGTTGTAGCGGCTGGGAGAGCCGCGGCGAAGAGATTAGCTGACGGTCCAGGTGTCGCCTGCCGAGAGCAAGCCCTCGAGCGAACCTTCGCCTTGTTTCGCAGTCGCTTCGGCGACCTGCGCGTGAATGTCATTCTCGAGGATCGGTCGCTGCACTTGACGCAAGATCCCCATCGGGACGGGAATGTCACCGCGCTCGGACCCTTGGCAGATGCGGTAGGCCTTCGCGCCCGCTTCACCACTTGGATCCCAGACATCGGCCTGTTCCGCACTGACGACTTCGATCGAGTCCGGCGTGAACTTCAGGCCCTTATCGGCTTCCTTGCCAAAGACCATCTGTTCGCCTGGACGCAAGTCGACCTGGCGGTCATCGCGGATGTCGCGCGAAACGATGTGCTCGAAGACGTTGTTGTTGAAGATCACGCAGTTCTGCAGGATCTCGATGAACGCGAAGCCTTCGTGCTTGTGAGCCGCCTCGAGCACACCCCGCAGGTGCGGGATTTGGGTATCAACGGTGCGGGCGACAAAGCCAGCACCCGCGCCCAATGCCAACGCGATCGGGTTGAATGGCTCATCGAGCGAACCCATCGGCGACGAAGCCGTGCGTGTGCCTGCTTCGGAGGTCGGCGAGTATTGCCCTTTGGTCAGACCATAGATCCGGTTGTTAAACAGCAGCACCTTGATGTTCAAGTTGCGCCGCATCGCGTGGATCAGATGGTTGCCACCAATCGACAGCGCATCGCCATCGCCGGTGACCATCCAAACATGCAGGTCGGGGTTCGCAATCTTCACACCCGAGGCCACCGCAGGCGCGCGACCGTGAATGGTGTGGAATCCATAGGTGTTCATGTAGTACGGGAAGCGGCTGGAGCAGCCAATCCCCGAAACGATCACAAACTTCTCCTTCTCGACGCCCAAACCCGCGAAGGTTTGCTGCACTCCGTTCAGGATTGCGTAGTCGCCACACCCTGGGCACCAGCGGACCTCTTGGTCCGAGGCAAAGTCCTTCTTCTTGTAGGTGACAGTCATGGAAACTAGCCGAGGAGTTCCTCGATTTTGATCAGCAGTTCAGTACTTGTGAACGGCTTGCCTTGGACTTTCGGGTGCGAGATCACGTCGATCAAGTACTCGGCGCGAATCAGCCGCGAGAACTGCCCGCGGTTCATCTCGGGCATCAAGACCTGCTCGAAGCCGGCGAGAATCTCTCCGAGGTCGTTCGGCAGAGGGAAGACGTTGCGCACATGGACCTGCGAAACCGACATGCCGGCCGCGCGGGCACGATCCACCGCGCCGCGAATGGCGCCGTAGGTGCTACCCCAACCCAAGACACAGAGCTTGCCGGTTGGGTCGCCCAGGACCTCGGTCGGTGCGTAGCTCTTGGCAATCCCTTTCACTTTGGCCTCGCGAAGCTTGACCATGTGTTCGTGATTCTCGGCCTCGTAGTTCACGTTGCCGGTGATATCCGCCTTTTCAAGGCCACCAATGCGGTGCTCCAAGCCAGGCGTGCCCGGAATCGCCCAGGGGCGAGCCAGGGTTTCCGGATCGCGGGAGTAAGGCTGGAAGGTCTCGGCATCGGTCGGGTGGCTCACCGGGATTTCCGGCAGTTCCGACAGATCCGGAATGCGGAACGGCTCGGCACCATTTCCAAGGTAACCGTCGCTCAGCAGCAGGACCGGCGTCATGTAAGTCAGTGCCATGTGCACGGCTTCCATGGCTGCCCAGAAGCAGTCCGAAGAAGTCTTCGGAGCGATCACCGGAATCGGCGCCTCTCCGTTGCGACCGTAGATGGCTTGCATCAGGTCGGCTTGCTCGGTCTTGGTCGGCAATCCGGTTGACGGACCGCCGCGCTGCACTTGATCACGATCAACGGAAGCTCGGTCATGACCGCCAAGCCCAGCGCTTCGCCTTTCAAGGCAAGGCCGGGACCCGAAGTACCCGTGATGCCAATCGCACCGGTGTAAGCCGCACCGATCGCCGCACAGATTCCGGCGATCTCGTCTTCCGCTTGGAAGGTGACGACCCCGTAGTTCTTGTAGCGAGCGAGCGCGTGCAGGATGTCCGACGCCGGAGTGATGGGATACGAACCGTAGAAGATACTCTTCTTCGAAATGTTCGATGCCGCGACGAGGCCCATGGCCAGGGCGGCGTTGCCCATGATGTTCCGGTAAGTCCCGCTGGGAAGCTTGGCTGCTTCGACCTCGTACTGGTGGCCAAACAGTTCGCTGTTCTCAGCGATCATGTGGCCGGCACGCAAGGCCCGCAAGTTGGCTTCCAGAATGCCCGGCTTCTTGCCGAACTTCTGTTCCAGCCATTCCTCGGTCGTCGACAGCGGACGGTTGTACACCCAATACAGCAGACCAAGCGCAAGTAGGTTCTTACAACGCAAGGCCTCTTTGTTGGACAGACCAAGACCATCGACCGCTTGGATCGTGGCTTCGTTCAAGTCCAGCTCGACGAGTTGGTACTGCTCGGCGAGCGTGGGATCGAGGAGCGGGCTTTCGGAGTAGCCTGCTTTCTCGAGGTCCTTGTCCCCGAAGTTCCCTGTGTTAACGAGCAGCAAACCACCTGGTTTGAGATCGCCGACGTTGGTCTTCAGCGCAGCCGGGTTCATAGCAACCAGCACATCAGGCTGATCACCAGGGGTGAAGATGTCACGAGACGCCAGACGAACCTGAAAACCCGAGACTCCAAACAGGGTGCCCTGTGGAGCGCGGATCTCGGCGGGATAGTCTGGGAACGTCGCTAGGTCATTGCCTAGCAACGCAGAGGTGTTCGTGAACTGATTGCCGGTCAGTTGCATGCCGTCGCCGGAGTCTCCGGCAAAACGAATCACAACTTCATCCAGCTTCTCCGTGGTCGGAGTGGTGCTCATGCCAATCGGGCGGGCGCCAAATGCGGTGTTGGAGGCGGGAGAATCCCCGCATCGAGCCAGATATTCTAGACAGCTTCGTCGCCCTTTCCCGCAATCATCACGGGTTTCCTAGCTTCCGGCCGGAAGGGTCAAGCGCAGGGCTGCACCACCCCCATCCGAAGCCTGGTCGCCAAGCAGTTGGCCGCCATGGATTCGGGCCACAAAGGCGACGATCATCAGGCCGAAACCGTGCAGCTCGCCATTGCCATTGCGCTGCCACTTGCCGTTGCCTTCTGGCGCAAGCTGGGTCAGATCGCGCTGATAGGCCTCGGGCAAGCCTGGACCATTGTCTTCGACCGAGAAACAGATCCCAGCATCGGTTTGCTCGGCGCTCAGTCGGACCAGGCCATGCTCGGCTGGCGCGGCTTCCATGGCATTCCAGACCAGGTTCAGTAAGCCGCGCTGCAGCTGGGCCGCATCACCGTGAACCGCCAAATCCGTGTCGAGGTCTTCGACGATCAACTGGACTTCGCTTGCGTGGAATTGCCGCGGCCCCAAGCGACGCACCGCCTCCAGGATCGAGGCAACCGAAATCGAGACGCCAGGCTGAGGGCTCGCATCGTGCCCAAACTGAAGCAGGTCCTCGCACATCTCGACCGCTCGATCGGTTGCGTAGATGATCTCGCGCAGCCCCGAACCGCTGCATGGCTCGCGACTCGCTTGTTCGGAATCCGCGAGCAGCAACTCGGCATGCCCCCGCACCAGACCGAGCAAATGGCGAAGGTCGTGAGCGGCGTAGCGTGGGTCCAGCAGCATGCGAGCAGGGAGGAACTGTCCAAGCCCCTCCGGAAACCCTATTTTGGAGAGAACGGACGGCGGTTCCTACCCGGATGACGGAAAAATTGGATTACCGGCACGCGCAGCGTTTCGCGACGCGACAAGCGCGGCAGATTGCAGGCGAGCTCTATCCGGGCCCCGTCCTGATGCCTCGCGGCATGCTTCGAGCTCTGGATCCAGTGCTGGCCGTGGCCATGGGCCCGGCTCGTCAGCGTCGCGAGGCATTCCGCATCGCACTGCGCAATACCCTGCGCGGGCGCCCCGATGGGCCACTGATGCTGGCGCTATGGTCGTCGGCGACCGCTGGTGAAATCGACCACCACCTCATTCTTGAGTTGATGGATCGCATGCCGGAGCCGATCGCCGAAGGCCCCGCGACACGCGAAGAGTTGCTCGCCGAGCTCCAGCCACGGGTCGAGTTGTTTGCCCGCTGGGCACTCTGCTTGGCCCAGAGAGAGCAGCCTGAGGCGATTGGACCGGCTACTCAACTGGGTTGTGGACTTGTTTTGACCCGTTTGATTACGGATCTGCCTCTGCATCTCAGTGCTGGACGCGTGCCCTTGCCGGCTGCCGACCTCGAAGCAACCGGTACCAAGCGCGAGGACTTGGTCGCCGGTGTGCGCACCCCCGAGGTCGACCGTTTCCTCGCTTCTCAGTGTGCGTGGACTCGCGAACTCCTCAATCAAGGGCTGCCGGTTTGCGATGCCGTGGGCTCGCGCCTGGCCCGCGGCCTGCGGGCGGCCGTTTTGCGTGCTCGCAGCCTGCTGGCCCAGGTCGAAGACCCGAACTGCGACCTCTTTCGGCACCGCCCCCGGCTTGCCCCTCAAGCCCGCATGCGCTGCGCGGTCCGGGCATGGTGGCCGGTCCGTCCCGATGTCATCGCGCCGGCGCTATGGCTCGCCCCGGCCTAGTCGACGACGAACGGCTGCGCGTGGGCAATGCCAGCCGGGGCGGACTCGTTTGTCAGGAATTGCTCGTGCTGGAAGGGCGCTGGGCGCGTTTTCGACAGGCTTGGGGACACCGATGGCGCGATCAGCAGGCTTTGTTGCTGTCTCCGGCTGACGCGGTGCACTCCTTTGGAGCGCGCAGTATGAACGGAAGAAGAGCCGGCCTCCGCGTGCATTATCTCGACGCGGAATGGCAGGTCTTGGCCAGCGAAATCCTGCCCAAACGTAGGTCGACACCCTGCCCCGAGGGCTGCGCCGCAGCGCTGCTGCTCAGCCCTGAGGCGCCCGCACTGCTTGCTGGCGATCGGCTTGAGCTGATTCGCCCGCAACCACGTTTCGCGGATCGCCTCGACGCGGAGTAGACTTCTTGCGGATGTCACCACTCCTGAAGGCCCTACGACCGCGACAGTGGACCAAGAACTTGGTCGTCTTCGCCGGTCTCGCCTTTAGCGGCCAAGCTCTCGATTTCGAGATCGCAAGTCGAGCCGCGATTGCCTTCGCTCTGTTCTGCGCGGCATCGTCTGGCGTCTACCTCTTTAATGACCTGCTTGATCGTGAACGGGACCGCCTTCACCCGGTCAAGCGCTTGCGAGCGATCGCCTCGGGCGCCTTGCCCGCTTCCACCGCGGCGACAGTCGCCATCCTGCTCGCAGGTACGGCTCTCGGGGCCTCGTTGGTTTTGGAACTCGGCTCGGCTTGGCAAGCCATCGGTGGGTACTTGCTGCTGCAACTTGCCTACACTTTGCATCTCAAGCACGTCTTCTTGCTGGATGTGTTCTCGATCGCAGCCGGCTTCCTACTGCGCGTGTTGGCAGGTGTTTGGGCCATCGAAGCCCCACTTTCGCCGTGGCTGGTGGCGTGCACGGTGCAACTTGCCTTGTTCCTCGCGCTTTGCAAACGCAAGGCCGAAGTCACGGCGGTCGGCGAAGGCTCGACCGCGCAACGCCCGCTACTCCAGGAATACTCCGGCCCGGGCTTGGATGTCATGGTTTCGGTCGTCGCCGCGGCCTTGCTGGTGACCTACACCTTGTACACCCTGCTACCGGGAGCGCTGCTCGCCTTGGATGTGCCCGAATCCCGAGCTGGCGAACCGGGCATGATCTGGACAATCCCTTTCGTTGCGTATGGGGTCTTGCGATACCTCTACTTGGTCTACCGACAAGAGCGCGGTGAACGCCCGGAGAAACTTCTCACCGGCGATGTGCCCTTGTTTCTGACCGTCGCGGCGTACGGCGGCGTGGTTGGCTGGGTCATTTACCTGTAGCTGAACGCGATGAAGATCGTCATTACCGGAGGCGCCGGATTCCTCGGCTTCCATTTGGCTTATGGCCTCGCCGAGCATGAGTTGCTGTTGTTCGATCTTGCGCCGTGCATCCCGAGCGAAGTCCCGGCGGGGGCGAAAACGGTTGTTGCGGATGTGCGGGATCGCGATGCCCTGCGGACCGCTTGCCAAGGTGCCGATGTGATCGTGCACGCTGCCGCGGCACTGCCGCTTTGGAAGCCACGCGAGATTCGCAGCGTCAACACGGATAGCACCCGCGCGGTACTCGAGATTGCGCGCGAGCTGCAAATCCCGCGCGTCGTGCACATTTCGTCCACCGCGGTCTATGGCATTCCGGATCATCACCCGCTGACAGAAGGCGACCGCATGATCGGTGTCGGTCCCTACGGCGAGAGCAAAGTTGCTGCCGAAGAGCTGTGCAAGGAGGCGCGCGCCGCGGGCCAAACGGTTTGTGTGCTGCGCCCGAAGACATTCATTGGCCCGGAGCGACTCGGCGTCTTTCAGATCCTCTTCGACTGGGTCGATGAAGGCTGCAGAATCCCGGTGATCGGCAACGGCAAGAACCGCTACCAACTGCTTGCGGTCGAAGACTTGGTCGCCGCGGCCAAACTGGCCTGCGAAGCATCAGCAGAAAGCATCAACGACACCTTCAATGTCGGCGCCGCTGAGTTCGACACCGTCGGCGAAGACTTGGCCGCTTTGTTTGCGCACGCCGGTACGGGAAGCCGCTTGCAACGCACTCCGGCCTGGCTGTGCAAATCGACCCTGGCGGTGCTCGAGTTCCTACGCCTTTCGCCACTCTATAAGTGGATCTACGGCACGGCCGATCAAGACAGCTTCGTCTCCATCGACAAATTGCGTGCGCTCGGTTGGGAACCGAAGTACTCGAATGCGCAAACTCTGATCGCCACCTACGACTGGTACAAAGCGAATAAGGCTGCAATTCCCGATGCTGGCACCGGACACCGCGTGCCCTGGCGCGAAGGCGCGTTGCGCATCGTGCGCTGGTTCTTGCGCTAGCTAGTTCAGCTTCTCGGGCGAGCGCTTCACAAAAGTGACCTGCTCGACTTTCCACAGGTCGTCTCGCTCCGTGCCCGGTTCCAGCTTGCGCGTTCCCTCGGCAGCGGGACGAATCGACAGACTGGTCGTGCGCACTCGCGGGATCATCACTTCGCAGTTGTACAGGAAGGTGAAGATCTGATTGCGGCCATAGCGATGGTCAGGATTCTCGATATCCACCATCAGCACATAGTCTCCGACTTCAGGATTGCCTCGAGGGCGCACCGTGATGTTGCCGAGACGCGAGCGCCCAGCGAACTCTTGGATCTGGGTTTGATAGCTGCTATCGCCTAGGCCATAAACCGCAGCTTCCCGGCGCGCCGAAACTTCGCGCGCTTCCTCAATCACGGACTTAAACAACGACGCGTGATTGGTAAAACCCTTGTCCCAAGTTTCGCGGTGCGACTTCGCCCAGAAGCGGCCGGCACCGGTCACAGCGACGAGGACCAGCAAGATGATCAGAGTGCGGCGATTGCTCACTATTCAGCTCCTAGCAGTTCGCTGCCTTTCTCGGGGTCGACGCGGAGGGTGATCGTCGAAAAACGGCCAACGCCATCCTTAATTGGTTCCCAACCATTGTTCTCGACCTGGCCTACCGACCATTCCGAGTTGCGCAGCGTCGTTTGCAAGCCTTCGCCCAGCGCCGTGGCGCTTTCGCCGAAGATCGTCAGCTGCATCTTGACTTCGACATGTGCTTCGACGCGCGAGCTCTTCTTGACGTAGTTCATCGTCAAGTCTTCCAGCATCCATCGTTCGCGTTCGTCGAGCTCGCGCTTCAGGACATCGCTGACCAATCGCCATGCATCGAGGCAGCTCTTCGGCAACTCAATGGCCTCGGAGGTGCCGAGCATCTCGTCTAAGTCTTTGGCCGCTTTGGTGACGCCATTCCGCAAGCGAATGATGTGCTCTTCGCGCGGGATATCGACGCCTTCGAAGTTGGTCCGGACGCGCCAGTTTTCGGGCGCGCCTTCCGGCATGTTTTCGTTGAGCAGTTGATCGACTTCGTAAGCAGTCAGCGTGAGCAAACTGTTGCGGTCGCCCAAGCCTGCTGCTGAAGTCATCTTGGCGCTGCCAACTTTGTAGTCGACCACGCCGGCAAGCACGAAGTAAGCGATCAAACTGACCAAGGCGAAGGTCAGCGGACCTTCGATGCGCTCAAGGCCCTTGGTAAATCGGAACTCTTCCTGGCGGAAGTTCATCGGCGAAGTCTTGTCGCCGAGGCCCCGCAGGCCTGCACCGATGGCGATCGGACATGCGTTTGCTTCCGACTCGTGCATGCGGACAGGGATCGCCAGCCGCTGCTGCATTTGTTCGTCGAGTCCCGGCAAGAGAGCGCCGGCGATCGTGACCGATTCAAGCTTCAACGACGAAGCCAGAAGGCCGCGGCGCACTTCGGCGACGATACGGCGACGTAGTTCCGCAACCGCATCGGGACTTGCTTCTTCGAGCAGCACTTCGAGTTCATAACCCGTTGGCAATGACCCATCGACGCCCCACAGCGCCTCGGCGTCCACCGAGTCTTCTAGCTCGGTGCTTTCCATCAATTCTTCGATGGCTTCGTTCGCTGCGGCTTCAGCAGATTCGGCGGCGTGGAGATCGTTCTCGTCGCGACCTTCGACCACCGGCTCGGCGTGAACCTCGGGAGGGCCTTCGCCTTCGAGACCACGACCCAGTTCACGATAGCCAACGTGCAGCAAGCGAACCGCGCGCGGTCCGCGCGCGCTAAACACCATCAACACACTCGAGTACGGACCAATGTGCAGCAGACCATGCAGTTGATCGGCGCGCTCGGCAAGCGAGAGTTCCTCGCCTTCCCCTTCGATGGCCAAACCCACAGTCGGGATGCTCGGCAAGTAGGCTGCAAGAGCACCAAAATCGACATCGAGCAAGGCGGCATCGACACCCGCCGTCGACAGAATGTCGAGCGTGGTTTGAATGTCCGACTTGGGCTGCGAAGCGACCAGCAAGGTGGTCGTGGCGCGTTCGTCGTGCAACTCAAGGAAGTCACAAACGACATCGTCGATGTCGAGGTGGTACAGCTCGGACTCGACCTCGAACTTCAGCACCTGCATGATCTTCTCGCGGTCCGAGAAGGGCAGGGAAAGCTCGCGGAGCGGCGAGGTAATCCCCGGCGCTGCGATGGTGACTTTGTCGTACTTGCTGGCGCCGCCACTTTTCAGGGCGGCCGCAAGAGCCTTGCCGAGATCGCGAACCGGATCGCTGCTATCACTAGGCAGCAGCCCGGAGCCGGAAGCGGCGACGGTGTACTTCTTCAGGCTGCCGTCGCAAACTGCGAAGGAAAAGCCGTCAGGACGGAGCGAGATGCCGAGACTGCGCATGGACGCGGGACCAGATTAGCGGCCCCGGAGGGCGGAGACGAGAACCGAAACGGTCTCTTAGTCTTCGAAAGGTGGCAGCAGATGCCCCATTCGCTCGCGCTTCGTTTCCAGATAGCGGCGGTTCTGCGATTGGGGTTCGACTGCGATCGGAAGTTGCTCGACGATTTCGAGGCCGTAGCCCTTCAACCCCGCAAGCTTCTTCGGGTTATTCGTCAGCAAGCGCATTTGCCGCACACCAAGGTCATGCAGAATCTGCGCACCTACACCGTACTCCCGCATATCGGCCGGATAGCCCAGTTTTTCGTTCGCTTCGATCGTGTCAAATCCTTGATCTTGCAGCTTGTAAGCCTCGAGCTTCTTTTCTAGCCCAATGCCCCGTCCTTCCTGCCGAATGTAGAGCACGATGCCTTTGCCCGTCACAGAGATTTGACGCATCGCCGCATCGAGTTGTGGGCCGCAATCGCAGCGCAAAGAGCCAAACACGTCGCCGGTAAAGCACTCGGAGTGCACGCGGACCAAAACCGGCTGCTCGCATGCCTCGAAGGCCGCTTGCAAATCCTCCGGAGCCTCGCCCCAGCCGTAAGTGAGCGCGATGTGCTCCTTTCCGTCGGTCTTCGACCTGTAGAGGTGCATCGCCCACTCGCCAGTCACGTTGGGCAGCGGCACAGAGTCGACCCGGCGCTCGATCAGCTTCTCGCGCTTGCGGCGATACTCGATCAAGTCTTCGACGGTGATGATCTTGAGTCCGTGCTTGGCAGCGAATACCTCAAGGTCGGGCATGCGCGACATCGTGCCGTCCTCGTTCATGATCTCGCAGATCACGCCGGCCGCGCGCATCCCGGCCAGTTTCGAGAGGTCAACCGAGCCTTCGGTCTGACCGGGGCGCACCAAGACTCCCCCGTCGCGTGCGCGTAGTGGGAACATATGCCCCGGCCGCGCGAGATCCGATGGACGCGCGTCCGGTTTAACCGCGGCCAGAATAGTGGTGGCACGGTCGGCGGCTGAAATGCCCGTCGTCACACCCTCGCGCGCTTCAATCGACTCGCAGAATGCGGTGCTCATGCGCGCGGTGTTGTTTGCGACCTGCGGTCGCAGATCGAGCTGATCACAAATCTTCCCGTCGAGCGACAGGCAAATCAGCCCGCCAGCCTCTTTGCGCATGAAATTGATGGCCTCGGGCGTGATGGACTCAGCCGCCATCACCAGATCACCTTCGTTCTCGCGACGCGGGTCGTCGACCAGAATGATCATCCGCCCTGCGCGGATGTCCTCGATCGCCTCTTCGACTGTGGCAAACACCATTTTTGTACGGGCCGGCTCAGAAGTCCGGCCCCATATTGTAGGGCAGAGCGATCGCCGCAAGGAATGCGACAATACAACTTCTTTTTGTTGTATCTACTCGATCTCTTTACCTCGACTGAGGCTCTGGACGAACAGGAGAGGATGCGGTTGCTTCCGGCCCTTTCGATCCTCGCCTGCGTTGGTGCGCTGGGCCTCGCTGGAGTGCCTTGGCCCACCACCGAAGGTACCCAAGCCGAAATCCAATCGGTGCGCCTGCAGAACCTGCGCGCAGAGTTGCGTGGCATGCGCGATGAGATGCGCTCCCGAGAATCGCAGTTCTCGCAAGTTCATGAGGTGCAAGAGGCTCTGAGCGAAGAGTACGCCAGCTTGGCTGCAGCTCACGCGTCACTGGTCCTGGAAGCGGCCGGCTTACGAGATCGCACCGCGGCATTCGACGCCGAGAGAGATGAGATCCATGATCTGCTGACCCGGATCGACGAACTTGAGCAAGCCTTGAAAGATGAGCGCTCTGCCTTCGATGAGCGCCTCAGCAAGGAAGCGCGTCGTTTCGAAAGCAGTCTTGCTGGCGTTCGTGCCGCGCAAGAGGACTTTCAAGCGCAAGCCGCAGCACTCAGCGCGCCGGGAACCAGAGCCATGGCGCCGCTGCGCGAACAGGTCCTCGGCCCGGTATTTCAACTATCCGGCGGCGAAGCCGTCGGGTCGGCGGTGCTTGTGCAGCGTGTCGAAGCGGGAGAAGACAGCCACTATCTGGCCCTCTCGTGCTTCCATGTCGTGCGCGACATTCTGGAAGGGCGCGACGAGCTTGAAGATTACAGTGAGGCCAGCTTCCGCGCGGTCTTCACCGGACTCGACGCGGAGGAACGCGCTTACCCGGTCCAGATGATTGAATGGGATGTCGATTCCGATCTTGCGCTGTTGCGGGTCGACACTTTCGCCGAGCTGGGTCCGGTCGCGACAATCGCGCCACTGGCTCGCATGGCTGAAATCGGAGTCTTCCGCGAGATCTACACCGTCGGCTGCCCGCTTGGCACCGCCGCGCAAGCGACGCGCGGCATGATCACACGCGAGACCTGGGAGGTTTCCGGCGAGCCCTATTGGATGGTGTCTTCCCCGGCCTACTTCGGAAACTCGGGCGGCGGCGTGTTCCATGCTGAGACCCTCGAGTTGGTCGGCATCTTCGCAAAGATCTACACCCACGGTTCCTACCGCCCGCAGGTCATCACGCACATGGGCCTGGCCGTGCCGCTGGAACGATTGCACAGTTGGCTCAGTGAGATCGGGTACGGTTCGATCTTGCCCGAAAGCCACGATTGAGTCCGGCGCGATCCACCTAGGCCGCGCGGGGGTGCGCTAGACTGCGAGCCAGCCATGTCGTGCATGTCTCGCCTGTTTTTCGTGACGATCTCGGTGCTGCTCGCCAGCCCGGCTCTGATTACTCACCCCGCCCCACAGACGCCTCTCGGCCTTGCGCCGCCCAGCGTCGTGACGCCGTCTGACGATGCGATTGCGGTCGTGCTGCCGGATGGGGAAGACCGCACGACAGCCGACGATAAGGAAGCCTTCTCTCGTGCCGAGCAGCTGTTCAAAGCCGGCGAGCTCGAAGAAGCGCGCGCCGCTGGCCTGAATACGCTCGCTTCCTACCCATTTAGCGATTACGGCTATCAGCTGATGCATCGCATCGCGGTTGCGAATGACGATGCGGCCGATGCTCTGCGCTGGGCCAAGTGGCTGTATTGGTCGCGCAAGTACTCGGGTCGCACCAAAGAGTTGGAAGAACTCGCCCCCCTCTTCGAAGGACAATGGGAAGGCTGGAATAGAGATGACGAAATCTTGGCGGCCTGGGATGAAGAGCTGCGCGAAGCCGCGAAGAAGGCCGGTGCCAGGAAGCAGTACCGCTTGGCCGGTCACTTGATGGACCGCTTGCTCGAGCTCAACGCGGGCGACACCAAGCTTGAGAAAGACTATGCCAAGCTTGCCGACAAGGCCGGTCAGCAGCTATCGGGTGGTGCTTTCGTTGCGGCATCGATTCGCCGCAAATCGCCGGATTGGTTGGCGCGCGAAAACAATAAGCACGAACACTGGGAGAACCCCTTCGAGCGCGAAACGAAGAACTACGAGATCTATTGCAATGTCTCGTGGGAATTCACCGAGACGCTGACTTCGGCGATGGACCAGATCAACGAGTTCTATCGCGAGGTCTACGACTACAAGAAGAAGGCCAAGGCGACGATTCACGTCATGCGCCGCCGCTCGGACTTTGACAAGATGTCGCTCAAAGTCTTGCAACGCGCGATGCCCGACCGCGGTGTTGGCGGCTATTGGGTGCCCGCGCAACGCACCGTCGTTGCGTATGACCGCGCTTATGACGAAGAAGGTTTCACGCAAGACACGCTGTGGCAAACGCTCTTCCACGAAGCGAGTCACCAGTTCATGACCTTGCTATCGAAAGATCGCCACGTCGTGCCCGCTTGGCTCAATGAAGGCACCGCGAGTTACTTCGAAGGCTGTGAAATCAAAGCCGATGGAACGATCGTGAAGAACGCGCCTGCGGTGCACCGTTTGCGAGCTTGGTATCACATCGACAACAGCGATGGCCGCCATAGCTTGGAAGACCTGGTCGCGCACGTCCGCAACACCGGCGCCGACTCAAGTGGCAGCCGCTCATACGAAGGCAGCTTCTATCCGTACGGCTGGGCCTTCGTCTACTTCTTGCTGAACTACGAAGAGAATGACCGCCGCGTGTATGGACAAGCGGTCACGTCGGACGGCCGAATTCCCGAGGACTACAAAGCTGTGCGCAAGGCCGGCAAGTTGGTCTATCGCGAAGCCTATAACAAGTACCTCAAACACTTCTCGGAGCGTGGCTCCGGCGGTGATCGCTTCTATCCGATGGAAGTGGCCAAGGAATACTTCATCGAAGACATCGGCGACCCCGATGTACAAGATTGGGATGCACTCGAGGCCCGTTGGCGCAAGTTCTGCACCTCTCTTTATCAAGAGGAACAAGCCGGCCCCGAGTTCGCCGATGTGCTTCAGGCACGTAGCCGCGGCTACATGCTTGCCGAAGACTGGGAGCGTGCGCGCATCACTGCCGAGCAAGCTGACAGCAAGCGCCCAGGCGACCCCGAAACTTTTCGCCTGCTTGCTCTTGCCAACTCAGGCGAAGGTCGCAAAGAAGATGCAATCTATTGGATGGTGCGGCACTGGGAAGTCATGTTCCCGGCAGGCAAGGAAGATGAGGTAGCAGCCGCGGAAGAGTGGTTGCTCGACAACGGCGGTAAGGATGCCGTTGAGTACTACATCGGCCCGACGCGTGCCGCCGTCGAACAACTTGCCGCGGCAGCCGATGAAGCGATTGATGCCGGCGAACCGATGGCAGCAGTGCTCTTCGCGGTGCATGGCTGCGAGGTTCTCGGCATGGACCACGCTGCACTCACCAAGCACTTTGGCGTCGGCTCGGAGCCCGGCGAGAGCCATGCTCTGGAACTTTCTGGCAAGGACCTGCGCATGTGGCAGCGCGCCTTTGAGCGCGGCGAGGAAGGCAATCGCAAGTTCATGGCCCCGGGCGTCACGGTCGACGTCGTGCGCTACGACGCGGATGGACTCTTCATGAACAACCCCACTGGCGAAGCGCGCCCGGGCATGGAACGCGTCAGCCGCCGCTCGCTGAATCAGCTTGCTGCGCCGTTTGAGATTCGCGGTCGGGTGCAAGCCGAAGGCCGCGCGGTCCTCAACATGGGCTTGGACCGAAATGGTCGCCCGCAAGCAGCGCTGATCTTTGAGATGCAAGACGGCACTCCGGTTTGCCGCGTTTGCGTGGTGGAACAGGAAGTCGACGTCGACAAAGGCATCGCGCGGATTTCATTGAATCAGATTGATGGCCACTCCTTCCCCACCAACGACGAGAAGGACATCCAATTCCAGTTCTTGGTCAGCGGCGACGAGCCAAGCTGGATGTCGGCGAATGGTTCCACCATGGTCGGCTTCCCTGAGGCTTACACGCCGCAACGATTGAACGGTTCGATTGCGCTGGATGTGCACGAGAACAGCGTGGCCCTGTGGAGCAACTTCGAGATCCGTCCGAACCGCCCCTTCTGGCCGGTTCCGTAGCGCGTCCGGTTTGCCAACACAGAACAGGCCGTGGGTTGACTCCCACGGCCTGTTGCTATTTCATGCTTCGTCGAAGCTGGCAGTCGCCTAGTCCTCGTCGACCTCGGCGCGCACTTCATAGCCGAGTATGACTCCATTGCCATCCCCGATCCCCTCGATATCCACGAGCAAACTCTCGCCCGCATTCAATCCGTTGAAAGCCACGCGGAACGCGGAAAAGGTATTCGCTCCATCCTTGAATCGGATGACCGCTTCGGAAGGAAGCACGACATCTGCAGTCGTATTGGGCTCCGGGTCGCCGAATGGGTCCTTGCGGTCAAGCACAACGACCGTGAATCGTTCTTGCGTTGCCGACACCGACTGGACAACCGCCTCGCAACGACCGGGCTCCACCTTGACGCGTTGCGCTGCCAGGCTTGCGGAAGCACCTGAACCGGTCAGCTTCCCATATGCCTTGACTTCAAGCCCGGTGAGGAGGTCGCTTGGATCTAACCAAGCCTCGACACCCGTATCGATGAAGATCACGCTGGTCGAGCTGAGCTCAACGGTCACCGGGCCGGTAATGCGCCCCGAAGTCACGCCTGGGTGCCGATTGTCGAGCGTGAGTTCGAAGCGATCCGGCAAGCCAGCAATCGATGTGACCGTACCCTCGTAACGTTCATCCAGATCGACGCGCACATTGCGCGCCAAGAATGGCATCGGCGCGACAAAGTTGATGGCATCAACCCGAACATCGACTTTCTTGCCCGCGACCAGATCGGTTGGTCCACTTGAACCCGCGCTGCTCTTGCTGCCGAGCCACGAGGTCTGGTTGTCCCACGCGAAACTCAAGACTCCTGGGTTTCCGAGCGCCGCCAAAACTGGTTGAGCGATCGCATAGCCCTTCTCGATCTCTTCGAGCACCATGGAGAATGTCTGTCCGCCCTGGTCGACGGAGAGAATTCGCCCTTCCAAACGAACTTGGTTACGGCTGCTGTCCTCGATCTCACAGCGAGTTCCGTCGAAAGTTCCATCTTGGGTCAAGGCGCCGGCCACTTCCACAAAGTCACCTACCTTGAGCGCGGCAAGGAAGGCATTGCTATTCCCAAACGCTGCACCGGTGTGGTTGAACAAGAGATCACGATCGTCCACTTCCACGCGAAGCTCGCCGAAAATGCTTGCTTGATTCCGAGCATCCACAAGTTCCACCTCAAACCAATTCGCGTTGCGATTGATCTCGGTGACTCGACCATGGAAGTCATCCAGGATCGGCGAGGCCGTTCCGTGCCCCGCGCGCACAACAAGCTCAAAGTCGTAACCTGGGCCGTTCTCGCGCAAGGACTGATCCAAAACAATGTCAAGCGAGACGCTCGCAAAGTCGTCTCGCGAAAGGATCAGATCCGCACTTGAAGTCGAGGAGAAATCGGCGCTGGCTTGCGCGGAGATCACAGCAACGGGGACAAGATCGCCGCTTTGGTCGCGCAGCTCAATCGAAGCCGAGTCGACGGTTGCCCGCAACCCCGTGTATCGACCCGAGTCAAGATCCACGAGATCAAGCAGCGCTTCCGAGCCTGCCAGGCCGAGGCCTAAGACATCGAGAGTTCGAGGCGCCACCAAAAGGTTGGTCGTCAAGCTCGTGTCTTCACGAATCAGGCGCAACTCGGTGATGGCAAAGCTCGCGCTCGATAGTTCATCCGTCGGCGCGTCTCCAACAAGCAATCCCACATGGGTGCTCGATCCAGAGTTGGAGCTGGAACCGCCGCCACAGGAAGCGAAGAAGCTCAAGAGAACTGCGACTGAGAGAGTTGTTTTCATTGGTTCATTCGTGATGCGTGTTCTTCGGCGTGCGAAAAGGGGGCACCTCACGGCACCCCCTATCCCCTGTCTCAATACCCGCGACTCAGGGCACGGGGTTGAGGACCGCGTCGAGACCCGTTGCGCCTCTTGCGACGCGCACGATATCTCCGGTTTCCAAACGCGGGCCGTCGACGCGCCCATTGGCATCCGGACGCTGGTTCAAGATGTCGAGGCGGAAGTTACCGCGGCCCGTGTTGTCGGTGATCATCGTGCCCAGGTTGAAACCGGCAGCGGTCACCTTCAGCGTGGTGTTGCGCGGTGCGTTTTGCACTTCGACTTCGAGCGTTTGATCGATCAATCCGTTCTCGGGTGACTCTTTGTACTTGGCCTTCATCGTGACACCAAAGCCCGCAGCAGAACCCTCCCAAATGAGGTCGTTATTGTTCAGCATAGCGGTTGCAGGAAGTGCCAAGAGGCAGATCACTGAGAGGAAGGAGAGAATGCGTTTCATGTTTCGTATTGGTTGGAGCCAGCACAATCGCCGGCATGGATAACAGCGGAGCTTGCCCGCAGTTTCCCTCAAAAAAACTGCGCGTCGCTATCCTCGCAGGCATGAGCGCTGAAGACTCGCCGCCCCAGCCCCTACCGTCCGAGGACGATCGAGGGCTGGTCACGCAGTTGTTGGTTGCCGCCGACTCCGGCGACCCGCATGCGCTCGATGATCTCTTCCCGGTGGTCTATGAAGACTTGCGTCGGCTCGCGCAAAGTTACTTAGGACGGGAACGCGCTGGGCACACCTTGCAACCGACGGCTTTGGTACACGAAGCCTTCGTGCGTCTGGTTGGATTGGAAGCTTCGGCGCTCCAGGGCAGCCGGCACTTCTTCGCGGTTGCCGCCCGCGCGATGCGACGCATCTTGGTCGATCATGCGCGCCGCCGCTCGGCGAACAAGCGCGGCGGGGAACATGCCAAACTCTCGCTCGACCGCTTGCCGCGCGAACCTGAAGCACGCGATGCTTGCTTGCTCGAACTCGATGATGCGCTGGAGCGGTTGACCGAGATGGACGCTCGCAAGGCGCGCGTGGTTGAGCTGCGGTTTTTCGGAGGGCTGGATATCGAAGCGACCGCTGCGGCACTGGATGTCTCGCATGCAACTGTCGAACGAGATTGGGCTTTTGCGCGTGCTTGGTTGGCACGCGCACTCGAAACCGGCGAGTAGAACAGCCGCCGGCATTTGCGGATAGATCAACCATTGGGGGTTGTTTTTGATCCAGTCCGGGCTCCTCGGGTAGATTCAGCTGCAACGATGAGGGAACCGTCGGGCAGATTGCGCTTCTAGGAGTACAGTCGGATCCGGAGCATTTGCGCCGAAGCCCGTCCTCCCTAGCCATGTTCTTCGTTCTCGCCGTCCTGAGCATTCTGCCTGCCGCACCGCAGGGGCAGACCTCCGCGACTGATCCTCCCCCGGTCTCCGCGAATGATCCGGGCATTCTCGATCCGGTCGCTACCCAGTTGTTGCATCAGCCTTACCGGCTACCGGCAACCGAGCAGGTCACCGGTGACTCGGAACTCGTCAATTTGGTGGGCAAGGTCAAGCGCAAGCGCGCCAAGGGATCGCGCAGTGCCACGGGTGCGATCATTCAAGACGAGCGTCCCGTCACGAAGAACATCGAACGCTCACTCAGCGATCTGGAAGACGCGGCCAGTTCTGGCGACCTCCAAGATATGCGGCTCGCCGCGCAGGATCTCGTGCACTTCATCGAAGGCACCAGTTCCGGCTACATCTCGGATGGGTTCCCTCTGTTCCACCATTTCCAAGGTGGACTTGCCCCGGATCACATCCCCGGCGAGTATCGCATGAAGCGGCTCGAACATAAGGGCCTCACCTTCATCGACGACGCAGGTGTGACGCGCCTGTACTGGGAAGTGACTTGGCGGCTGATGTGGACCGATGCCGGGGCCGAAAGTGACCTCGCCATGCTTGAGATTCCGGTCGGCGTCGACCCAGCCGACCGTGTTCTCGTCACCTTCGAGATCTACGCTTCGGCCGCAGATGAGTGCGGCCCCATGAGCTTTGTCGAAGACGCGGATTTGCCTGGCGCAGATGGCCTGCCCTTCAAAGGACTCGATACGACTTGGGTGCGCTTGCGAAAAGATGACATCCACGAATTCAGCGTCGATCACGGTGCAGTGAGTTCTTTGCGCGAGCTCGGCATCCGCGGTTGGCGCGTCAAGCCGGAGCCACTCGCGCGCGTTGATCTAATTCGTGAAATCTTCAACGTGCATACGCAATCGTTCGAGCGAGATGCCCGAGGCAAGGCGCTCGCAGCAGCCGGGCGACTCGCGGACTTCGCCAGCATTGGTGAGGCAGCCCCTGAAATGAAGATCTGGTCGATCGCGCAAGCAGTGCTCGCTGGCGCGACTCCAGCGCAGGTTCTCGCGGCCATGCAGCAAGTCCAAGTTGCTCCGCTCGGCGTTTGGCAAGAATGGGCATCGTTGATTGCGGACCGAGCGCAGCTGCCGCGCGAGGCGCTTGATCGACTCGCGCAAGAGGGCATCATTCCGGCTGCCGATCTTCAGCACCCGCTCGGCAAGTACGATTTCGTGGCTGTGATGATGAACCATGAGTGGTACGGGATCTCAGCCGAGCAGGCCGCTGGCGCTTTTGCCCCGCCGTCGATTCAGGGCCGCCGTTCGCAAGGAGACCAGCAGAGCTTGAAGCTCATGAACCTGGATACGATCACGCACGGTGGGCAACTGACTGACTATGGCCCTGCGCTGCACGACGACTTGAAGACCTGCTACAACGCACCGCACGGTGGCAAGAGCCTCGAGATCTTCAGCAACAAACCACTGTGGGGAGCGGCGAAAGCTGCCGAGTTGCAGTGGCGTGCTGGTTGGGGCCTACGGCCAGGCGCTGGAATTCTGGGGCAATACGACCTGTTCCCGCGCCATCGCGATCGCATCCAGACTGCTCGATTCACCGACTCTTTCGGTGTCTTCCGCCGCGGTTGGCAGTACCCGAGCAGTGTCCGAGGTGGCGACTTCCGTGTCGTGCCCCCCACTTCGGTGCTGGGCCGCCCCGGCCGCCCTGCTTTGCATGGACTGCGTGAAAGTGACGGCAGTGCAGGCTTAATGATTGGTTCGCGCACGGCGGGTTACGGCGTGGCCAAGATGCCCGCCACCGACTTGCGGACATTCCATCCCTTGGGCCTTGCCAATACCGATACCGACGGCGATCTGATTCCGGATGCGCTGTTCTTCCCAAGCTGGCTTATGAACCCCGACGCCCAGGGTGGTGACTTGATCATCGCCACGCCTGAATGGCAACCCTTCCTCTATCTGAACCCCGCCAATGGCACGGTTTGGAATGATCCGGCCGATCCAAACGCCGGGCTTTGGGGACTCGAGACGTTCGGCCTCGGCGCACCGCTGCCAGCAAATGCGAACCTTGGCGTCGATTGGGTGCGGCCACGAGCGCTCGGCCAGGCTGTCTGGCTGGATAGTGGCACCTTGCGCGCGCATGGCTCCTTGCCATTGACGATGCTCTACTAGCCGCCGGCCGCGATTTCCTCGCGCGCGCTTTCGAGATTCGATTCGAACTGCACAACGAGCGGGTGGTCGGCTGCCAAACGCGCACGCGCGATCTCAGTCGCACGCTGGAATTGCTGCTCGGCTTGCGCATAATCCTCTCGTTCGTAGTAGACCAAGCCAAGGTTATTCAGACTCGATGCGGTATGCGGATGGTCTTCACCGAAGACGCGAAGGCGCATCGCAAGTGCAGCTTGGTGCCGATTGAGTGCCGATCCAAGATCCTCCTGAATCTGATCGAGATACCCAAGGTTGTTCAAGGTAGTCGCGAGGTCGGGGTGGTCTCCCTCCCAAGCAGCCTCTTGAATGACGAGGGCTTCCTCGAACAAGTCTCGCGCTGTGGATAGATCGTCGCGCTGCAAAGCCAGCCAGCCCAAGTTGCTCAAACTCACGGCAATCTCTGGACTCTCTGGGGGCAACAGTCGGCGGCGAATCCGAAGCGCCTCCAGCAGCAAAGCTTCGGCTTCTTCGTAGCGTTCCGCGTTTTGCAAGACCAGCGCGAGCGTATTGCGCGAGGAAGCGACCGGAAGCGAGTTCGCGCCAAACTCGGCAACGCGATACTTCAAGGCTTCGCGGTGCACGCGCTCGGCCTCGAGCAGCTCTCCGCTTCGGCGCAAGGCGACGCCAAGGTGAAACAGTGTGTCGCCGAGCAGTTCTCGATCGGGCCTCGCTCGGCCTGCGAGCAAGCCATCCGCTTCGACGAGCAGCGCGCGCGCGACACTCTGATCGCCCAAATTAAGGTGCACGCGACCGAGAGTCGCCAAGAACGCACCCAAGATCTCGGGTTCACCGGCTAGATCGCGGCGCGCAGTGTCCGCGCCTCGCCGGAGCAACTCGCGCACCGGCAACGATTCACCGCCCGTTTCCCAGGGGTCGGCATTCAAGAAGATATCGACCAGGACATCAGCGACTCGAGCGCTAGTCACCGCTCGCCGACGCGCAAGTTCGGATTGATACAGCGTGCTTGCGACACCAGCAATCAGCAGAACGCTTGCCAAGCCGCTTAGAGCGACGGGTAAGCGATTGCGGCGCATGTACTTCCCCACCCGATAGCGCAAGGAATCGGGGCGCGCGCGCACCGGCAACTGACTGCGGAAACGCTGCAGGTCTTCAGCAAGCTGCCCCACCCCTTCGTAACGACGTTCCGGCTCTTTACGCAGGCACATCATCGTGATGGCATCCAAGTCGGCCGCGAGTTGAGGATGATGACGACTGGGCGGATCGACTCGCTGCTCGCAAACGATCTTCTCTATTTCGTGTCGAGCTCGCGTTTCGACCTCGTAGGGCTTCGCCTGCGCGAGCAGCTCGTAGAGAATGACCCCAAGGCTGTAGACATCCGACGCGGTGGTGACCACATCGCCGCGGACCTGTTCTGGACTGGCATACTCGGGGGTAAGCAGCTGCAGCGGCGACAAAGTCTCGCTGCCATCGATGCTGGTCTCGAGCAGTTTGGCGATGCCGAAGTCGAGCAGTTTGGGCACGCCCTCGCGTGTCACCATGATGTTCATCGGCTTGAGGTCCCGGTGCACGACCAGGTTGCGGTGAGCATGCTGCACGCCAGCACAAATCCCCTCGAAGAGTTCCAAGCGCTGATTCAAGCTGGGCTGCTCTTCCGCACACCAAGTGTGCAGAGGCAGTCCGTCGATGTACTCCATGATCAGGTACGGTCGACCGTCTGCTGTCGTTCCTCCGTCGAGCAGGCTGGCGATATTCGGATGATCCAGCGCGGCGAGTGTTTGCCGCTCTTGCAGGAATCGAGCGAGTAATCCGCCGGTATCGAAGCCTGGCTTAACGATCTTGACCGCGGCAAGCTGCTCGAATGCATCGTCATCGCGATGAGCAAGGTAGACCGCGCCCATTCCTCCAGCTGCGATCAGTTTGTCGACCTTGAATGCCCCGACCCGCTGGCCGATCCAGCGTTCTTCATCGGCGCCGGGAAGTGCGTCGGGTGCGATCTGCTCGACGGCCGGGGTCTCAAGAAAACTCGGCTTGCCGGCGTGCGCCAGCAAGGACTCGACTTCGGCGCGAAGTTGAGGATCGCCTGCGCAGGCTTCGGCGAGGTGCCGACTACGCAGCGTGGTCGGGAGCTCCAGGCACTTGGCGAAGAGTTCCTCGACGCGCTTCCATCGCTCGGGCTGCATTGGGTGACTCAAACCTGCGGGCCCTCGGAACCATCGACCTGCGCATCGCGGCGTGGCACCAGCCGCAGAGCACCGCCAGCCACCGTCAGCCGGGCGAGATCGTCGAGGTTGGCGGAGCCTCTCCGCAGCAGTGCCCCTTCGAGGTCGTGCAGGCGGGCCGGATGCGTCGTGTAGCCAGATCGCTGCATCACGATTTGGATCGCGCGGCGGCGCTGTGGTCCCGCGGCTTCGATCCAGGTACCGGAATGAATCAACTCCAGTACGCCCTCGACCTCGGTGCGCTTCCAATCCTCGGCCTCACGCTGCAGACGCAGCAAGGCCCGGACTGGATCACCGGTCGCCCATCGCGCCAACAGGGGAAGCCCTTCGAGGCGTACACCATTGCGCGAGGCATAAAGCGGATCGTCATTACTTGGATCCGGAAGCCAGGACTGCTGCTGATCACAAAGCCGTTCGCGAATCTCGGCGCGTCGCAAGCTGAGCAGCGGACGCCGCACTTCGGTCGGCGGCAGCGAAACCAAGGGGCTCGGCATCTCTGGTGCCAAAGAGCGTGCCATCAGCCTGCGCTCGGGGATACCAGCCAACCCGAACATCCCGGTGCCTCGCAGGATTCGCAGCAACAGGGTCTCGGCCTGGTCGTCTGCTTGATGGCCGAGAAGCAGGACATCGATCTCTTGGTGCCCGGCCGCGCGAGCAAAACAGGAGTAGCGCAGCCAGCGCAGAGCCTGCTCGCCCTCGCCCGCCGGGGCGGGAGGCGCCCACTCGGAGGCGCGGAGAATCTGCACCTGTCCCAAGTCGAGACTCTCGGCCAATGCTGCCGCGGCGTGGGCGACTTGGGCTGAGAGTGCATGGTGCTCATGATCGACCACCCAGATGTGGGTTTGAATCGATGCCAGTTCAGGCAACTGCTGGCAGTAATGCCGCCATGCGAGGGCGAGGAAGACTGAATCTGCCCCCCCCGAGAAGCCGATTGCCACCCTCTGATCCGAGTTCCAAGGACCGAGCTTGTCGAAGAGGGCTGCCGTGGCGTGGGGCACTCGTTTAGAATCCCCGCTTCGGCCGCATAAGCCAAGCCCTTCAAGGCGAGTTTCCGGCCAACTTCTACTCTGAATCCAGCAAGATCCCATGGCTGTCCGCATCGCCATTAACGGTTTTGGTCGCATTGGCCGGAACGTTTTCCGCATCCTGAACGAGCGTGATGACCTTGAAGTCGTCGCAATCAACGACCTGACCGACACGCAGACCTTGGCGCACCTGCTGCGCTACGACACGGTCGGTGGCCGTTTTGACGGCAAAGTCGTCGTCGGGGAAGGCACGATGACCGTCGACGGCAAAGAGATTCGCACTCTCGCCGAGCGCGACCCATCTGCTTTGCCCTGGGGTGAGCTGAAGGTTGATTTCGTCGTCGAAGCGACCGGCATCTTCCGTTCCCGGGCGCAGTGCCAAATGCACATCGACGCAGGCGCTGGCAAGGTAGTCCTGACGGTGCCACCGAAAGACGAGATCGACAATATGGTCGTTCTTGGCGTGAACTGTGACACCTTGAGCGCGAGCGACAAGATTATGTCGAACGCCAGCTGCACCACCAACTGCTTGGCCCCCTTGGCCAAAGTGCTGCACGATTCCTTTGGGATTAAGCGTGGTTTGATGAACACCATCCACGCCTACACCAATGATCAGCGCATCTTGGATTTGCCGCACAGCGATCTGCGTCGTGCGCGCGCCGCGGCCGAGAACATCATTCCGACTTCGACCGGAGCAGCCCGCGCGGTTGGCAAGGTTCTTCCGGCACTGAATGGCAAGTTGGATGGCATGTCCATGCGTGTCCCTGTGCCGTGCGGATCGGTCGTCGACTTGGTCGCCGAGATTGAAAGCAACGCGACCATCGAGGCGATTAACGCTGCGGTAAAGGCCGCCGCGGATGGCCCGATGCAGGGAATCTTGGAGTACTCGACCGACCCCTTGGTCTCGAGCGACATTTTGGGCAACCCTCATTCCAGCGTGTTTGATTCGCTTTCAACGATGGTCATGGACAACAACATGATCAAAGTTGTTTCGTGGTACGACAACGAATGGGGTTACTCGAATCGCGTTTGCGATTTGATCGCGAAGTCCGCAGCCCTGTAAGCGAGATAACGCGATGAGCCTGACTAAGAAGACCCTGCGGGACTTGGACCCGTCAGGCAAGAAAGCCTTTGTTCGCGTCGACTTCAATGTGCCGCTTCAGGATGGCGTCGTCGGAGACGACACGCGCATTCGAGCGGCACTGCCGACGCTGAAACATCTGCTCGACAATGGGGCCGCAGTGATTGCGGCCTCGCACTTGGGCCGCCCCAAGGGCCAAGTGGTTGAGGAACTGCGCATGGCACCGGTTGCGGTGCATTTGCAAGAGCTGCTGGGTACGCAATACCCGGTCAAGACCGTCGCCGCGGTGCGCGGCCCGGAAGTGCAGGCCGCAGCCGCTGCGCTGCAGCCCGGCGAGCTGTTGCTGCTGGAAAATTTACGCTTTGAAGCTGGTGAGACTGCCAACGACCCCGAGCTTGCCCAAGAACTCGCTGAACTAGCGGACGTCTTTGTGCAGGATGCTTTCGGCACTTGCCATCGTGCACATGCCTCGACAGCGGGTGTGCCCGAACGATGTAAGCCGGCGGTCGCCGGCTTCCTGCTGGAGAAAGAAATCCAAGCCTTTGAGCTTGCGATGGGTCGCCCCGAGCAGCCCTTCGTCGCTGTGATTGGCGGCGCCAAGGTCTCGGACAAGATCGTCGTCCTGGAGGCACTGCTTGAGAAAGTCGACTGCCTGATGATTGGCGGAGGCATGGCCTACACTTTTTTGAAGGCGCAAGGCCACGCGATTGGCTCGTCGCTGTGCGAGGAAGAGCGCTTGGACACTGCACGTGAAGTGCTGGCCGAGGCTGTTGCTCGGAGCGTCGAGTTGATGCTTCCTAGCGACCACATCGTGGCGGACCAGTTTTCTGCCGATGCGCAAGTGCAGACCGTAGAAGGAGACATCCCCGATGGTTGGATGGGTTTGGATATTGGCCCTGTGACTCGGGCGGCCTATGCGGCGAAACTGGCTGAGGCCAGGACGGTCATTTGGAATGGGCCAATGGGCGTGTTCGAGCTGGAGCCCTTTAGCCATGGAACTTCTGCGGTTGCCAATGCGATCGCCGAGAGCCACGCGACTTCGGTAGTCGGTGGCGGCGATTCCGTTGCCGCGGTGAAGAAGAACCAGGTGGAAGACCGGGTGAGCCACATTTCGACCGGCGGAGGAGCCTTCCTCGAGCTATTGGAAGGCAAGGAACTGCCTGGCATCAGCCATTTGGATGACGCAGAGAACAAGTGAGAAGGTGCCTAGTCGCATGAAACTGGGTGGCTGCTCCCCCAAGCGCCGCAGCCCAAACAACTAGACAGAATTCCCTCTCATAAGGAAGACGAAGAGCCCCCGGAAAGGTGACATTCCCGGGGCTCTTTTTTTGCAAGATCCTCGCGAACGCCCTACAGAAGGCGCTGTTCCATGGGTTCAAGCCTCATTTCGCGGCAGACAGAACACCGGGACAAAGCTAAGCTGCGGGGCTCCCCACCCTCGACTCCCCTCAAGAAACACAATTATGCTTTCCTTCTTTCAACAAGACCCTGCCGCCGCGGGCAACGAAGCCGGCGCAGGCGAAACTGAATCGCTCACCGAGACGCTGAAAGATCCCAGCGCGCTCATGGATAAAGTCACCGACTTTGTTGTTGAGCACGGGCCAACCGTCCTTGGTGCCCTGGTCACGCTCATCATTGGTCTCTGGATCGTTGGTCGCATCACCAGCGCCATCCGCAAGGCCATCGGCAAGACCAAAGTGGATCCGATGCTCGGCAGTTTCCTTGCTGGCATCGCCGGCATGCTGCTCAAAGTCATGCTGTTCATCGCCGTACTCGGCATGGTCGGCGTCGAGACCGCATCGTTTGCAGCCATCCTTGCTGCAGCTGGCTTTGCTGTCGGTATGGCTCTGTCAGGGACCCTCGGCAACTTTGCCTCGGGCGTCATGCTCCTGCTGTTCCGTCCGTTCACGAAGGGTGACTTCGTCGAAGCTGGCGGCCATTCGGGTGTCGTAGAGGAGATCTCGATCTTCATGACCGAGATGCGAACCGGCGACAACAAGCAAATCCTGGTTCCGAATTCGGCAATCACCGGTGGCTCGATCGTCAACTACTCGGCCAAGGAGACCCGTCGCGTCGACCTGACCATCGGCATTGGTTACGACGATGACATCAAGAAGACGCACGATGTCCTCAACCGCATTCTCGGTGAGAAAGACTACGTGCTGAAGGATCCAGCCTGGACCGTTGCGGTTTCTGAGCTGGGCGACAATAGTGTCAACTTCGTGGTCCGTCCGTGGGTCAAGAGCGCTGACTACTGGACTGCCTACTTCGATCTGACGGAAACGATCAAGCTCACCTTCGACGCCGAAGGCATCAGCTTCCCGTACCCGCAGCGCGACGTACACCTGTACAACAAGAACTAGTCGCTACCGCGACTGATTCTCGCCCCCGCCCGGCTTTGCTCGGCGGGGGCATTTTCGTTCTAGGACGCGCCGGGGTCGGTGTTCTTCGGCGGTTCCGAGGCCGCCTCGGGGCCTGATGGGCTCGCTGTATCAGGGCCTGATGGGCTCGCTGTATCAGGGCCTGATGGGCTCGCTATATCGGCCCCGCCCGAGCCGGCGGATTCGGCCCCAGGCCCCTCGCTAGCTCCCTCGCGAGGCAACCGCCCCGCACGACGCAGAGCTTCGCGCAGGGCCATTTCAGCCTGTGCATTGAGCGAGCGCAACTCGTCCTCTGCCCAACGCTTCAAAGCGTCGTGCACATGCGGATCGACCCGCAGTAGGAAAGACTTGCGCTCGCCCATTTCCCCTTCGCTAGTACAAGCTACCGGCGTTCACAACCGGCTGGGTAGAACGGTCGCTACACAGCACGACGAGGAGATTGCTGACCATCGCCGCTTTGCGCTCTTCATCGAGCACCACGACGTTCTTTTCGCTGAGCTGCTCGAGCGCCATTTCGACCATCCCTACAGCACCATCGACGATGCGACGACGGGCCGCGATGATCGCACCGGCCTGCTGACGCTGCAGCATGGCACTGGCAATCTCTTGTGCATACGCCAGGTGGCTGATCCGCGCTTCGATCACTTCCACACCGGCTTTCTCGAGGCGATCCTGGACCTCGACCTTGAGGCGTTCGGCGATCTCTACGGTATGGCCACGGAGTGAAATCTCGTTTTCGAACTCGTGATCGTCGTACGGGTAGCGAGTCGCAAGATTACGCAGCGCAGCTTCCGACTGCACATGCACGTAGTCCTCGTAGTCATCCACCTCAAAAGCGGCTTCGGCGGTATCGACGACCTTCCAAACCACGACAGCACCGATCTCAATCGGGTTGCCTTCGCGGTCATTGACCTTCAGCTTGTCGCTATCAAAGTTGCGCACCCGGACCGATACCTTGCGTCGGGTCGTGAACGGGTTGAACCACCAAAGACCCTGGTCATGCACGGTGCCTTGGTAGTGGCCAAACAGCTGAACCACGCGCGCTTCGTTCGGGCTAACCGCCGAGAAGCCGGCGAGCGTTAGGAAGAAGCAGATGATCAGCAGGATGCCGCCGATCGCGCCAATACCTGTGATGACATCATCCCGAGAATTCGCCGCCATGACGAACAGTGCAATCACGCCGGCAAGAATGGCGGGTAAGCCAAGGATGAGGACGGGGAGGCCCGGTCGGGCTTTCAGCGATCTTTCTTGAATCATGAGAGGCAATGGCGAGGGATATCCCTGTGATATCACCTTGCAATCACCTTACGCAGATTCGCGGCGCCGCGCAGGAAAAAACCCTTGCGCTGCGACTAATTCCCGTCGCCGTCGCCTTCTCCCTCGCCTGATTCGCCCTCGGACGAGTCCAGAACCTTGTCCACGAGCTCTCGACCCTCTTCAATCACATCGCTGAGATTCTCGCGCACGGCCCGGTTGGTCTTGTCTGAGCCGTAGTAGAAGTACGAGCCAATGATGACCGCCACGATCAGGAGGCAAATCACCATGAAGAACTTGATGCTCTTGCGCAGCAGCCAGAGCAGCACAACGATCGCAACCAAGGCCGCGACTGCCCCCATCGCGGGGTTTTCTTGCGCCCAATCCATGAAGCGACGGATGATTGGCGGCAGGGTCAGGGCGAGCATGGGTAAATCTTAACCAAAGGGGGCTGAAAAGGAATGAGCCCTCCTCCGCGGTGCGAAGGAAGGCTCGAAGGAAAGAACTTTGGCCCTTTATTGAATCAGGAGGTTCGCTCCGTTGGTCAGCTCAAAGGTGCCGACGTCGAGAGACTGAACCCAAACGGTGAGACCCGAAGCCCGGGCTGGGCTGAAGGTGCTGATCACCACATTGCCGTTCGAGTCGGCAAGCTTCCAAGGCAGAGTGCGGTAAGGGTTCGACAGGAAGATCGTGCCCCAGGGGGAACTCTGAGGACCGCCACCAGCAACCGACCAGCTGGCGTATTGACGTGCACCCGGGGTGCAGCCTGCCATGCGGATGTGGTTGATTTGGTTGCCCTTCAAGTCAGCCAACCACAGGTGTGGACCAGGGTGGTTGCCGCTGTAGTTGATCCGTCCGTTCCACTGACGGTTCGAGAATCCGCCAGCGAAGGTCTGGTTCGTCGTACCGCGACCGACGTAAATGCGCATGTCCGAGTTCTCGACATAATCACTCGCAGTCCCGTTGGTATAGCGCATGACTTGACCGTCTGCGTATGAGGCAAGGTGGATGTAGAAGGCGTAGTCCTGACCAGCGCTCAGCTCGATGTCACCCACCGACACGCGCGTGTAGGTATCGACGGTCGAGGCGACTGTCGCCAAGTCCGTCCCCACGTAGGTCCAATCGAATGGATCAGACTCGGAGCCGACATACGAACCCGTCTTCATGTAGACATCGACGTGTGCGGTACCAGCAGCGCCGGTAGCCGAAGCGTCAATGTTGACATCGAAGCTGTTGATGACGATGTCGTTCTTGACTTCGACATCGAACATGTTGCCTGCGAACTGGTTGTTCGAAGCCATCGTGGTCGCGAGCGAAACCTGACCCGAATCGCCGCGGTAGTACAGCGCACCGTTCCAGATTCGATCTGCAAAGGTCGAGCCGGTAAATGCGCCACTGCCACGACCGATGCCGGACTCGATACGCAGGTAGTTGTTCTCGTAGGTCTGTTGACCGTTGGTGTAGCGCAGTGCGGTGCCGTTGGTGCCGTAGGAACTCATATCCACGTAGACACCGTAGGTCTTGCCGCCTTCGAAGGAACGCGTGCCCGGGTAGATGAAGGTGTAGACATCCGTACCGCTTCCGGTCGTGGTGTAGCTACCCCAGAGTTCCCAAGCGGCTGCGTTGTTCTCGTAGCCGGCGTAACCACCTTCGCGCACGTAGACGTCGAAAGTCTCGCTCAGGGTCGAACTGGTGTTCACACCCATCGCCCAGATTTCGATATCGGTCTTTGGCTTGATATCAAACATGTTGCCAGCGAACTGGTTGTTCGATGCCATCGTCGTGCTGACGCGGTGACCGTAGTCACGCGAGCCGCGGAAGGCCGAAATCGTGGTCGACGAAGTGTTGATCGAAGCGGCGTTGTTATCCGTCGCAGTACCCATTGCGAGCCCGTTTGGAGCATCTTTCGAAGGGTTCGAGAACATCGCAATGCGGGTTCCCGGAGCGTAGGCCATCACCGAACGGTAAGCGTTGTCGGTGGTACGCCAGCCGTAGCTGTAGCTGGTCAGCGCGCTGCCCGCGTTGGCACGATCGTGGGCCGAGCCCATGTTGTGGCCGAGCTCGTGAGCGAAGCTGTAGTAGCCCGTGGCGCAAGAATCGCGCACGACGCTGAAGCAGCTCGACTCGAAGCTGGCCGAAAGGGTGGTCATGATGTATGCGACGCCACAGTAGGAGCCGGTGTCGTAGATCAAGGAGACCATGTCGGCGCCGTACTCGTCACGCAGCGCGTGCACATCGTCAGCGACGCCATCAGTCTTGCCACGCAGGTCGGACAGGTATCCGCCATCGTCGCCATCTTCGATCCAGTTGAATTCCTGGGTATGGACCAGCATCACACGCTGGAAGACATCCGAGCGACTGTATGCCCAGTTGGTCTCGTGGATCGCCAGGTTAATGAGCGCGTTGATGCCATCGGTGCCACCGTTCGTTGAACGAGCGTTGTCGGTGTAGACCACCATCACATCGATCTCGTGATCGGTGTAACGGCTACCGCTGCCACCAGACGAACCGCCGACTTCTCCGGCATCCTTAATCATGTGGGTTTCGTCGCAGCCACATTCCGCTTCCTTCATCGGATCAATGAAGGACACGGTCGATTGGCCATTGCCGACGTAGTTGACCTTGTAGGTCTCGGTGCCGACTTGCACGGTCGCAACGACTGCATCGTTCATGACCGAGAAGAAAGCATGGCCGTCTTCGCTACCTTCGATGGCGAATTCGGCGACATAACCGCCCCCTTAGGCTGGGGCGAAGCCTTCGAAGACACCGACAAACTCGACGCCCTCAAATAGGTTGATGAGGACACCGGCTTCGGGGCCTTCCGGAGTCCGGTCGTCATTTCCGAGCAGGTCGAGATTGACGCGCACTTGGCGCTGCAAGACTGCGGCCTCGTCGGAATAAAGGGTGGAAACCTCGGGAAACGGGACCGCTTCAAACAGAGGCATGGGGCCGTTTTGATTGGTCGCGTCGGACTGCGCCATAAGGGGCGAAGTCAAACCGCCAAGCAGCACGGCAGTGATTGTTTTGCTCAACATCGGTTGGGATTCTGGGAGATTAGGGAGTCGTAGGCCTGGGCCTACTTGGGGCGACATGGGGAAATCGACCGCCCGCATCTATTTAAACGCGCATGGGCGGAGAAAGAGGTCAGACAAGGTGAAAAAAAGTCGCAATGACTAGAATCCCTGGGTGAGCCGCCCCGTCCGCATCGCCCCTTCTCTTCTTGCCTCGGATTTCTGCCGCCTCGGCGAAGAACTCGCACGCGCGGAATCTGCCGGCGCCGATTGGCATCATGTCGATGTCATGGACGGCCACTTTGTCCCCAACTTGACGATTGGGCCGCCTGTTGTGCAGTCCATCAAGGAAATCGCAAAGATCCCGATCGATGTGCACTTGATGATCGAGAAGCCGGCGGACTGGGCGCAGATCTACGCCGATGCCGGGGCGGATGTGCTCAGCTTCCATTACGAAGCCGCGCAAAGCAACTTCGAAGAAACGCTTGCCACATTCAGGAGTACAGGCTGCAAAGTCGGAGTGGCCGTTAACCCGCCTTGTGGTGTCGAAGCCCTTCGCCCCTACCTGAAGAGCATCGACCTGGTTCTCGTCATGTCGGTCCACGCGGGTTTCGGCGGCCAGAGATTCATGCCCGAGGTCCTCGACAAGGTTCGCCAGCTGCGCGATTGGGGATTTGACGGCGACGTGCAAATGGACGGCGGGATTACTGCGGAAACCGCGCCCGCTTGTGCCGAAGCAGGCACCAATGCCTTTGTTGCCGGCACTTTCCTTTTCCGAGCCCCCGATATGGCTGTGGCGACATCCGAGCTACGCGCGGCCGTGCAGTCAGCTGCTCTGACCTAGCCCCACCACGATCGCAATGAACTCCCCCCTTCGCGCCCAAGCGGCTCGGGACGGCTGGCAACTGCTCCCCTACGAAGCAGAACGACACGCGGCCAAACATCGACTGGTCGTCGGCGACATTTTTGCGTGCACTGCCGAAGAAGCGGATCGCTGGGTGGAAGTCGCAGGCAGCGAGAAGATTCGTGTGCTCGAGTGCGAGGGCGAATACGCAGGCACTGCATTGCTCATGCCGATGCATCAGTTCTTCGGTGGCAAGCGTGTGCAAACCCGCGGCGCCGCCGGAGTGGGCGTGCTTCCGCCCTTCCGCCGAGACGGGGTGGGCAGTTTGCTGATGGCCGAATGTTTGCGCGAGATGGATTCCGCGGGCGATGCCTGCGCAAACCTCTATGCCTCGACTACCAAGCTCTATCGAGGCGTTGGCTACGAGATGGCCGGCACCCATTACTCCGCATGCCTCGAAACGAGCTACCTGCCAGCATTGCGCAGCACGCTCGAAGTGCGAGCGCTCAGTGACGCCGACCGTCCGGCAATGCAGGCGATCGTGCAAGCCAATGCCGCACTGGCCCCCGGTCACCTCGATCGCTGCGAATACATCTGGCCGCGTTTACTGCGTCCACGCGGTGTCGACTCGCAGGCCTACGGGGTTTTTGATTCGGAAGGTCGGATGCGCGGCTTTCTGGCTTTCAGTTTGGAGCACGGCGAGGACCTGGACGACTTCCAGCGCATGACCTTGCGCGTCTTCGAAGCGGCCGATGCCGAAGGCTTGCAGGGCTTGATCGCGCTGTTGCGTTCCCACCATTCGATGGTTCGCGAAATCGTGACGACGCTCCCGCCGCAGAGTCCGTTTTGGACTGCACTTCCGGAACAGCGAGCGAAGACGCGCATGCGCGAGCACTTCATGCTGCGAGTGGTTCGCGTGGCGGATGCACTGCAACAACGCGGCTACCCCAAGGGCATGCACGCGGATCTGGTCTTCGCGATCGACGATCCTGTGCTTCCAGCGAATCAGGGGTACTGGCGCCTCCAACTCGAGGACGGCGAACCAAGCGTCTCGAAGCTCGAAGCGGCGCCCGATCCAAGCTGCCAAGTCGTGTGTTTGGACATCGGCGCCTTCGCGGCGCTCTATGCAGGGCATCAGCCGGCCGAGAACCTGCTCATCCTGGGCCGAGCCGAAGGCGGCGCAGAAGCCTTGGCTCGTGCATCGGCGGCGTTTGCGTCGCGCGCCGTCACTTGCCCCGAGATGTTCTAGCGCGCCCGACCGCGCACCCGACCGAGTAACAAACCTCGCGGCCGAACGCTCCGCAACCGGACCACGCCGCGAGGCCGACGCTCTGATGGCCGCTTGAGGTACAATAAGCCCCATGGGTTGGGGACTCCGCCGCAAGAAGAAGGACATGCCGGGCGGTCTTTGGACGAAGTGCAAAGACTGTGGGGCGATGATTTACACCAAGGAGTTCGCCCAGAACGCCCACGTTTGTCCTAAGTGTGATTTCCACCACACCCTGAATGCGCGAACGCGCATCGAGTTCACGGTCGATCCCGGCACCTTTGCTGAGAAGTTCACCGACCTGCGCCCCGTCGACCGGCTCGGCTTTGTCGACAAAGAGCCTTACGCCGAGAAGATTGAAAAGGCACAGAAGAAAACCGGACAAGCCGATGCTTGCATTGCTGGCACCTGCGAAATCGAAGGCATCCCGGTTGTACTCGCTGTGCTCGACTTCTCTTTCATGGGCGGCTCGATGGGCGAAGTGGTCGGCGAGAAACTCGCTTGTGCCGTGGAGCTCGCCGAAGCCAACAATGTGCCGGTGGTCATCTTCAGCGCCAGTGGCGGTGCCCGCATGCACGAGGGCGCGCTGTCCTTGATGCAAATGGCCAAGACCTGCGCGGCCTTGCAGCACTTGCGTAAGAAGGGCGGAGTATCGGTATCGGTCATGACCAACCCGACCACTGGCGGGGTCACGGCGAGCTTTGCTAGCGTCTGCGACTTCTTGATCGCGGAACCCAAGGCATTGATCGGGTTTGCCGGCCCCCGCGTGATTCAAAACACGATCCGCCAAGAGCTTCCTGAAGGCTTCCAACGCTCCGAGTTCTTGCTGTCGAAGGGTCAGATTGACGCGATTGTCAGCCGCCACGATCTACGTGAAACATTGGCCAAGGTGCTGCGCTACACCCCACAAGGCCGCGACTACCCGAAGCCTGCTGCCGCGGAAGCCTAGAAGCGGCGCGCTTAGACCGGCAATGGCCGCGTGCCGCGACGGCGCAACTGCCCACACGCGGCGTCGGCTGAACCACCAACCGTGTGACGCAGAACCACGCTGACTCCTGCCGCGCGCAAGGTATCGCGGAATGCTTCGGCCGCGCCCGGTTGAGGACTGGCGTAGTCGACCTCGTCGACCGCATTCCAGGGGATCAGGCTTAGATGTGCGCGGCGACCTCGCAATGCCACGGCCAATGCCTTGGCCTGTTCGATTGAGTCATTGCGTCCCCCCAGCAGAACATACTCCACCTGATAAGGACGACCACTGACCGCCCCAAAGGCATCGGCTGCGTCCAGTAAGGAGCGAGGTTCGACCTGAGCTTGGCTGGGGATCAAGTCGGCTCGTAAACCCTGATCAAGCGCATGCAAGGAAACCGCCAGCGTGAGCTTGCGTCCGAGTGCCGCGATTCGATCGATCGCAGCAGCTGGCCCCACGGTCGAGACCAAGACATGTCGAGGTCCGATTCCGCCTTCTCGTGCCAGGACATCAAGAGCCGCATCGACCTCGCGCAAATTGTGCGTGGGTTCTCCCGAACCCATGAAGACCAAGCGCCGCACCTCGCCCGATCGCCGCAGCCAGGCGACCTGTTCCAGAAGTTCATAGGCCAGGAGATTGCGCTTCACTCCATCGAGGCCCGAGGCACAAAACCGACAGCCGACCGCGCAACCCACCTGCGAGGACAAGCAAGCGGAGGGAGCTTTGGTTCCGGGTAGCCGCACCGCTTCCACGGCTTCGCCGTCGGCAAGTGCAAGCAGATGCTTCACCGCCCCATCCGAAGCCTGCGACTGAGCCGTCTCGCGCAAACTGAGCCAGTCGAAATCGCTCTCAAGCTCTGCGATCAGGCGAATCGGCACCGGCATGCTCGCTTTGCCCGCTTCGCTCGCCAACTTTCCTGCCAGAATCGTGCGCCGAAGCCGAGCCGCCCAAATCGAGGAGTAGCCGCGCTCGACGAGCATGGCCTCCGATTCAGCCAGGCTGAGCGACAGGAAGGGGCGGCGTTGCGCCATGCAGGGATTCTACGCCTCGCCAGGATTCCAAGAATCTCGCCGAATCCGTCAAGTCCAGACGCAGGATGTACCGAAGTAGGAGTCCCTCGGCGGGCACCGCTTGCCTTGGGGCAGCTTCATGTGATTCGAAATCACGATGGAGCGACCTCCACAACCTTCAAAAAGAAAGCTGCCCAGGAAGTTCACTTCCTGGGCGCTTTTCATTGGGCACGGAGAAGCCGTGCCACAAACACGACTACTCTTCGGTGAAGGAGTCGTGCCCCTTGTCTTTGCCCTCGCCGAGCGCCTTGTAAAGCGCAGCGCACTTCTCGAGATCGCCCGCAAGCACGGCTTCTTCGAGTTCAAGCATGGTCTTCTGCGTCGCGATCATGCCCTTGCGGTACGCAACGACAAAGGCCGCGCGCTCTTTCTCGTCTGCGATGCCTTCGGCCATTTTCGGCACTTCGGCCTTGGCGATTTGCGCAGCCGCTTGCATCTCGAGGATGACCGGCAGGGCCGCAGGCAGAGTTTCAGCGTCGCGGAGGCCGCGACGGAGCGAACGCATGCCGCCTTTGATCTTCTTCATCTGATCTTCGATGACGGTGTGCTCGTGGTCCTCTTCAGGCTCTTGAGCAACAGCGACTGGCGCATCAAGCGAACCAGAGATGAGAGGAGCAGTGAGCGCTGTGACCAAGAGGCCAGACAGCAGGAACAACAGAACGGGACGAGTCATTTCAGGCGGGGTTTGCCGGTCGGCAGGCAGAAAAGGTAACGGATTAGAAGGCCTGGGTCGAGCCTGGCATCGGAATCGGGTAGCGACCCTCGTCATCCGGCAGAGTCGGAGGCGCTGCTTCCCAGTCGTAACCCGACGGGACCAGAGCAAGTTCCGAATTCAATGCCTGTTCCCAAGTCACACGCTGGCCGGAGTAGGTGGCCATCCGACCAAGGATCGAAGTCAGCGTGGATTTCGCACCGTTCTCAGCCTCGTTGTGCTCGGTATCGTTGCGAATCGCGGTAAAAAGCACATCGTGCTCGACCTGGTAGTGGTTCGGGTCTTCGTCGCGGAAGCGCCAGCTGAGGCGGCCGTCAAAGCGCTTGATGTTGGCCGCGCCGATGTTGCATTCGCCTTCGGTCCCGAGCACATGCTCGGAGACACTTGACCAGGCATTCGGGATGTGGCGGCAGTTCGACAGCATCTTGGTGCCATTCGAGTAGTCGAACTCGACCATGTGGTGGTCGAAGATCTCGCCATGATCGATCCCGGTACGGACCTGGCGCCCGCCTTGCCCTTGAGCTTGCGTAGGGTAACTGTCCATCAACCAGTTGCAGACATCGAGGTTATGGATGTGCTGCTCGGTGATGTGGTCGCCGCAGAGCCAGTTGAAGTAGTACCAGTTGCGCATTTGGTACTCCATCTCGGTTTGGCCGGCTTGGCGTGGGCGCGTCCAGACGCCGGCGCTATTCCAGTAGCAGCGCAGCAGGCGGAAGTCGCCAATTGCGCCTTCCTTGAGGCGCGTCATCGTGGCGTTGTATTTTGCTGAGTGATGGCGCTGAAGACCGACGCCAACCTTCAGATTCTTTGCCTTGGCCATTTGCGCAGCGGCGAGCACCAAACGTACGCCAGGGCCGTCGACCGCGACTGGCTTTTCCATGAAGACATGCTTGCCTTGCTTGATTGCGTAGTCGAAGTGCATCGGGCGGAAGCCCGGAGGCGTGGCCAAGATGACGACATCGACACCTGAGTCAATCGCCTTCTGGAAGGCGTTGAAGCCAACGAATCGCCGCGCCTCTGGGACGTCGACGCGATCAGGCTGGGCTTTCGAGATCTGTTCGAGTGCGCCTCCGAGTCGATCGGCGAAGGCATCGGCCATCGCGACCAGCTTGACGGGGCCTTGCGTGGAGAGTGCCTGCACCGCAGCGCCCGTGCCGCGACCACCACACCCAACGAGAGCGACTCGCAGTTCATCGGCGGCGCCGTGACGGCCGGAAGCCGCGCGGAGGCCGGGAGTAGCGCCAAGCATGCTCGCACCGGCGAGCAAGGAGGACTGCTGAAGGAATCGACGGCGGTTGGAGGAAGTCATGCCGGAAACGATGCTAACGGGTTCTGCGGCTTCCTAGCGGCCGCCGAGGCGTTGTTTTTCTTGGATCGCGCGAACTTCGTCGATGTCGGCATCCCAGTAGAGGGCCATTTCTTCCAGAGTGGGCTGCTTCAAAGGACGCACAATGCGGAAGCCGACGAAGTTTGCATCGGTGTGATACCAGATGCTTTTTGGAAGCTGCGGATCTTGCACTTTCCAGTCTTTGCGGGAGTAAATGCGGGCCGCCGAACGCAGTCGATCGGGATCGTCATCCCAGGAACCGCCGCGCACCACGCGCGGGTAGAGCCCTTGGGGAGCCCGCATGGGCCCGACCAGAGGCTTCGCGCCATCGCCGGCCAGCGTCGCAAAATCGCCATAGCCTTGCTTGCTGTAGCCATCGAGTACCCATTCGGAAACGTTGCCATGCATGTCGTGCAAACCCCAGGGGTTCGGCTTCTTTTGACCGACCTTCTGGTACTGGTCATCGGCGTTGTCGAAAAACCAGCCGTAGTCTTCAAGTTCGTCGATGTCATCGCCGAATGAATACGCCGTCGTTGTGCCGGCGCGGCAAGCGTATTCCCATTCCGCTTCGGTTGGCAGCCGATAGAAGCGACCGGTCTTCTGGGAAAGCCACTTGCAGTACTGCTTGGCGGCGAACTGCGTCATGCAGATGGCCGGGTAACCATTGATGCCCATGTTGAAATCCATCGGCACATAAGGAGGGGTCGGGCGGCTGACCGCGTCGGCCCAGGGGTCGTTCGGACCAGGCTTGACCGCACCCTTATCACGCAGTTGTTGATCGAGCTTGAACTGGAAGACTTGGTATTCATCCCAAGTGACTTCGCACTTGCCCATCCAGAAGGGCTCGATTTGTACCTGGACCTGGGGACCCTCGTCGGACTTGCGGTCTTCTTCGGATTCAGGGGAGCCCAGCAGGAAACTACCGCCAGGAATGGGAACCAAGTCGAAGCCCACTTTGGTGCCTGGGATCAGGTCACGGTAGGGCTTCATTTCCTCGGGCTTCTTGGCCACTGCGCCTTCCACCTTGTAGACCGGCGGAGCGCCTTCCGGTGCCTGCGGGTAAACCGAAACCGGCCCGCTTTCGACTACCGGCTCTTGTTCGGCTGGGACGGGAGTTGCGCCTGGCTCTTGTTCGGCAGCAATGGGCCCCGATAGCGAACCAGCGGCGGCCTCTTGTGCGGCAACGCAGCCCAGGAGGCTGGAAATCGACAAGACAGTGATTGGAAGAGACTTATGCACGAGAATGATGGGCAATTCGGAGCCGCGGCCAGGGCCCGATGACCGCGCGGCGACAGGATACCCCACACGGATGACGGCGTAACCCCCTGATGGTTACGCTGATTCGCTGCGATGGCCAAAAAAGCCCTGCTCCCCCTACTCTGCCTCGCTGCCTGTACTGGTGGCGCTGCGACTCCTGCCGAGTCCACTCCTGCCTTCTACGATCTGACCGAACCGGCGATGGGCACGAGCTTTCGGCTCGCCGTGTATGGGGACGAACTGGACGAGATGATCCTGGCAGCCGAAGCAGCGATGGCACGAGTGCATGCCCTCGACGCCCTGCTTTCAGACTACAAATCAGACAGCGAGGTCAGCCAGTTAGCCGAACGCGCCAAAACCGCGAACCCGGAGGAGTGGATTCCGATCTCGCCCGAACTCGCAGCCGTACTCGCAAGTGGGCTCGAGATCGCACAAGCGAGCGAAGGAGCCTTTGACCCGACACTCGGGCGGCTCTCCAAGCTCTGGCGACGCAGTAAGCGGCAAGCGGAGTTGCCCACCCCTACCCGACTCGCCGAAGCAAGAGCCGCATCGGGGCATGCCTATCTCGAGCTCGATGCGCAGCAATCCGCCGTGCGCTTCTTGGTCCCCGGCATCGAACTCGACCTCGGCGGCATCGCCAAAGGCTATGCCTGCGATGAAGCCATGCGCATCCTCACCGAAGCCGGGCTGAAGAGCGCATTGGTGGACGGTGGCGGCGACATTCTGGTTTCCGGCGCGCCACCGGGACAGCCCGAGGGTTGGCATATTTCGATCGCGCCTGGCAACGCCGGCGTCGAAACCCTCAACCTGACTCACTGCGCGGTAGCGACCTCCGGCGATCGTTATCAAGCCGTCGCGATCGACGGCGTGCGCTACGCACACATCATTGACCCACAGACTGGCCTGGGCCTGACCCGCATGCGCAGCGCCACGATCATTGCACCGAGTGCCATAGAAGCCGATGCACTGGCTTCGGCCGCCTGTGTGCTTGGCCCGGATCGAGTGGGATTAATTTCTGGCCGCTCCGGAGTCACGGCGTTCACGATGGACAACCCGCGACTGCAAGTGCGTCAGCCAAACATCTTGTTCATCTTGGCCGACGACCTCGGTTGGGCCGATTTGGGCGTGCAGGGCTCGACCAGCTACCGAACGCCGGCGCTGGACCGCCTAGCGAGCGAAGGCATTCGATTCACGCATGCCTATGCCGCAGCGGCAAACTGCGCGCCGACCCGTGCCACTTTGATGACCGGGCAGTCCATCCCCGTGCATGGCATGTACACCGTCGGCAGTGGCAAGCGCGGCAAGGCGGCGAATCGCACGATGGAGCCACCGGCGAATGTCACGGAGATCCGGGGCGAGGTCGTGACCCTGGCCGAGAGTCTGCAATCCGCCGGATACCGCACCGGACATTTCGGCAAGTGGCACCTTGGGCACGCGGCGAGCAAAACCGGCCCGCTCGCTCAGGGCTTTGAGGTCAACATCGGCGGTTACCACGTCGGCCACCCACCGACTTACTTCTGGCCTTACCACAAGCAAGACAAGGACGGCACGATCAGCCAGCAACTCCCCGGATTGGAGGAAGGCCGCGAAGGCGAGTACTTGACCGATCGACTGACCTCCGAAGCGATTCGCTTCTTGGAAGCCGACGACGGCCGGCCGTGGTTCCTGTATCTGCCGCACTACGCGGTGCACACGCCGATTCAAGCGCCTGCAGACCAAGTCGATGCCATCAACAAGCGTGGGCTCGACGGTCGTCAAGTCGACGCCAAGTACACCGCGATGGTGCAAAGCTTGGATCAAAACTGCGGGCGCTTGCTCAAGTGGTTGGAAGACCACGATCAAGTCGGCAACACCCTGGTCATCTTCACTTCCGACAACGGCGGCTTTGGCGGATACCTCGATGCGGGCGTCGACCAGCGCGACATCACCCACAACTACCCGCTCAAGGGCGGCAAAGGAATGATGAGCGAAGGCGGGATCCGCGTGCCACTGATCGTGCGGTGGCCCGACGTGATCGCCCCCGGCCAAGTGAATGAGACGCCGGTTCACACCCTCGACTTCTATCCGACGCTGCTCGCCGCCGCCGGTGTCGATTCCACAAACCCGCAATCCGAGCACATGCCACCGCAGGAACTCGAAGGACGTGACCTCGCGCCACTCTGGGCGCAACGCGGCGAAGACGTGGAAGGTCCAAGCCCGAGTTGGAAGGAACGCGCGCTCTACTTTCATATGCCCGGATACCTCGAAGCGCGTCGCGGAACTTGGCGCGCCACCCCAGCCGGCGCAATCCGCCGCGGGCGTTGGAAACTCATCGAACCCTTCGACGGCAAGCCGGTTGAGTTGTACGACTTACTCGCAGATCCTGGCGAAAGCACCAACCTCGCCGATAGCGAGTCAAAACAGCGCGACGCCCTAGTCAGCGAACTTCAAACCTGGCGCGCAGCCCGCAATGCGCCGATGCCGAGCCCCTTGAATGGCTAGCTCCATCGGTGAAATCCAGGCCACCGCGGCTTGACCCTGCCCCCGTCAGCAGTTCCGCGCTAGACTGAAAGCGCGATGGATCAGACCTCGTCGAACACAACTCAAGGCGCAAGTCGCCGCACTTTCCTGCGCACCGGGTCGGTTTTGACCGGCGGTGCACTGCTCGCTTCCGGCGCAGGCGCGCAATCACTCAGCCGTTTGGCGGGCATGGCCCACCCGGGCGCGGATGAAACGCTGCGCGTCGGCTTGATCGGCTGTGGCGGGCGAGGCACCGGCGCGGCGGCCAACGCATTGCGCGCTGATCCCAACGTCAAGTTGGTCGCGATGGGCGATGCCTTCCCGGACATGCTCGAGAACAGCTTGAACTCGCTGAATGGCCAAGGCGATCTTGCCGGCAAGATTGATGTGCCCGAAGACCGTCGCTTCACGGGTTTCGATGCATACAAGAAGGTCATCGATGAAGTCGATGTGGTCTTGCTCGCGACCTCTCCCCACTTCCGTCCACTGCACGTGGAATACGCGGTCGAAAAGGGCAAGCACCTGTTCATCGAAAAGCCGGTCGCGACCGACATGGTTGGTTTGCGCCGCATCCGCGCCGCCTGCGCGCGCGGCCGCGAGAAGGGCCTGACCATGGTCTCGGGTCTTTGCTACCGCTACCACTTCGCCAAGCAAGAAACCTTAAAGCGTTTGCACGACGGCGAGATCGGCGACATCACCGCGCTGCAATGCACCTACAACACGGGCAGCCTCTGGCACCGCGGCCGCAAGCCGGAATGGACCGAAATGGAGTACCAAATGCGCAACTGGCTCTACCACACCTGGCTATCGGGTGACCATATCGCCGAGCAACACATCCACTCGCTGGACAAGGTGCTGTGGGCGATGGGCGATGAAACCCCGACCAAGGTCACCGCAAGCGGCGGCCGCATAGTGCGCACCGAAGACAAGTTCGGCGACGTCTACGATCACTTCAATACGGTCTACGAATGGAAGAATGGCGTGCGCGCTTTCAGCTCCTGTCGTCAAATGGCCGGTACCGCATTCGATGTGTCGGATTACGCCTTTGGCACCAAGGGAGTCGCGTCCTTGCAGCATCATCGCATCGAAACCAGCGCCGGCGATCGGTGGCGCTACCGTGGCGAAGGTCCGGACGATATGTACCAGAACGAGCACAACGCGATGTTCGCTGCGATTCGTGCCAATACACCGATCCATAACGACGACTACATGATCAAATCGACGATGATGGCGATCGTGGGTCGCATGGCGGCCTACTCAGGCCAAACCATTAACTGGGAAGACGCCTGGAAGTGCGAGGTCGACATGGCTCCAAGTGCTTACGACTGGACCAACGATGTCCCCGAAGTGCGCGTCAAGCGCCCGGGTGTCGACAAGTACGAGTTCACGGGCGCTGAGTAGATCCTTGGCTTCGTGAGTCGAACTCGATTCCTGCCACTCATCCTGATCCTGCTGCTCCTTGGAGCAGCAGGATTCTTGCTTGTCCCAGGCATCTTTATCAAGACCGAGTACGCACCCGGTTTTGCAGAATCTGCATTCAAGTCCATTGTGATCGGGGATACGCGACGCACGGTTGAGGCTCGACTCGGCCCGCCTCTTTCGACCGCCACTTCTGAACCGAGCGAAGATTGGATTTATGCCGCGCCTGGCCATCCCGGCTTCGAAGAGGATGGTGGAATCAAAGGCACGTTTAGCCTGTTCAGCTTTGGCCCAAACGGCACAGTCGTTTCGACGCTGGGACAGACCGAGCTCAGTCGTTCGATGAGTGGCTTCGATGGACGTTGGGATGGTGGATACTTAGGCGGCTCAGCCGAGAGCCTCGCTGCGTGCAAGGGCCTGACTCGCGAACAACTTGAAGCGCGTTTTGGAATGCCGTTGATCCGCGTCGCCAACGCAGCGACCGCATGGTTGATTTATTCTCGATCGCCACATGGCAGCCATTATCGACTGCGTGAAATCGGCATCGACGCGAAGGGAAACGTCGTCGCAAAGCGGTCGTTCACCTATTGGGACTAGACCACTCCTGATGGGCCTCGTTTCTCCATAAAAACAGGGCCGGCAACCGAAGCTGCCGACCCTGCGGGTTCCACCCCAGATCGCGGTACCACGCGGACTGAAATCAGCCCTGCGCTTTTCCAACTCTCCCCCCAGAGAAGCTGGCAACCAAGGTCCGGGATTTCCATCCCCGTCCGGAGACGAGGTCGGGAGAGCAAGCTCCCCCCAGATGGGTTCTTCCAACTGAACGTCTCCTTTGCGGCCCTCGCCTTCGCGACTGAAGGCAATTCGCCCCAAGCAGTTCGCTGATTCGCGCCCGCTTTCCGGTTTTCTCTGCCTAAAATGGGGTCTGCCCCCCAGGCAGTCTTCGGAACACGTGATGCAGCCCTCCCTCCTTCTGCTCGCGGCGCTCGGCCTTCCCCTCACGGCCGAAGCAGCTGCTCCGGCACAAGAACCACTTGTTGAGGCACCCAAAGTCGATGAACAAGGCATCGCATGGGGACAGTGGTGGGCGCTTGGCCCCTTCGAGCATGAAGTCGGCGCAACTTCAGTCGTCCCCGATCACAAGCCCGAGAAAGAGTTCAAGAAAATGCGGCCCGGGCGTGCCTTCGATAGCCTGGATCAGGACTATCGAGGCAAGGAAAAGTCGAAGCTGTTTTGGACGCAGCTCGGCACACCCACACCGCATCTTGCCGACGTGGGGAAGCTCGACTTCCTGGCTGTGGTACCGCCGATTCCCGAACTCAAGAACTGGAATGAGAACGCGGTGGTTTACCTCTATCGCGAGGTCATCGCGCCGCGCGAGATGGTGACTGAAATCATGTTCGGCAGCGACGATGGCGTGCGCTGCTGGGTCAATGGTGAACTGAAGCTTAGTCGCAACGCGGCACGTGGCGTCAATGTCCGCGACGAGAAGTTGCGCTTGCGCCTGGAAGAGGGCATCAACCACCTCGTCTTCAAGATCAATAACGGCGGCGGCAGTTGGGGCTTCCAAATGGCTGCCTATAGCCATATTGAACAGAAGCGCATCAATGCTTCGATTGACCTGGGCGTCAAATGGATCTTGTCGCGCCAGTTGATTGACGGCTCTTGGGGCGAGGAGCACGGTCGTTATCGCAACGGGGCAACTGCGCTAGCTGTGTACACCTTGGTCAAGTCAGGTGTCTCGGCGCGACACCCCGCGGTGATGGAGGCTCTTGCCTTTCTCGCCGAGTCGCCCACGACGATGACTTACTCGGCCGGCTGCCATTTGATGGCGCTGCACGCATTGCGGGACGAAGAATATTTGCCATGGATGGAAGAGATTCTTGGCGACTTGTTGTCCTGGCAGACGCGCCAAGGAGTCTGGGGCTACCCGGCCGGACACGCGGACCTTTCTTGCACGCAGTTTGCGGCGCTTGGTCTGCGCGCGGCTGCCAAGGCTGGCTTGGAAGTGCCTGAACGCGTCTGGATCGATCTTGCTGAAGGGGTCATTGATCATCAGCAAAAGCAGGAACGCGTGGAAACTCCCTCGGCCCTTGTCGACGCATATGGCGGCCGTATTTCGACTGCGGGATTCGCGTATCGCCCGACTAACCCGAAGCACGCGACCGGTTCCATGAGCACGGCTGGTGTCGCGACCTTGGCTCTTTGTCTGGAGCAGCTCGGAGAAGACTGTCCCAGCAAGCTGCGCGCGATCATTGAACGTCAAAGCGAGTACGGCTTGAACTGGATGGCCACGAACTGGTCCGTTTCCTCGAACCCAGGGAAAGGCGATTGGGTGCACTACTACCTGTATGGGATGGAACGAGTTGGTGCATTCCTCGAGACCGAAGAGATTGGCGAGCGTGAATGGTATTGGGAAGGCGCGGAGTACCTCTGCAATTCGCAAATCGCGACGGGTGCAAACGCCGGCCATTGGCGAGACCCTCACGGTCGAACGGAATCGGCCACTTGCTTTGCGCTCTTGTTCCTCAAGCGGGCCAGCAAGCTCGCCTTTACCGACCCGCACGGCACCGGCACCAAGCGCGTCAGCATTTCAGCTCTGGATGCCGGGCCGATTCAAGTCGCAGCAATGTCGGCTTCCCCGGCAAGCTTCTGGATTAACAAGCTGAACTGGGCCGTGGTGCAGGGCAAGAAGATCGTCTCGGTCGAGTACCTCGGGCGCAAGCCCGATGGCGATTGGGAGTTGCTGACCTCCATTACCGCTCCGACCGAGCCAACTCCGCACGAACGTTTCGCCGGACGCCACACCTTTGCGAGCGCGGGCACCTACGAGGTGCAAGCCGTCTTGGTGCTTGAGGATCAAACCGAGATCCTGTCCGGAGTCACGGCGATCCAGGTCACTGAATCAACGGAAGCCGGCATCAAGGACTATGCGCTCGACGCCGCGAAAAACCTGATGCCGAGCGGCCAGCCGCAGATCTCGGCCAGCACGGGTGCCAACCCGCGCTCGATGGTCGATAACAAGATGGTGACGCGTTGGGTTTGTGCCGGCAACGATGCCACGCCGACCATCACGATTGAGCTGCAACGACCTGTCACCGCCGACAAGATCCTGTTCACTCACGCCCGTACCCGCCCGATCGAGCAAGCGAACAATCCGATGGCCACGCGCGTGCGGGTTTGGATCGATCGCGATGATCCGATCGATGTCGAGATTGACCCGCTCGCGCGAAGCAAATCAATCATGCAACTCCCGGAAGCTCGCAGCATGCGCAAGTTGAAGTTTCAAATCCTGGCCACAACGGGCGGCGGGATCGGCAACGCCTCCGTTGGCTTCAGCGAAATCGAGTTGCAGGGTCCGCGCAAGAGGCGCGGCCGCCGCTAAATCGCATGAAAGGGAAGCGCTTCGCGTGGTCGGATTGACTCTTGCTCCTCGGCATCTTGATTGCCGGGGTTTATGTGCGCTCGATTGATCTAGCCGACCGCCCCCTTGAGGTCGACGAGTCCGAGTCGGCGATCAACGCATTGACCATCCTGGATCATGGCTATCCGACCGACGTCTATGCCGGGCTGCCGATCTACGAAAACACCCTCAGTGAACCCTGGCCGGAGCATCCGGAATATGAGTTTCGTGATAGCAGCTACACCAAGGACGGGGTTGCGATCTATCACGCTTGGCTACCGCTCTATGCGATCGCCGCGGCGCTGAAGATTGCTCGCTCTTGCTGCCTTCGGCTGACTGCAACACATCATCGGGATCTTGCAACGAGCCGCCTTCATGGAACCACAAGCAGAAGTAGTGCTTGAAGGCGGCGAGCGACACCACATTGCGCCCTGCATGCATGTAGCACGGAGCACCCCACTTGACGGTTTCGGTCAGACCCACGGCAAGCAGAATCTGGCGCAGCACGGTTAGACCTTCAGTCCAGTCTGACTTCGCCTTCAGGTAGGCCTCAACGGTCTTCTTGCTCTCCATCGTCGGTTGGCGCGCTTCCTCTCTCGAGTTTAGCCGAACAGGTCGAGATACGCCGAACGCAGATCACTTCCGGTTTGGAAGTTGCTCAGGTTCGGGAAGATCCCCCCGAGCGCCGTTTCGGTGACGCCAAACCAATCACAGATCGCGGCATTGACTTGGTCCTGCGAGATCTTCGGAATGAGACGACCTTGCGCTTCGTAGTCGTCTTCGCCCGCGAGCACCAAGCTCGGCATTTCGCCGAAGCTCAGCCCGCCACGCAGTTGGCCGACTCCGCCGACACCATCGCCCCCAATCACCAGCTGGTGACTCCCCCAGGCGTGGTCCGTGCCATCTTGGTTTTGCGTGAGTGTGCGGCCGAAGTCGGACATCGTGAAGGAAGTGACCTTGTCTGCATGCCCCAACTCTTCGAGAGCCAACTGGAACTTCCAAACCGCGAGGCTGAGCTCGCGGAGAATCGCCGGGTGAATCGTTGACTGCTGTTGGTGCGTGTCCCAACCACCCAACTCGACGAAGAAGACTTGGCGCTCGAAGCCTGGCCCAAACTTGTCGCTGGAAGCGAGGTGGACCATCTTGGCCACGGCCTCGAGCTGTTTGATCAGATTGCCGCGGAGTCCCAGGTTGAAGCCAAGCGTATTCGCATTCGGAACCTGGAACAGCGGCTCCCCGTAAGAGCCTCGCGATTGGTAGTTGATGCGATTTGCATCCCACACCGACTTCACCAGTTCGTAAGTCTCGAGCGCGCGCCGTTCGGTCTCGCCGAAGATGCGCTGGAAGGGGTCTTTCGCCCCCACCACGCTGCCTGGTCCAAACTGCACGTTTTGACCCTGCGCGCTTTGCCCCGCCATCGCTTGGAAGAGGGCAGCGCGATCGCGTTCTTCTTCATCGCCAGAGACCGCAATCCCGTCGAAGGCCGGTGGGTTCGGTGCAGCAAGTACAACCGGGAAGGTCTTGCGACCGACCAGCATCGGATCGTTCCCCGAGTAGGAGATACTCAGACCGAGCGGACTTCCCCCATTGATGCCGAGCCAATCATCCGCGATCTGTCCGGCCCAGCCGTTGCCCGCCAACGAACCGGCGTGACCGGTCTGCAACTGACGTTGCTGATGATCGTGCGCAAACAAGAACAGCGGGAGGTCAGCTGTCCCGTTGAGGATTTCCGCGCGCGTCGTCGGTCGCACCAAAGTGCCAAGATTGAGCACAGCACTCGCGCGCTGATCGCGAATCAACTGCGCCATTTCAGGCATCACCCCGTTGAGGCCGTAGTCAATCCCTTGCGCTTGCAGTGAATGCACGCCCTTGCGATAAGCCAGCGCAATTTGGCCCTGATCGTAGTACGGGTTGCCGCTACCCGGCGTCAATGAGCCCGAGCGCAGATCCTGGAAACTGAGCGGATTCTGCGCGACAGCCAGCGCCGGACGCGCCGCCTCATAGGGGGCATAACCGCGATCCGCGTCCGAGCTGATCGGCACCAGCATGTTGTGTGGGTCGTTGCCTCCGTACAAGTAGATGCAAACCACCGCCTTGTAGTCGCCGAACTGAGGCATGCCACCCGGCATCGAGGCCATCGAGAAGTTGCGCACCTGGGGCAGGAATGCGCCCGCTGCGAGTGCGCCAGCCCGGCGCAAGAACTCACGACGCGTAGAGGAAGAGGATCGTGTCATCGCTATTTCTGAATCCGGTAGATCGGGGAGTTCACCAGCATGCGCACCGCTTCGCGAGCGACCTTGCGTGCTTCTTCGGCGTTCATCCCAGCGGAAGCGTTGGCGCCCGCTGCGAACATCAAATAGTGCGTCATGGCACTCATCGCGGTGTCAGGAAGTTCCCTGCCGAGGTACTTCTTGCCAAGCCGGCGCAACATGGCGCGAACCGCGCGGCGCTTCTCGGATTCCACGTCGATATTGAGGAAGTCGCCGTTCGCAATACCATCGAGTGCGAGTTCGAAGACCTCGAGTTCCTCGCTCAAGTCGACGAGATACAACGGCGCCGTCGTGTAGTCATAGTTGGCCCCGAACTGTTCCACCGTGATGCCTTGGGCAAGGATGGAGTTGCGCTCGAACACGCGCGTGACCTCGGCCACCAAGCTGTCCAAGCCAATCAGGGATTCGCCGGTTTGAATCTGCAAACTGGGCGCGCGCAACTCTCGATTGACGAATTCCTCGTCGGCAGGGATGAAATCTGGATGGAAGAAGTTGAACGGCGAGGGGGAACGCACCGGAGCCTGAAGCAGGAATCGGCGGCAGTTTGCGAACCAGTAGACATCGTGCATCACGACGCCACCGGGGCTCATCCAGCCGGGAAGAGGCTTGGCTTCAGCAGCGCGGAGCATCTGCATGAAGGCCAGGAACGGCTCTTTCACCAAGCCAAACTCGTCTCCGTAGCTGAATTGCGAAGCGCGGGCATCTTGATCGAGCAAGGCTTGACGCACCATTGCGCCTAGATTGCCGCGCACGCCGTTGCCGTCATCTTCAAACTTGGCCGCCACGCGCGCGATGTACTCGGGCCGCGGGTTGCCCGTGACGAGGTTGGTGATGAGATGCTTGGCGAGGAAAGGCGCCGTGTTGGGATGATTCATCAACACATCGATCGCGGCGTCAAGCCCGCTCCCGTCGGCCCCAGAGTTCAGACCCACTGAGACTCCAAGAATCTCGGCGAAGCCATCACCGCCTTCCGCGACTTCGTCCTCGTGAAACGCTGCCGTGAACTCCATCGGCAGAGTCATGTTCAACCCCAGGATATTGGGTGCACCGAAGTAGTCGACGCCGACCAAATCCCAGCCTGTCATGATCTTGGCAAACTCGACCACGTCGGCTTGATCGTAGGAAGGCACAGTGCCGGTTCCCGCGTCTGGATAGGTGTGCGAATCGCCGTCGCGGTTGGGGCTTCCATCCAGATTCAGTTCGACCAAGCCAATCGAAAAGAGCTGCATGATCTCGCGCGCGTAGTTCTCATCGGGTCGCTGCCCGGTCACAAGGTCGCGTTTTGCATTGCCGTGGCTAGAGAGACCCACCCCCATGCCGGGGCTCTTCGATACCTCGGTCAACATCGCGCGGAAATCGCCCAAGGCGTACTTGGCAAGAATGTCCGCGAACTGCGCCATCGTTTCTCCGTGGCTCTCGTAGCCAAGCACGACAGGGTGAATGATCAACTCGCTCCAGGCATAGGCGACGCGTTGTCGCAGCTGGTCCGACCCGATCGCTTCGCGTCCAGGCGCCGTACTCCCCAGCACATTGTCCAGGTAGGCCGCGAATTGATAAGCATGCACGTGCTGACTCGGCTTCCATCCGTTGAAGAAACCGTTTGTCCACCAAGCGGTGCCCGGCTCCGCAAGCTCGGCGATTTCAATCGTGCGCTCGAGATGCGTCAGATGCCCGTCCGTCGGCGAGTCGTAGGCGCTCGGCGCTTGCAACTGCGCATCCAGCCAGGCTTCGAATCCGAGCGCTTGCAGCGTGGCGATGTCCGCCGGACGCGGACCGAAACTCGCTTGGGTCAGGAAACGGTGCGCCTCCTCGATACTGAGTTCGGGATCGCTCGGCGGCTGCGTTGCGGGGGTACGCGCTTGCGAGTTTGAACTCTGTGCAAACGCCAAGAGGAGACTGAGTAGACCGATGCCCATGTGCGCATGTGGGATGAATGCGAGAACTTGCAGAAAGCTCCGAAATCAAAGCTCTCTCGTCTTCTTTCCCTAGCGAGGGCTGCACTCAGCCTGACATCGTTTTTCTCGGCTAAAGCGTGCCGGCGGTCTTGCTCAGTCTCCCGCGCCAGCGCGGCCAGGTCGACTGTGGTCCTGGTGCTCGATCAGCAAATCGCGCAAGTCGCCGGGCAAGCGACTCGACGGACGCCCTTGGCGTTTCGCATAGCGCAGGAAGCCGGTTGGATCGACAAAGCCGTAGAGCGGCCGCCTCCATCCTTGAATCGTGCGGGTCTCTTCTTCGAAAGGCTCCGGGCGGTCATGGCGCATGACATCAAAACCTTCTTTCAAGTAGGGGCCGAAGTCTGTGCGCAAGGTCGCCATCTCGGAAGCCGGGAACGACTGCGGGACCAACACCAGCAGCCCTTGGCTGGCAGCCTCGGCATCCAGTGCATCAAGCAGTAGATTCAATTCGTCTGCGATCTTGTCGTACCAATCCTCGGCGCTGACTTCAGCGCGCTTGGCTTCGGTCTGCTCCGGATACCAAAGCAGCAGAGTGCCGGACGGCGCAAGCGGCAAACCGCTGATCGGACGGCCGATCATCCAGCGCCACTTCTCGTCACCACTGCGGACCGGGTGCAAGCCATTCCCGGTGGCGCGCGCGCCCGGCACGTGCGCGGCCCGGTCGAGGCGACGGAAACGCGGCAACGAAACCTTCATGGCCCCGCGCGAGGTCCAGTAGCCGATGCGACCGTGTATCGCAGTTCCGTCCAGGCTCGAGAGCGTGCCGTGATGGCGACCATCAAGCCAAATATCGGCGGTCGGCCCATCGACTTCGATCGTAAGCTCGAAGAAGCGGCGATCGCCGGGCATCGCATGGGAACCGCTGGTCGCTCCGCGTCGCGCATAGGCTGCGTCCAGGCTCCACGACACGCCTTCGATCTGCACCTGTTCATCTTGGCCGCTCGCGTATTGCCAATCACCCATCGAAAGACCGAGCCGCACGTTGCGGTCGCGGCGTGTCCAACCAAATACGACTCCCCCATTCAAGAGTGCCGTCGTTGGCTCGATTTGCATCTGCACGGCGTAGCGTCCCGGCTCGAACCAGTGTTCCGCAAAGACCACGGCGTCGCGACTGTGTGAGGTGCGATCGAGCTCGCCTGTGCCCACGCGAGGCTTCTTTCTGCCCACATGTAGAGCCCGCGTTTCGTCTTCGTACCAAAGCCCCTCGACGCGATTATCCTCCTTGCCATTCAACTCAAATTCGGCCCAACCAAAGTCACGCATCAGCCGCCAAGGCGGGCTGAAGGGGTGCAAAGCCGCCGAGCCACCGACTTCGAGCTGTGCGCGACTCCATGCCGGAGCCAATCCGCGATCGACCTCGTCTTCCAGCAAGCGCACCGGCTCACGCACCGGTTCGGTCAGAGGTGACAAGCCGAGCCAGCCCGCGAGTTCGTTGTAATCCGCCGCAAGCGCAGCAGCCGAAAGCAGGTGGCCTTCCGAGGCTGCCGAAAGCGATGCCTCGCGCAAGGCGGACATCAGCAACTGCACCTCGGCAAGTTTGCGCAGGAAGGGCGCTTCTTCCCCCAGCAGGTCTGGATCTTGAGCCGCA